>NZ_JBAPRN010000592.1:0-35023 GCF_049281135.1 Mycobacterium sp. | reverse complement strand
ACCCAAGGGTGACAACTCGGTGGTAAGCCTCGATGTGCACCTCGGGGGCCCCGCGTTGTTCGGCCCCATCGGAATGATGGTCGCCGCGGCGTTGAAGAGCGATATCCGCGAATCGCTGCGTAGGTTCGTCACGGTCTTCGCGCCTGCCTGAGGCGACTTCGCGGGACTGGCGCTGCGCGCTGTTGAAGCCGTCAACCACATCCGCCACACAGGCCTCTGAGGCAACAGGCCAGTGATACTTTGCCCGCCTCACGGCGACAAACTAAGGCCCCCAGGGTATTTGTCGCTGATAGCCGGGCACGACGAACAGTCCGATCCACCCGAGTCTGATGTGACCACTAGATCGGATGACAACGCCCACCGGCCGTTAGCCGCTACTGTCGCACTATGCCCCGCATACGCCCCGGCTGGATGGTGGCGCTGTGTGCCGCGATCGTGTCGGTGAGCGCATGGCTGCCGTGGCTGACCACGGGTATCAGCGGCGGCGGCTGGGCCAACGCGATCGGCGGCAGCATCGGCAGCCTGCATCTGCCGCACGGGTTCGGGCCGGGTCAGCTGATCGTGTTGCTGTCTTCGGCCCTGCTGGTGGCGGGTGCAATGGTCGGCAGGGGATTGTCGGTGAAGCCGGCATCGGTTGCGGCGCTGGTGATCTCGCTGGTAGTCGTCGCACTGATGGTCCGGTACTACCATGTGAACGTCAAGCCGCCGGTATCGGCGGCCTACGGCTTGTACGTCGGCGGCGTTGCAGCATCGGCTGCGATGCTCTGTTCGATATGGGCGTTGGCGTCCTCGCTACGGGGAAATCGCTAGTTGACGCTGACGTGTGCGCCCTTCAGTGGCTGGGCGCATTGGTCGCAGTTCAGTTGCCCGACGAACGGCTTGCTGCAGCCGAGATGGGTGATCGCCACCGCCGGGCCCTCCGGCGCGTGAAACCAATGTTGCCCGCACTGCAACGCGGCGGTGATCACCGGGAAGAACGCCCGCCCTTTCTCGGTCAGCTGGTAGTGGTCGCGCGCCGGCCCGGCCTGCCGCGATACACACAGCACACCGTTGGCGCAGAACGTCTGCAACCGTTGAGTCAGCAGCGACGGCGTCGCTCCGAGCTGGGTCTGAAAATCGGTGAAGCGGGTGGTTCCGAGGAAGGCGCACACCAACAGGGCAGCCGCCCAGCGGTTTCCGAACACGCTCATCGTCTCGGGGAACAACCCGGCCTGACCGCGCTCACCATCGGCTGCCGACCGGCGACGGGTGATCGCCTCGGGCACCGAACGCGACCACGAACCGCTCGGGCCCCAGCGCGCCGCCACCTCCTTCTCGGTCACCGCCTCACCGCACGATTGGCAGGTCAAGGTCGGCGCGAAGTCGTTGTCGCACAACGTGTGATGCATCGCCGGAAGCCGGTCGATGCGATCGGGCACCCACCGTCGTTCCCACTCCCAGATCGACAACAGCACCGGCCAGAAGGCGCGTCCGCGCGCGGTGATCAGATACTCGGCGCGCACCGGCCGGGTCTGATACACGGTGCGGACCAGCAACTCGTTATCCGTCAGCACGCGTAAGCGGCTGGCCAGCACCGAATTCGAGATCGGCAGCCGCGCCATGAATTCGCCGTAGCGGGTCGCGCCCAGCAACGCCTGCTGAATGATCAACAACGTCCACTCGTCACCGAGCAGGCCGAGGATCCGGCCCACCGCGTTGGTGCCGCCGGGGCTGAGCAGCGTGGGCGTCGCCGGCGGCATTCAGAGTCCGATCGCGCCGGCGGGGGAGTCGGCATCATGCCAACGGCGTAACTGCGCACCCGGCGCCCAGGTGGCGTGGGTGCCGCTGGAAATTCGTTCGGGCAGAGCAATTTTGCATACCGGCCCGTCGCTGAACCGTGCGGCGTCGAAGATCACGCAGTAGGATGCGTCGGCGTCCATGTCGGTGGTCAGCGTGATCAGGTAGCCGTCGTCCTCGCCGGAGGAATTCAGTCGCGGGGCCATCGCGGCCTCGCTTCCGAAGACCCCGTCGGCGAACTGATAGTGCTGTTCGCCTCCGGTGCGCACGTCGTGCTTGACCAGCCCGTCGAACAGGAACCAGCCCGGCTTGCCGGTGGCCGCATAGGTGTAGCGGTAGTTGCCGGCGGCGTAGTCCGGGTTGATCGTCCCGAATTCGGTGATGGACTCTGACAATTGCTCTTCCTTGACTTCGCCGGTGACCAAGTTGAACCTCCACCGGTGCAGTCGGGCCTCCAGCCGATCCAGCGCCAAGAAGCGAAAGAGCTTGTCCCACTTCGTTCCGCCGGTGTCGAGTGGCTGCGGCGCGCCTTCGTAGAATCCGTCGAGCACAATCTCGTCGCCGTCTTCGTAGGCGTTGGTGAAATGCAGCACGAAGGTCGGATCGGCCTGGAACCACCGGATGTCGCCGGTGCCGCCGCGGCGTGGCAGCACCGCGAAGCGTGACGGCATGTCAGGGTAGAACCGCGGCAGATGCACGTCGTGCGTGAGCAGCTCGGGATCCCAGAACAGCGGGAAATCGTTGAGGATGACGTAGTTCTCGGTGTAGGCCATGTCGTGCGGCAGCCTGGGGCCGGGCAGCGGAACGTCGACGTAGTGTGCCAGATCATTGTTTTCGTCGACGACGCCGTAGTGCATATAGGGCGCCTGCTTGCTGTAGTTGAAGAACAGCAGCTCGCCGGATTTGGGGTCGACCTTCGGATGCGCGGACACTCCCCACTGAGAGGGAAAGTGGCCGTTCCAGGTCTCCTTGCCCAGCGTGTCGGCAGAGAATGGGTCGATCCGGTACAGGTCGCCGCACTGGTAGAAGCTGGTCAGCGCGACACCACGGTGGACGATGACGTCGGTGCTCGACGCGTCCTTCATCCGGGTGCGAGCGCCCCAGCCTTCGTCGCGCTTGGCCAGTTGCACCGGTTCGGCCAGGCCCGGCCACAGCGGCCCGCCCGCCTCGTTCTCGGCAAGGAAGCCGTCGGTGCGGACAAAACGGTTGCGGTAGAAGGCGTTTCCGTCACGGAACCCGACGACGTGCAGCATGCCGTCGCCGTCGAACGGGTGGTAGGTCTTCATCGACGGGTGCAGCGGGTTCTCGGTGTTGCGCAGGTAGACACCGTCGAGATCGCGGGGGATTTCTCCCTCGACGGCGATCAGGTCGTCGGCGTCCCACTCACTGGTCTGCGGCCGCCACGGCCCGGTTCGGTACGGGTGGTCGTCGTCTTCGGGCAGGGTCGACAGGAATTTGGCTACGACTTCGACGTCCATGTCACGCTCCTTCGGTTGCGCGGACGACGAAACTGACCGTGGTGGCGGTGCTGCCACCGAAGTTCAGCGTGCCAAAGGCTTTCGCGCCCTCGACCTGGTAGTCGCCGGCAGCGCCGCTGACCTGTTTTGCCGCATCGACGAGCATCCGAATTCCCGATGCACCGACCGGATGGCCACCGCCGATCAGCCCGCCACTGGGGTTGATCGGCAGCCGTCCGCCGATCTCGATTTCGCCGTTTTCGATGGCCTTCCACGATTCGCCCGGTCCGGTCAGGCCGATGTGGTCGATCGCCAAATACTCACTGGGAGTAAAGCAGTCGTGTACCTCGATCCCATGCACATCGTCGAGGCTCGCCTGTGCGCGTCGCAGCGCGTCAAGCGCGGCTGCCCGCACATGCGGCATGACGTACGGGTCGTCGGCCGCGCGGTCGAGTTTTTGTTGCAGGCCCAGTCCGACGGTGCGATGACCCCAGCCCGCGATGCGCGCGACCGGCCGAGCATCCGGATGATCGCGAAGGTATTTATCGGTGACCAGGACGACTCCCGCTCCGCCGTCGGTCATCTGGCTACAGTCGAACCGGCGCAGCCGGCCTTCGATGAGCGGATTGCCCGCGTCGTCGTCGGAGATCGGATCGGGCACCGTCCATTCTCTGGTCTGCGCGTTGGGGTTTCGGCGCGCGTTGCCGAAGTTGACCTGTGCTATGGCCCGCAGATGGGTTTCGTCCAGTCCGTAGCGGCGGTCGTACTCGTCGGCGACGGTGGCGAACATCGACGGCCAGAGATATTTCGCGCCTGCCCCTTCGTGTCCGGTCCAGGCCGCTGCGCCGAGGTGACGCGCCGCGGTGTCACCGTGGACGGTCTTCTCGAGTTCAACGCCGAGGACCAACGCGGTGTCGTAGTTGCCGGCCCGCAGATCGGCCATCGCTGCCAGCGCGGCCACGCTTCCCGACGCGCAGGCGGCCTCGTGCCGCGACGCCGGGGTGTCCCACAGGCCGTCGCACACGGTTGCCGGCATGGCGCCGAGGTGACCCTGTTCGGCGAACATCTCGCCGAATGCATTGGCAACGTGAACCACGTGGATGTCGCCGGCGTCCATCTTTGCCGCGATCAGGGTGGCGTCGACGACCTCGCGGGTCAGATCCGCGAAGTCACGGCCCTCTTTGGTGAGGTTTCGGGCGAAGTCGCTTTGATAGCCGCCCAGAATCCAGACGTCAGTATTCATAACCGCACGCTACTACAACTAAGAGAGTGACACACCGGATCTGGCATTTATAGACGGCCTCACCAGCTCTCGGCTGAACCGGCGAGACCTAGGCGAACGCGTCGGTCGACCAACGCGTCCCCCTCTCTACGCGCATTACCGTCGAAGGCGGGAGACAAACCTCAGTCCGTGGAATCGGACTAATCGTCTCCGCGGGCAACTGGGTTGGCGGCATCGGAACTCCATTGCGACCATGAGCCGGGAAACAGCGCTGCCCGGTAGCCCATCGCAGTGAGCGCCGCGATCGAAATGGCGGCAGTGACACCCGAGCCGCAGTACGCCGCCAGTCGGCCGTCATCGTCGATGCCGCGGTCCGCGAGCAGTGAGGCTAGCGCGTCGGGCGTCAAAAATGTGCCGTCACCAGCGAGCACAGTGCCACTGGGCAGGTTCTTCGCGCCGGGGATGTGTCCGGCGACAGGATCGATCGGCTCGACGTCACCGCGGAAGCGTTCGGGTGCGCGCGCGTCGAGCAGCGTGAAGTTATCGACCTGCTGCGCAGTCAGGGTCGGCAGCGCTCCGTTATAGAGATCCTCGTACAGCACGGTCGCGTCGCCCGGTGGCGGCGTGAACGAGTCGGTGGCCAGGCTGCCCCCGGCAGACCGCCACGCGGCGAGGCCGCCATCCAGGATGCGCACGTCGGCGATGCCGGCAGCCGACAGCACCCACCAGGCCCGCGCCGAACCGGCTCGATTCCAGTCGTCGTAGACGACGGTGGGCACGCCTTGGCGGACGCCCCACCGCCGCGCCGCAGCCTCGACGCTGCGTCCGGAGGGCAGCGGATGCCGCCCCCGACCGGTGACGCTGTGGTCGCTGAGCTCGTCTTCGAGCGAGACGTACACCGCGCCCGGGAGATGGCCTTGTAGGTACGACGCCCGCCCGTCGGGCTCGTCGAGCCGCCAGCGCGCGTCGAGGATCGCCGCGGGTTGGCCGGTGTCGATGAGATCGGTCAACTCGGCGACGCCGATCAGTACCCGGGGGGTTATGGCTTGAATCCCAGGTCGTGCAGAGCGTCGATGCAGCCGTTGATCCAGTCAGCGGGATTCGCCGGTGGCGCCCCTCCGCCCATCTCGACTTGGCAGGCACTCGCAGCGGTGTAGCCGTTTTGCATCTCGCTCTTGAGATAGGAGTGATTCTGCGGGGTCGAGAAGTAGTCGTGTTCGGACTTGTAGCCGTCCTTGTAGGACGGGCTGTTGGCCGGGCCGTGCGGACAGCCGCCGGGAGGGCACGGCGGGTCCGCGTGCGCGGGCGACGCCACACCGATCGCGGTGACTGCGATAGCCGCAGCGAGAAAAGAGCGGTCGAACATATCGGGCATCATTCCACGGGTGCCTGTGGGCGTAGGGCGGAACATTGCCAGGCAGGCGTACGCTCGCATCGACTTTCTCACGCATCAGCCAAACTGGATGGGCAAGCTGGTGGGCCCGCTCATGCCGAGCAACGGCTTCCACGGCGGCGATCCGATGCGCCGCGGATTCGGCAAGCGGCGGGCGAGGATCTTGAGCGCTTCGGCGAGTTCGCGTCGCGCCAGGTTGGCGCCGAGGCAGTAGTGCACCCCTCCGCCGAACGTCAGGATGGGTGGTGGGTCTTCGCGGGCGATGTCAAAGCGTGTCGGATCGTCATAGACGGCGCTATCGCGATTCGCCGCGTAGGTGTTCACCAGGATGAAAGTGCCTGCGGGGAAGGTGTAGTCGTCGATCGTCACGTCATCGGTGACGCTGCGCACCGTGCTGCACATCGACGGTGAATGCCGCATGGTCTCCTCCACGGCGCGCATCGCCAGTTCGGGCTGGTCGCGCAGCAGCGCCCACTGATCGGGGTGGTCGCAGAGCACCTGCATGGATGCCGCCAGTTGGCTGCGCGTGGTGTCGGTGCCGGCCACCAGAATGCTGAACGCCAACATGCGCAACTCGCCGGCGTCGAGGCGGTCGCCCGCATCTTCGATGCCGATCAGCTCGGACAGCAGGTCGTCGGTCAGGTGTTGACGCCTCTGCGCGACCATGTCGTCGATGTAGTCGTCGAATTCAGCCCACGCCTTGAGGATGACGGGCTCTTCCTCGGTCAGATCGCAGTCGAAGCTCACGATCTTGAAGATGTCCTCGGCCCACCGTGAAAACTGTTGCCAGTCTTCACGAGGTGCACCGAGCAACGCGCAGATGATCGGAATGGGATACGGCCGGGCGATGTCCGCGACGAATTCGCAGCGGCCCGAGTTCGCGACGCGATCGATGAGCTGGTTGACGACGGTGTGGATGGTGTCGTCCAGGCCCGCCGTCGCCCGCGGCGTGAAGGCTTTGGATACCAGGCTGCGAAGTCGGCGGTGCTCGTCGCCTTCCATGTTCAAGATGCTGCGGATGACTCGGTCCCATAGCGGGCCCGACGTGATCCCGTGGGCGGACAGATGAATTCCCGGAGGGATGACGAACCGTGGATCACGAAGCACCGTCCGGGCCAGTTCATACGAGAGTACTTCGGGGCCAATGGGTCCCAATGCGATCGGCGCCGTTTTCTGGGCTGCATGGAACTGCGGATAGATCTGCTGTGGGGTGTCGGTAAGGTCATAACTCAGCGTGGGTAGTCCGGCGTCGAAAACACTCGGCCTGGCCGCGTCAACGGTCACGACATCTCCTAGCTGGTGGCGTCGTCACGGGATATTCGTCGACAGCAAGGTCAGCGGAAGGCCGAGGACCGATAGGTCGATTTCGTCGAGATACGAACCCTCACCGGAAATGCTCTGCCGGAAGCGGATTTTCGACCCGTAGCGGTCGGTGACGGCTTCGGCCTCGGATGCCCCCGGGACGCGGAGCACCACGGTGTACACGCCGTCGCCGTTGCGCTTCACGAACTCACTGACGGACGCCGCCACATCGGCGGTCGCACCGGGGATCGCGCTGATCAGTTCGATGCCGCCGTTCCAATCCAAATGAATCTTCAAACCGAGTTCAGTCAGCTCGGTGTTCTCGAAGCTGAAGCCGAGTTCGGTGAACATCTTTGCCAGCGCCGCTTGGCGTTCCGGCGCAACGGCGAACACGACGTGATGGAGCTGCGTATCTCGCTGCTCAGACATTGATGACTCCACGCGGAAGTAGTAGCGGCAGATCGTTATAGGTCGCAATGCCGGGTGGCGCGGCGACGACGGCCGGAATCGCGGTGATGGCCGGCACGGCTGTGATGGTCAGACCGAGCAGGATGTATTCTTCGATCGTCTCTGCGACGAAATCTGCGGGCGGCTCGAACGCGAGGGTTGTCTTGATCGTCGGTCGGCCTTCGACGGTGATGTTGTAGCCGAAGCCCATCGTCCAGGTGGGCGCCAGCGATTGACCCTTGGTCCACACCCCACGTACCTCGACGACGTCACGCTCACCGACAAAGCCCTTCCAGCTCACGTCGATTCCCGCCACACAACCCTTGGCGATGACCCAGTCGCCGGGCAGGTGGACGTCTTCGGTGGCTTGGGCATACTCAGCCTCGCAACGAATCTCGTCGAGCTCAACCCCGAGCGCGTCGGCGACGACGAGGACGGCTTCGCGGAAGATCCCCGACCCCCCCTCGGTCACCGCCAGCAGGTCCGGGTAGTCGATCGGATATCCGAACCCCATAATCTTCTCGGTCTCCGGCGAGTTGTAGATCGTCGTGTCAAACGATTCCACGATGCACACCCGGTCGATCCTGTCCGAGAGCCCTGCAGAAACGATCGCAAAGAGTTCGATGAAGCCGGGGTTCAGGCCGCTGCCGAAGATCGTCGACCGACCGAGTTCGCACGCCCTGAGGATGCGTTCGCGCCCGTCGCCGAGTCGATGGCCGGTGATGAACTCCGACGTGGTGACGACGTTGATGCCCGCCTCGAGAATGCGGACCAGATCGTCGACGTTGGCGAACATCTGGTTGTACACCACACAATCGGGCTCAAGTGCGAACAGGGCGTCGATGTCGTCGGTGGCCAGCAAACCGAGTGGTTCGATGCCGCACAGGTCACCGACGTCGCGCCCGACCTTGTCCGGCGACCACGCGTAGCATCCGACGAGCTCGAGTAGCGAGTTCGCGACGATTGCGTGTACCGACTTCGTACCGATGTTTCCCGTCGTCCACTGAACGACCCGAAGGGTCACAGAGCCGGAGCGCCATGCTGCCGGGCCACCCGCGCGTCGTGGATGCGCACCAGTTCGCGGAATTTCAGCCGGTGATATTTCGGAACCGGCTGGATGCCCCACTGGTCGCGGGCGGTGTCCTTGCCCTCGGCGCCTTCGGGTGGCCCCAACATCGGATAAGGGACCTTGCACTCCAAGGTGTCGTCTGAGTAGCGGACCTTGAGTAATTCACTGCAGATCTGGGTCAGGCTCAGCGTCGGATAGCCGTAGTAGACCGCCATGAAGGGCAGCGTGAAGGCACCTTCGATGACGAGGGCGACCAGACAGACGATGACGGCCCGTTTGATGTATCTGTGCATCCTGGCGTAGTACGGCGTGGTGCCGGGGGGTAAGTCCTCGGCCGGGTCCTTGTCTTCGGTGGACGCCGGTGCGGGTGGCGGTGAAGTCACAGCTGCGCTCCTTAAAGTGTTCAGTTGGTGAAGATTTCGCGGTTCACCGTGTGCAGATACGGGATGGCCAGGAACGGTGTGATGTAGAAGATGTCGTAGAGCCACCAGCCGATGACAGGGAAGACCACGCCCGCGTAGCGGACGTCGGCGTACATGGTCATGTTGAACACGTAGGCGCACCAGATCACCACGCCCATCCAGCAGGTGATGATCATCCATTGGTGGCCCCACCGCTTCATCTGCAGGAAACCGATCGCGGCGGCACAGCGCATCGTGAACACCGTCAGGATCAGCCCCGCCACGTACGCTTTCTCGCCGGGGCCGGCGGCGCCGCCGACCCACAGTTCGTTGTAGTGCCAAAAGTAACCGGCATCGAACATGTTGCCCCAACCGACCATCAGTACCCGGTTGATCAACGTGTGGTTGGCAACGAGATCCAACGCCCAGCCCAGGCTGTTGAGTGCTCCGTCGATCAGCACGAGATAACCGATCAAGGTGACGATCATCGGCCGCACCGACAGGCCTGCCCGTAAAGCCTGGCGCTGCAGCCAGACTCCGCGCATGAAGATGGGGAAGCCGATCAGGCCCGGCGCCCACATCCCCATCAGTGCCGCGCCGACGATCATCCACTTGTCTGCGCGGCGTTGTGCCAGACGGGATTCGTCGTGATGGTCCTCGAGGCTGACCGGGTCATCGGGGCGCCGGTTCAGTAGCGGGACATTCACAATTCCCACCAGCCGCGCGCGAAGGACATGTAGAGCTGAATTCCAAACATCAGCAGCAGGTAGCCGTAGATGACGATCTGCAAGATGATGAGCGCCTTCTTGCGCTGCCGTTCCTTCTGATCCATAGTCGTGGCTCCTTTCGCGGTTGTGCTACTGAGACGTGCGCGAGCTGTCGGCGGGAGCGAGGCTGGCGACCGCGACCTCGCGTAAGCCGTCGTTGATGGCGCCGTCGGTCGACAGTGGCGCGAGGATGCAGGCTTCGGCCGCCTCTAATTCGCTTGCACCGGAGGCGATCAGCTGCGCGGCGGTGACCAGGACGCGGGTAGACGGCGGCTCGAAGTGGAACGCGTGGTCGGCGGTCCGGATGGCGGTGGCGCAGGCAACGAGCCTGCTCGCGGTCGAAAGCTCGATGCCCGCTTCGGCGACGACCACATCGGCTTCGCGGTCCGGGGGCAGGTACTTCATCGGAAGTGTGACGAACCGCTGGCGGAACGACGGCTTGAGCTCCTTGAGGGAACTGCGGTAGGCCGGGTTGTAGGAGCAGACGAGCATGAAGGTTTCGGGCGCTTCGACCACTTCGTCTGCCCGGTCGAGGTAGAGCGCACGGCGGTGGTCGGTCAGCGAATGCAGGATGGCCAGTGAGTCGTGCCGTGCTTCGACGACCTCATCCAGGTAGCAGATCGCGCCGGCTTTCACCGCCCGGGTCAGTGGGCCGTCGGTCCACACCACATCGCCGCCGGTCACCATGAACCTGCCCACGAGGTCCGAACTGGTCAAATCGTCATGGCAGCTGATAGTGACCACGGGTCGGCTCAGCAGCAGGCCCATGTGCTCGACCAGCCGTGTCTTGCCGCAGCCGGTCGGGCCGGTGAGCATCACCGGCAGCCGTTGCTGATAGGCCTGCTCGAACAACTGGACTTCGTTGCCATTCGAGTAGTAGGTGTCGGTGGTCATGCGCTTACCAGCTCACGGTGAACGTGGGCCAATACCCTCGGCAGCTCCTCGACTCGCCGGATGCGTTGGGAGCGAAGGGGTCCGAAGACCTCGGGAAGCGGGTCGACGCGGGTCGGTCCGACACCGAGGTAATAGATGGAGACGCCCGCGTCGTTCGCTTCCTCGACCGCGTGCGCGACGTCGGCCCACGCATAGCGACCCTCGTAGCCCTCATCGGAGATCAGGCCGTCGCCGATCACGATGAGCAGCCGGCGCTCGGAGGGCTGCGCAAGAAGCCGACTGGTCAAGTGGCGCAACGGTG
Source organism: Mycobacterium sp. (assembly GCF_049281135.1). Taxonomy (GTDB): domain Bacteria; phylum Actinomycetota; class Actinomycetes; order Mycobacteriales; family Mycobacteriaceae; genus Mycobacterium. The sequence continues at coordinate 23,994 of NZ_JBAPRN010000592.1, read as the reverse complement.
CGCCGAGTCTGGTGTAGCCGCCAGTGGTCAGACCGAGTCGGCCCGGCGGCACGAACCGCCGATCGTCGAAGTCCTTGAGGCAGTTCACTTCGACGCGGTGTCGCGTGTTGCCGGTGAATACGAAGATTCCGTGGCGTTCCCGCGCGAGCGTCATCGCATTCGACAGAGCGTCGGCGCAGGCCAGCTCCAGCTTGAAGATCCGTCCGCCGTGCACACCCAATGACGAGCTGCCGTCGAGCAATAGCGCCGTGTTGACGTCGCGGCTGGTGGGCAACAAGTCGCGAAAGATGCGCGGCTCGAGCGCGTCGCCGGTCGCGAGGTCGATGTAATGACGCACATACTGCTCGACGTCGAGGTCCGAGCCGTCCTCCAGGCGGTTCTTCATGGCCCGGTGGGTGCGTTCTTCAAACCATTTCCGCAGCTCTGCGGACGCGGGACCTGGTGAACGCGTCGTGCTGGCATGCGTGCGTTCGAGAACGGCAACATGGTCTCGCATGAAACTCTTTGTCCAGGAATTCCATTCGGGGTAGGGGATGCCCGGGCGGTGCTCTGGAGTGATATCGAGGTCATTGTCCTGAGGCCGGCTGGGCGGCGGGAGGTTGGGATTGCGCACGCCGCCGTCGCCGCCGACTGGAACGGAGTACGGACGCGGCAGGCGCTTCTGCGTTGTGGTCCAAGGCATTCTGCCGAAGCTTCGACGCAACTTGTCGGACAGACCCTGGGGCGCTGTGTAGGCCAGGGGCAATCGGCCCACGAGTGGAGGAATGCTCAGCTGCGCGCCGCTGCGCGACATCGAGATCGCGCGGTTGACCATCTCGCCGGCATCCGTATCGGCGGGCAACGCTGGGAGGTCCGGCAGCATCCGGTGCGCTTCCACGAGCAGTCCGGGCCAGTTCGAGGCGATCCAACCCAGGGCCACGCCGGCCTCGACGAGAGTGATCGCACGCAACTCGCGCGCCGACAGCTCGTGCAGTCGAAACGTTGCGAGTCGCTCCTTTGACGGTGAACATTGAAGTGCTACACCGCATGTCAGGGTCCTGCGCGTCCAGCCCTTTTCGATTGATGGATATGGGACCTGCACGAAATCGAGTTGTGAACTCAGGCTGAACCCACGGTGCTCGCCGGTCACCAGGCGCACACCCTCGCGACGTCGCCCGCTGAGGGCGACAGCCGTGACCGCGCAACTGCGTTCGATCGCCATTGCGTGTGCGTCGGCAAGCTCGATCATCGAGGCTCAGAACGTGCCGAGATTCGAGAACATCCAGTACCAGAACCAGATGACCAGCCCCGTGCCTCCCCAGGCTGCGACGTAGCGCAGTATCTCCCAGATCCAGTCCATTTCAGACCTCCTTGTTGATGGGTGGTGGCATGCGCGCTTGGGTCATCGGACTTCCAGACCGCGCACGGCGGTGGCGATCAGTTTGGTCAGCATCGTGTCGCGCTTGTCAGCGTTGTCGGTGCTGGTGAGTACTCCGTAGATGCCGAGCAGGAAGAACGTCGCACTGTAGAAGGCGTCCACTTCCGGATGAACTTCGCCATCACCTCGCGCCCGCTCGATCTCATCGACGAGCAGAACGATGACGGGATGATCGCTCCAGTTGTCCTTATTGGGGCGTGTCGGCGAGAAATGCAGCGCCAGAAGCTCTTTGAAGAGCAGCGGGCCGAGCCGCTGCTCCAGGCCGGCCACAAGATGGACCACTTCTGTCAACGCGGCAGCAAGCCCGTGTGCTTCCTCGAGGTATGTGGCGAACTGCGCGGCGATGCGTGCTTCTTCGCGGAACTCCAGGTCAAGGAGTACATGCTCCTTGCTGGGGAAGTGGAAGAAGAACGTTCCGTGCGCGACGCCCGCGGCTGCGACGATCGCGTTCACATCGGCGCCTGTCATGCCCGAACGCTTGAACTCGGTGATCGCCGCGCCGAGTATGCGCTCCCGGGTTTGTCGCCGACGCACCTCGCGTGCCGTGGCCTTGACCTGTGGCGTCATGGTTCAGCCTTTGTAGCGCGATTACTGACCAGAGTCAATGATTAGAGTCAACAACGAACCAGTTAGTCGGTGAAGATCTCGCGGTTGACGGTGTGCAGATACGGGATGGCCAAGAATGGGGTGATGTAGAAGATGTCGTAGAGCCACCAGCCCACGACGGGGAAGATGACGCCGGCATAGCGCACGTCCGCGAACATTGTCATGTTGAACACGTAGACGCACCAGATCAGCACGCCCATCCAGCAGGTGATCACCATCCATTGCTGGCCCCATCGCTTCATCTGCAGGAAGCCGATCGCGGCCGCGATCCGCATGGTGAACACCGTGAGGATCAAACTCACTTCGAGGGCTTTCTCGCCCGGCCCGGCCGCACCGCCGACCCACAGCTCGTTGTAGTGCCAGAAGTAGCCGGCGTCGAACATTGCGCCCCAGCCGTTCAACAGGATTCGGGCCAGGATGGTGTGATTGGCGACCAGGTCGAGCGCCCACCCGACCGTGTTGATGGCGGCGTCGATGATGACCAGGTAACCAAGCAACGTCACCAGCATCGGGCGGACCGACAGGCCGTCGCGCCGCGCCTTGCGCAGCAACCACACCCCGCGGAGAAACAGTGGCAGGCCGAAGATGCCGAGGGCCGCGGTGCCGATGAGGATACTGCCCGCGATGAGCCACTTGTCGGCCTGCCGCTGGGCGAGGTGCGACTGCTCGAAGTGTTCGTCGAGCTGACTGCCCGCGGTGGTCAATGTGGGCGGATTCAAGGACTCCTCCTACCGATCGGCTGGCCCGATCTTCCCGCAGAGACTGACTGTCGTCAATCAGTTACTGCGTTGAAGGCTGCGCAGCGTGCTGGCCACGTAGTCGTCGAGCATCGCGCTCTGCGTAGGCCAGTCGTGTGTCGTGGTCAGCAGCGCGTAAAGACCCAGCAGGAAGAACACCGCGCTGTTCACCGGAACGACCTCCGGTGCAACGTGACCCAGATGTTGGGCCCGCTCGATCTCTTGGGCGACCCGCACGATGACCGGGTGCTCTTTGCTTTCGTCGGCGGGGCGGGTCTGCGAGAAGTGCAGAGCAAGAAAGTCTTTGAATAAGCTTGCGCCGAGGCGGCGTTCCAGGCCCAGGATCAGTCGAACTGCCTCTTTGAGGGTGGAGGACAGGTCGTGCGCGGCGCCCACATAGCGGTCGAGCTGTTTGGCGATGCGTTCCTCTTCGCGCCGTTCGAGTTCCAACAGCACATGTTCCTTGGTCGGGAAATGAAAGAAGAAAGTGCCGTGCGCAACTCCGGCGGCCGTAACGATCGAGCCGACGTCGGCATCTGCCATGCCGCCCCGTTTGAACTCGGCGATGGCAGCGCCCAGTAGGCGTTCCCGGGTCTGTAGGCGCTTGGTCTCGCGCGCCGACGGCTTTTCCACCGTTGCCATAGTGCATTTCCTCTGATCCGGGGTCCCTACCCAGTGTGCAGAATAGTCGCCGGGGCGGCCGCCTGCGCGTTTCATTCCGTTGACTTTAGTCAGTTTTATTTGTTAGATGAGCACACGACCGGGCGAGAGGATTGGGATGGCGCTTGAACAATTCAATCTGGAAGGCCAAGTCGCGATCGTTACCGGCGCTGGGAAGGGCGTCGGGCAGGGCATTGCGAGGGTCCTCGCGGAGGCGGGCGCAACCGTAGTCGGCACTGCGCGTACGGAATCCGACATCCGCGGAACTATCGCCGGTATCGAAGATGCCGGCGGCAAGGGACTGGCGCTCGTCGCCGATGCCATGAGCCGTCCGGACAGTGATCGGGTTGTCGCTACGGCGATGGAAAGCTTCGGGCGCATCGATATCCTGGTCAACAATGTCGGGGGTTCGACGTACGCGCGCTTCCTCGACATCACCGACGAGGACTTCCGCCACACCTTCGACTGGTGCGTTACATCGGCATTCATCATGAGCCAGCTCGTGGCGCCGCACATGATCGAGGCCGGCCACGGCAACATCGTCAACATCTCCTCTGGCTCAGCCCGTTTCGGCATCCGCGCGCTCACGGCGTACTGCGTCGCGAAAGGTGGCCTTGAGGCCCTTACCCGCGCGATGGCGCAGGAGCTTGCGCCGAAGGTCCGCGTCAATGCGATAGCGCTGGGCTCGTTTGCCACCGACGGCCTGCAAGGGAGTCTCGACCTGATGCCTGGGTCGCAGGAGAAGATGCAGGAGGCGACGCCGCTGCATCGCCTGGGCGACGTCGCCGACCTTGGGCGGCTGTGTGTTTATCTCTCCACCCGGGACTGCTACGCGACCAACGCGATCTTTCATGTGGACGGTGGCATCGACTCGAACAACTCGCCGTTGCCGATTCCCGACTACTGATCAAGGACGAACGCAGGATGCGCAGAGTAGTTCAATTTTCGACCGGCAATGTCGGCGTCCATTCGTTACCGGCGATCATCGGTCGGCCCGATCTGGAATTGGTCGGTGTGCATGCCGCCAGCCCGGACAAGATCGGGCGTGACGCCGCCGAACTGTGCGGGTTGAGTGAGCCGACCGGCATCATCGCGACCGATGACATCGACGCGCTCATTGCGTTGAAGCCGGACTGTGTGGTGTACACCGCACAAGGTGAGACGCGGCCGATGGAAGTCATCGAACAGATGTCGAACTTCCTTGCCGCTGGCATCAATATCGTGGCGACATCGATGGTGTGGCTGGTGACTCCTCGCCAGGCGGACGACTGGCTGCGGGTGCCGCTGCAACAAGCCTGCGAAGCCGGCAACGCCTCGCTGTATGTGAACGGCATCGATCCTGGCTACTCCGGCGACACCGAGGTGCACTCCGCGCTGAGCCTGGTTACCCGCGCCCGGGCGATCACCGTTCAGGAAATTTTCGACTACGCCAACTACGACGACTACGAATTCACAGGCAAACAAATGGGTTTCGGTGTAAGTGCCGAGGACGATACGCCGATGCTGTTCCTGCCGGGTGTCCTCACCACGATGTGGGGCGGTGCGGTGCGCAACCTCGCCGATCAGCTGGGCGTGCAACTCGATGAGGTTCGACAACGCATCGAGCCGTGGTACACCGACAAACAGATCGAATGCAAGATGGCGACAGTGGAGCCGGGACAGATGGCCGCCGTGAAGTTCGCGGTTGAAGGGGTTCGTGACGGAGTTCCGGTGATCACGATGGAACACATCACGCGGCTCACCGCTGAATCGGCCCCGGATTGGCTCTATCCGCCCGATGGCCGGCCGGGCGTTCACCGAGTCGTGGTCGACGGGGATCCTCGCGTCGAGCTGAACACGCATCTGTCACACCCAGGGCTTGACGTCACCGAGGCGGGGTGTCTTTCGACCGCTGCTCGGGTGGTCAATGCGATTGACTGGGTCTGCCGCGCTCCCGCAGGCCTGATTGCCGTCGAAGACATCCCGCCGGCAGAAATCATTCGCGGACTGATGTGGTGACAGAACCTAGACCGTCGAGCGGACGGGCGGCGGGCAAGCGAGTGCTGATCACCGGTGCCGCACGCGGTTTGGGGCGCAGCCACGCGCTCAGGCTCGCCGAGGAGGGCGCGGATCTCATTCTCATCGACCTCTGTAAGTCCCTGCCGGAGATCGAATACGAGTTGGCTACTCAGGAGGACTTAGCCGAAACGGTGCGTTTGGTCATCGAGCACGGCGGTCGCTGCGTGAGCCGAGTCGCTGATGTCCGCGACGAAGCGGCATTGCGCTCGGCGGTCGACGAGGGCGTTGACGAACTGGGTGGGTTGGACAGCGCCGTCGCCAACGCCGGAGTCCTGACCGTCGCCCCTTGGGACAGAACAACTTCGGACCACTGGCGCACCGTGGTCGATGTGAACCTCATTGGGACGTGGAACACCTGCGCCGCCGCGATACCGCATCTGCTCGTCCAAGGTGGCGGGAGCTTGGTCAATATCAGCTCGGCCGGTGCGATCAAGGGATTCCCGCTTCAAACTCCGTACACCGCCTCCAAACACGGCGTCGTAGGTCTGACGATTGCGCTCGCTAATGAGCTTGCCGCACAGAGCATTCGGGTCAACTCGGTGCATCCCACCGGGACGCCCACCGGAATGGTTCCGCCGTCGTTCGGTGCCACTCTCGGTGAAGAGCGTCCGGACCTGATACCGATGTTCGTCAACGCGATGCCGACACCGTGCATCGAGCCCGTAGACGTCAGCAACGCGGTGCTGTACCTGATCTCGGATGAATCGCGTTTTGTCACCGGACTGCAGTTCAAAGTCGATGCCGGAGTGTCGATCAACTAGCGGTAGTGAACTCGGAGGAGGAGCAATGACGACGGTCGAGCAAGGTCACGCAAAGCCAATCACGTCGCCGGTCGACAAGAAATATCGCGTAATCCAATGGGGCGTGGGCAACGTCGGAACCATAGCGCTCCGCCATTTTGCCCATAACCCTGCCTACGAACTGGTTGGAGTGCTCTGCAACCGCCCGGAGAAGGTCGGCAAAGATGCCGGCGAGCTCTGCGGCAAGGCGCCGACGGGTGTGTTCGCCACCAATGACAAAGACGCGATCGAGGCACTGGAAGCCGACTGCGTCTTCTATGCGCCGCTGTGGTCTGATCCCGATGAGGTCTGCCGTCTGCTGCGTGCAGGCAAGAACGTCGTCGCCTCCGGTGGTGCGTGGTGGTACCGAACCGAACACAGCCAAGCGGATATCGACAAGATCCATGCCGCGTGCCTCGAGGGCGGCACCTCGTTTCACGCCGGCGGTGTCAATCCCGGTTTCGCGGGAGACCTGCTCGTTCTCACGCTGGCCCGAATCGTCAGCCAGATCGACACCATCCACATCTACGAGGTGGTGAACTTCGGCAGGGACACCTTGAAGTACCTCTACGAGATGGGCATGGGCAGTGATCCGGCCGGGTTTGAGGACGGCCCCAATCTGCTCGGGCAAGCATGGCCGTTGTTCGCACAGTCGATGGCCATGATCGTCGAGGGAATGGGCAAGACAGTCGAGAGATACACCACCGAAGTCGAACTCGGGGTCGCCACCCGCGACATCCCGTTCGAAGGTGGGGAGACGAGCGACATGCCGGGGTTCAAAGGCGTGATCAAGAAAGGCAGCGTTGCACGCCAGCACCATAAGTGGACGTCCTGGGTGAACAAGAAGCCGCTTGTCGTCTTCCACGAGATCTACACGATGGACACCTTCGATGCTATTGAGCCACAAGAGGACTGGCCGCAGCATTATCACTACCGCATCGTGATCGAAGGTGATTCATCCACCGAGCTCATCCTGCAAGGGGCCAAGGATCCCAACGGCGGCTACGCGTTGCCCGGCTACACCTGGACCGCGATGGGCCCGGCTAACGCGATTCCCGCCGTCGTGGATGCACCGCCGGGGTTCATGAGCCACAACGAACTCGGATTGGTGCCACTGCGGGGGGTCATCCGCCCGTAGCGCTGCGCCGAGAGCACGTGAATGGGCCGACTTTGTCGGCGGCACCAATTGAGTAGTGGATTACCTACATGAAGCAAGAGGGGCGCTGAGAAGATCGACCAGAATGCCGCAACAGGTGAAAGGCCCCGGGCCACTCCTGCTTCAAGCAGAGTCCACGCCCCGTAGCAGACGATCCCGACCGGCTTCCCCGAAGTGATGAAGTCACGCACGAAGGAGACCACCCGATTGTCGCTGGAAAGCCGATCAGATTTCACCGTCCCGGGCAGCAGCAGCAACGCCTCGTACTCGTCGACCCTGGCCGACGCCATTCGCTGCGAGCAGCGCGATTCTCAAACTTTGCAGGCCTTCGGCCATGTCGTACTCCACTCAGCAACGTGTGTAAGTGGGAATTTTTCGCTTATGCAAGCTTCGCCCTTGCGGACGTGTATCTCCTGCTCCCTCCGGAGCAAATCTGTTCAGCGGTATTCGTCCCGCCGTGACAAGCGGGTAACGCTGGGGTGACGCCCGATTGGGCGCCCTTGATGGACACGACCGGCGTGCGTCGCAAACCCGGTCTCCGGCGGCCGTTACTGCGGTGGCGGGCCGCTGAGGCTTTGTGCACCTCGGCCGATTCACTCAGCAGTACCGTCAACTGTTCGGCGAGGCCCCTTCGCAAACGCTTCGCTCGTCGAACCGTTAACCGTGGCCCGTCGCTGCGCACACCGTCGGTAAGACTTCGAACCGCTCAATCAGACCGGCTCCGGCCAATGTTTTCACGACCGGACTGGCATGCGATGCCACCAAACAGAATGAGATGTCGCATTCTCCGGCCACCGCCGAGGCGGAGACCAAGGCGTCGACAATGGCTTTATGCGCAACGCCGGCGCTTGGGCGCGCGAAGTTGCGCGTGGTGGGACTCGTTACAAGACCTCTACACCATCCATATTTACGCCATCCCAACTACGGCACGCGCATCGAATGGTCAGATGGCAACGTCGAGGAACTGTAGCGGTCGCCGACGGGCTCCGCGTGATCCGTCGCAATCACGCTTGCGTCGCGAAGAGCAAAGCAGTTTCTCGCGACACATCGTTATTGATGCGCGCGGCCGCCGCGGCGGGATCCATCGTCACCGGCGCGTCGGCGAGGATGCCGGCGGCAGCGTGGAGCGCATTGGACGCCAGTGGCTGCCACTTATCTAGCCATGCGGAGATCGCGTCGGCGTTCGAAGGCGTGTCGCTGATCAGGTGGCGCAGCAGTGCGGCCGTCCACGCACGATGCCAACGGGCATCTTCGTCGAGCGAGAAGTGAATGCTGGTCAGGATGGGATCGCCGTTGGCCGTTGCCAGGGCGCCGGCGATTTCTTGATTCACCAGGCGATCAATTCGAGGCTTGATGACCGCGTTCGTCACGACAAAAGCCTCATCCCAGTCGTAGGCGATCAGCGCGTATTCGATGAGCTCGCGAAGTGGCTGGAGCGCAGGCGCATCCTCCCACGCAGTCTGTTGTCGCCGTAACGTCGCCGCGTCGAGCGGGCCTCCGTTGACTTGCGCGGTGCGGTAGGCGATGCGCTGAACGCGGCGCATCTCGTCTGCGGCCTGGAAGGCTGCGCAGTTCGTGATGCGGGAAGCAGGCGCCATCTGCGCGACGTAGGCGGCAAGCATTTGTAAACCGTGCACGGGATAACGAAGCGGGAAGTACCAGCGGTCGAGGAACCGCAGCCAGTCGACATCGAGCCGGCGGTCGTAGCCGGTGTCGTCGATCTCCCGAAGGAGCCCGTCGATAACGTCTTCGCGTCCGTCTTGCACCTGGGTGTATGCGCGATACGTGGTCCGCCGTGGGTCTGCGAACTGTTCCCAGTTCTGTGCTTGCAGGGTCGCGCCTTCACGGTGGCGGTAATACCAGTCGACGACGGGAAGGTCGGCCGTCAGCTCGAACCGACGTGGGTAGTTGTAGTGAAGGTCAGTGCTCAACAGCTCATACTCGAGCGGGATACGCCGGCCTGCCGCGAGCCGCGTGTAGGTCTTGCGGCCAGGAGTTGTCATTTGTCGCGGGCCGGCGGATCGCCCGCCGCCGGTTCGGTCACAAGCGTCCAGACCACGTCGTCGTCAGTCAGCTTCAAAACACCAGCGAACGACGACATCACGACTTCGAGGTCGCCCGGGAACCGAATGGCCGGCCCGGTTGCGGCCTCCAGGGCGGCCCTTGACAAGCGGCAGGTGCCGGGCGCCAGCACGCGCAGGTAGGCCCCTTCATCGAGCACAACGACGTCGTCGTTCTCCTCCTCGATGACGGCGGCCACCACATGCGCGAACGGCGTGGCGTGCAACACCGGGCCCACCCGCCGATCGGGGTCGTCTACCCGGCGCGCCGATTCCGACGGTATCTGGATGAAGATCCGCTCGTCGTCGAGTCGAACCGGGAAGGGTTTCAGACGCGCGGCTTGCGGGTTCACCCCCTGGCCGGTCCGCGCATCGAATTCCCATTCGTGCGCGGCGCACCTCAGCGTGTTGTGGTTGAGGACGCCGTGGGAGAGGGGATTTGCCAGGTGAGGGCACCGGTCCTCATATGCGAACAGTGCGCCGTCGACGTTGCACAGCACGACGTCGACGCCGCCGAGGTTAACGCCGCGCACCTCGCCTTCCCACAAGTCGTCGAGGGTTCCGGCGTATCGCCAGACCGCCGAAGGTGTGTCAGCCGCGCTCGACCGTGAAGATGTCGCCATTGCTCAGCCCTGCTTGTGCGATAGTGTCGGCCGGCTCGAGGATCTCGCCGCTTTCGTTGCGTACTGCTATAGCTCCCTGTCGCTCTGGCCCCAGGCCCCAGGCCACCAGCTGGCGCCCCAGCTCGGCCACCGTGCGTTCGTTAGGTGTGACGATCACGCGCCCCACGAAGTCGTCGCTGGCGTAGCCGAACAAGTAGACGCGCACCGCCGTCGCCTCACACTGTCGGGATGGGGTCGAGGCGCCATGGATCCAGACCGCGGCGCAGATCCTTGCCGTTCTCCGCGGGCTCCGTCAGGCCCATCCACTCCTGCAGATCGATGAGCTTGCCGGGCGCCTCGCCCGCGACGATCCGGTCGACGACGCTTTTGTGGCCGGCGAAACGTTGGGGCTCCTGCTGGAAAATCCAACGGCACGGTTCCGAGCAGAACAGATATCGCCGGCCATGCATCTCGAGCGTGCAGGCGGTGTTGCGACCGGGTCTGACGAACAGGGTCGGGAGCTGGCAGAGGTTGCACAGCGCCGGCAGACCGTAGGACAGCGTGTTCGTCTCACCGCTGCCCTGCCAACGTTCTTCCACCTGATCCCACAGTGGCGCGTAGACCTCGTTCCATCGCGGGTATTTGTCGTTCAGCCATGATCGTTCAGCCGCGTTGGGTGACGCAACGTCGAACCACAACGTTGTCCGGTAGGTGTAGAGGCCCAGCTGAAAGCTGTGGTGCGCGTAGTCGAGCTCCTCCACGAAAAGGTCCCAGAACCAAGGTTTTTCAAGGTCGAATTCGGCGAGGTTCTTCATGAACTGCTCAGTTACCCACTCGGTCATGAATTCTTTGAACGAGCGCGTCCGCGCATCCAGCGGGGTGAGGTATTCCATCGCAGTTCCGGTCAGCGCCAAGAACAACCGCCAACATCGCCACCACATCTTGTCGACGAGGTATTGGGCGCGCTGACGCGATCCGTTGTCCAGTAGCGTCCGCATCACCGGGTGGCCGATCTGGGCGTGGCGGGCCTCGTCGGTCTGAATGCTTGCCAGCGTCTTTTCGAATAGATGGTGGTGGGCGCGATCGGCCATGGCCGCCATGGCCATGAATTGCAGGTTGGTGAAGCCCGTCTCGAAGACGAAGTTGAGCTGGATGGCGAGGTCGAGTGCGTCGGCCGCGAGGAACATGTCGTCGAAAAGGTGGCGTGCGGCAAGAATGACCCATTGGTTGGTGTGGTAGGCCTTATGCGTCCAGTCGAAGTTCCCGTCGTGCGAGAGCAAGTCGCTGCCGATCAGCAGCGGAATCTGGGTATGGCGGATCTCGTCGAGAGCGCCGAGGGTCGCCATCATCCGCCAGGCGCTGTCACGGCCGAACCGAGCCATGCGCAACTCGGCGATCGCGCCGGCATATTCAGCCAGAGCGATCGCACCATTGTGAAATTTGACCAACTCCAGCCAACCCGGGTCGAGTTCGTCGAGCAGCCGCGGCTTCGACAGTGCCGCACGTACTCCGAGGACGGCCGCGTCTTTTTCCCGCTGATTCGCCACATACTCTCGGTAGGTGGTGCGGTAGGCCTCGCTCCAGCCCTGCCAGGCCTCATGGGCCAGCCAGGGGCGGCCGCTGACCTGTTCAGGAAACAGGCTGCGTTCATCGACGTAGCGGGGGGTCCAGTCGACCTTGCGCGCTATGTCGAGCCAGTCGTCTCTTCGAAGTACCATTTCGCTGCCTCGGCAATCTCCGTGTTGGAGTCGTACCCGGCCGCGGGTTTATCGGGTACTAGGTCGCTTGCTGCGCCAGCCAGGAGTTCATCGGGTGTCGTGAAGTACGGGTTTTCGATCAGCATCCCGCCAACCAGCATGCGGGGGTGCGTCTTGAGCAGATTGACGATGATTCCGGCGCCGAAACGGTCGATGTCATATAGACAAACGACGACCTGCGGGTAGAGCGGCAAGTACCGGTTCATTTCGGACTCCAGCAGGAGCAACTCGTGCATATCAGGCACAACGTCTCGCCGCGACCAGGTCTCGACCGCGCGCACAAGGTCGAACCGCCCGTCGTACATCGCATCCGCGATTGCGGCTTTCCATGCGCCGATGATCTCGTCGGCGCAAAATCGGCCTGACCGCAGGTACAAATCAGCCGCCCGTATCACTTCGAGCTGGGGGGCGGCTGACGCGGACGTAGCCACGTTGTGCCCGAGCTTCTTGAAAATTTTGGCCGGATCGGTCTCATCGAACACGCAGATGCATTTATCGCCTGCGGTCAGCCCCGCCTCCAGGAACGGGATCAGCACCTGGTCACGTTGCGACTGGCCTGCATAGAGGCCGCAGATGTGATCGCCCACCTGGGCCTCGAGGCCGTTCACTCCCAACGCGATACTAGGAGACACCGTCCCCCTATCAACGAGATTTGGTCAGCGTAGTCGAGGTCCCGGCTTAGTGGCGGGTGCAGTTTCGCCTCTCGCATAATCTTTACGGTCCCCCTACCCCTGGCGGGGCAGCTCGCACCGTTGTTTTCGGCCCATCGGGCGCACGCGCAGGTCATCTCCGACTGCCAGACTTCGTCAATGTTGGCGTTTCTCCGACGTCTGAGTCCGTTGGGGTAGCGCCGACCGATACCAATTCTTACTGCGCGCTAGGGGAAGCCGTGACTCGTCGCCTCCCCGCCGGAATCGGGGTTGTCGAGGGGATGGCCGGCGGTACAGATGCCCTTCGGCCGGTTCACGTTTGCCAGGGGCCGGATCGGCAGCCTGCCAATTGACACCAACGACTGCGAACCCATGGAAACCGCCATTTCAACGATCCCGGTCAATGGTCACGTCCACGACATCGCTGTGAGTCGCAACGGCGAGCACGCCTATGTTGCCCTATCCAAGTCGGTCGCGGTCCTCAACGGTGAGCAACGCGTGGTGGCCAGTATTCCGCTGCCCGATCATCCGAAAAACCTGCTGATGGACGCCGATGGCAGACAATTGATGGTCAGTCAGTGCGGGGGGTCGGTATCGGTCGTCGATACCGACACTTACACCGTCAAAACCCTGCGAGACCGGTGTGTTTCGGATGTGGTGGTCAGCCCGGACGGACGCTACGTCTACGCTGCCCATCGCCAGCCCTCCGATACAGGGGACGCTGACGTTGTCACGGCAATCGACATTGCCAGTGGAACAACGGTTTTCAAGATACTCATCAACGATGTCGCCGGACTTGCGATCAGCCCTGCCGGGACCCTGCTGTATGCGGTTTCATATGACCGCCGCACCTATTATCAGTATCCGGCGGGCCGGCTGACTATCATCGATGCCGCTAGCGGTACCGTCGCCGACGCCATCACGGTCGGCGTTTGTCCGGAGACTGTAACCGTGAGTCCGGACGGCACCTGCCTGTCCATCACCCACTACGACACGCATTCGGTCTCGCTGGTCAACTTGGCGACCGGCGCCGTTACCGCGGTCGGCCTGCGGGACGCTCCGCTGGGCATCGTGTTCACCCCGGACGGCACCCATACCTATGTGAGCAATGGCATTCACTGACCGCGATCGACACGACGACCCATGACGCATACGACCTCGTTACCGGCGACCTACCAAGAGGTTTGCAGCTCAGTCCCGACGGAAAGCACGCCTACAGCGCCAATCTCGGCGATGGCACGATCTCGCTGATGGATACCATCACCAACTCGATCACCGCGACCCTCGACGTGCTCAGCCATCCAGAGGCGGTGGCGGTCAGCGCAGACGGTGAGCGTGTCTACGTGGGCGACTACTGGTCCCGCGCCGTCGCGGTGATCTCGGTGCCAATGCTGCGCGACCTGCTCGGCAACACCTGAGACTCATCGTCGTGCATCGCCCGGGAGGCCGCCGGTGTCGCAGCCAGTAGTAAGACCGCCAGTGCTCGTTCGGCTCTCGACGGTGACTTGTGCTGGCAGGACGAATCCGCTCGTCGGTTTTCACCCCGCTGGGCGCACGCGCAAACGCAATCCGATTGGAAGGCTAACTGCATAGAGGCGTACCGATGTGGGCTTGACCCACCCGGTTTGTGCCCCCGAACACTCACAATTTAAGGAGACGCAATGACTCTCATGCGATTCGACCCGTTCCGCGAACTTGACCGGCTCGCCGATCAGGCGCTGACAAGCGCTCGGACGCCACGAACAATGCCGATGGAAGCCTTCCGGCGTGGTGACCAGTTCATCGTCGCCATTGATGTACCGGGCGTTAACCAGGAGGATGTAGACGTCACCGTCGAACGCAACGTCATTGAACTGAGCGCTCGTCGCCAACCTCTGCGGCAGGCGGGCGACGAGGTGATCATCGACGAGAGGCCGCAGGGCGAGTTCCGTCGGCAGCTTTTCCTCGGGGACAACCTCGATCCGGACAAGCTGACGGCGAAGTATGACCACGGCGTGCTGACCCTGACAATTCCGGTTTCGGAGGCGAGCAAGCCCCGCAAGATCGAAATCGACCGATCGACGGAAACGCCGCACGCCGTTGACGCGAAATCCGAAGTCAGACAACCCGTTAGCGCTTAGCTACTTCGACAACTATGCCGACACGCGTTGACCGCCCTTGTGACGTAAGCATTTTCACGCTGGGTGGTGCCGATGTCGACCAGGCTGACCGCGTAAGGCCGCTGCTGACTGGCAGCACAAACTAGAGGGGAAAAGCAATGGCAACTGCAGTAGGAATCGACCTCGGTACGACCAACTCGGTGATAGCGGCCTGGCAGGGCGGCGAGCCGATCGTCATCCCCAACGCCGAAGGTGCCCGCACGACACCGTCTGTGGTGGCGTTCACCGAAAGCGGTGAACGACTAGTCGGCCAACTGGCCAGACGGCAATCGATCATGAATCCCAAGGGCACCATCTATTCGGCGAAACGGTTCATCGGCCGGCGCTTCGACGAAATCTCGGAAGAGGCCAAAGCGGTCAGCTTCGACGTCGTCAAAGGCGACGGCGATGCTGTCCGTTTCGACATACGCGGTAAGAAGTACGCGCCGGAGGAGATCAGCGCACAAGTGCTCCGCAAGCTCGTCGACGATGCCAGCAAGTTCCTGGGCGAGCGGGTCAAGGAAGCGGTGATCACTGTTCCGGCGTACTTCAACGATGCCCAGCGCAACGCCACCAAAGACGCCGGGCGGATCGCCGGCCTGCAGGTGCTGCGCATCATCAACGAGCCCACCGCCGCGGCGCTGGCCTACGGATTGGACAAGAAAGGCCACGAGACCGTGTTGGTCTTCGACTTGGGTGGCGGCACGTTCGATGTCAGCCTGCTGGACGTGGGCGACGGCGTGGTCGAGGTGCGCGCTACCGCTGGTGATTCGCACCTCGGTGGTGACGACTTCGACCGCCGACTGGTCGACTACCTGGCCGACGAATTTCAACGCGACAACAACATCGACCTGCGCAAGGACCCGCAGGCATTGCAGCGGTTGTTCGAAGCGGCCGAGAAGGCCAAGGTAGAGCTGTCCACGGTTGCGCAGACTCAGGTGAACCTGCCTTTCATCACCGCCGACGCGAGCGGTCCGAAGCATCTGACGACGACCATCATGCGGTCAAAGTTCGAGGATCTCGCGGCCGATCTGGTGGAACGCTGCATGGGTCCGGTGAAGCAGGCGATGGACGACGCCAAGGTCACGGCGAACGACATCGACGAGGTCCTCCTGGTCGGCGGGTCGACTCGTATCCCCGCCGTCCAGGGGTTGGTTCGTCGCCTAACCGGGGGCAAGGACCCCAACATGAGCGTCAATCCGGACGAGGTGGTCGCGCTGGGGGCTGCGGTCCAGGCCGGTGTGCTCAAGGGTGAGGTGTCCGACGTCTTGCTACTTGACGTCACACCACTGTCGCTGGGGGTGGAAACCCGCGGCGGAGTCATGACCAAGCTCATCGAACGCAACACCACGATCCCGGCCCGGCGCAGCGAGGTGTTCACCACTGCCGAAGACGGCCAGCCTGCAGTCGATGTCGTTGTGCTGCAGGGCGAGCGGGAGCTGGCCAGAGACAACCGGGTGCTCGGCAGGTTCAAGTTGGACAACATCCGCCCGGCGCCGCGGGGTGAGCCGCAAGTCGAGGTCACCTTCGACATCGACGCCAACGGCATCTTGAACGTGACGGCACGGGATAAAGACACCGGCGCCGAGCAGAGCATCACGATCAGCGAGCAGTCGAACCTGGACAAAACCGAAGTGGAGCGGATGGTCTCGGATGCCGAGGCGAACCGCCGCGAAGACGAGCAGTTGCGCAAGGCGGTCGAGGCACGCAACGAACTCGATTCGGCTGCCTACCAGGTCGAGCGAAAGCTTAGCCAGCTGGGCGACGCGGCGCCGCCGCACGAGCGGGCGCGCGCCGAAATGCTGGTCGGCGACGCGCGGCAGGCTATCAAAGAGGAGGCGCCACCGGAGCGGGTGCAATCGCTGACGTCGGAGCTGCAGCAGGTGCTTTACGGGCTGCAACCGGCGCCGGCAACTGCGGGAAACGGCGACACCGGCGGTAACGGCCAGGGTTCGCAGGCAGCTGACGACGACGTGGTCGACGCCGAATTCGACCGGAGCTGAACCACCGTGGGCACCCCCGCAGAGCAGTCGACAACTCAGGAGAGCCGCGAGAACCCAGTCGGAACGCCGGCTGACCCATCGCCTGAAACCGTTGGCCCGCAGAGTAACTCGGACGCCGAGCTGGCGAGGCTCGAGGATCGCTGGCGCCGCGCACTCGCCGACCTCGACAACCTGCGCAAACGGTATGCCCGTGAACTCGACCGCGAGCGCAAACTCGAACGGTCCAAGGTAGCCGGGGCCTGGCTTCCCGTCGTCGACAATCTGGAAAGGGCACTGCACCATTCGGCAGGCGACGCCGACTCGGTCGTCGCCGGCGTGCGAGCCATCCTCGACCAGGCGGTGCAGGTGCTGGACAACCTCGGCTACCCGCGCGACACCGAGACAGGTGTGCCGTTCGACCCGGAGCGACACGAAGTGGTCAACGTGACCGAAAACGGCGGCAGCGCACCGGGAACCGTGCTTGGGGTACTGCGCCCGGGTTACGGCAAGGGATCCCAGCAGCTACGGCCGGCGTCAGTGGTCGTCAGCGGCCGCGAGGGGTGAAAGCGCCGTGGCGCGTGACTATTACGAGGTTCTCGGGGTGTCGCGCGATGCGACCCACGAGCAGCTCCAGGAAGCGTTTCGGACGTTGGCGCGCAAATACCATCCCGACGTCAACTCCGCCCCCGGCGCTGAGGATCGGTTCAAGGAGCTCAACGAGGCTTATCACGTGCTGTCCGACCCGGACACCCGGAAACGCTACGACCGATTCGGTGAAGACTTCCGCCGGGTGCCCGAGGATTACGACGAGCAAGTCGGCGCGGGGTTCGGCGGCTTCCGCGCCGGGGCGCCGTCCGGCACCAGGGTGCGCTTCGGTCAGGGCTTCGGCGGCCGCAGCGGCGTCAATATCGAAGATCTCTTCGGTGATTTCTTAGGCGGCAGCGGCGGATTCGGGCCGATTCCCGGTGCCGACCAGCGGGCCGAGCTCGAGCTGACTGTAGAGGAAGCCTATCGGGGCGGTAGGCGTTCGATCACGCTGGACGGCCGCAGTTATCAGGTGAGCATCCCTGCGGGGGTGATCGACGGACAGCGCATCAGGCTCGCCGGCGAGGGCGGAAGGGGCAGCGGCGACGGACCGGCCGGAGACCTGTACCTGGTCGTGCGGGTCACACCGGATCGTCGGTTCCGGCTGGACGGACGCGACATCGCGACCGATCTGCCAGTGTCGCCGTGGGAGGCGGTGCTGGGTGCCACCGTTGCCGTCCACACCCCGGGCGGCGAGGCGAAAGTCAAGGTGCCGCCGGGTTCGTCGACGGGCAGACGGTTGCGGCTTCGCGGCGAAGGGATGCCCAATCCGCGGGGCAAACCCGGCGACCTTTACGCCGAGGTCAAGATCGTCGTGCCGCCGAAACCCACGAAGCAGGAGCGCGAGTTGTTCGAGCAGCTGGCCACGGTGTCCACGTTCGACGCGAGGAGAGGGCGATGACCGCGACGACGCCGTCAGTGCGCTACGTGCTGGCGCGGCGGCCCGGAATGGATCTGGACACGTTTGCCCGCCGCTCCGGCTTACACCCCGACACGGTGCGCAGATTCGTCACACTGGGGCTGCTGCCTTGTCAAAGAAACCCCCGCGGCCAGCTTCGCTTCGACGCGTCGGCGCTGCGCATCGTCGCCCGCATTCAGCGGCTTCGAATAGGCCTCGGACTCAACTACGCGGCGATCGGGCTGGTGCTCGACTTGTTAGACCGAATCGAGGAGCTGGAATCCGGGGCTCGCCAAAGGAGGACATCGCTGTGGACATCAACAAGCTGACCCAAAAGTCGCAGGACGCTTTGCAGGAGGCGCAGGCTCTGGCCACCCGGATGGGCCACGTCGAGGTCGACGGCGAGCACCTGCTGTTGGCATTGGTCGACCAGCCGCAGGGCTTGGTGCCGCGGCTATTGGAGCAGGCGGGCGCCGACACCGAGGCGCTGCGCGCCGACCTGGAACGTGAGCTCGACCGCCGGCCCAAGGTCAGCGGCCCGGGCGCCTTCCCGGGCCAGGTTTCGATCACCGCGAGACTGGCCAAGGTGTTGGAGGCAGCCGAGCGAGAAGCCAAGCGGCTCAAGGACGAATACGTCTCGGTGGAGCACCTGGTGATCGCGCTCGCCGAAGAGGGCAGTTCCACCGCCAGCGGACGGATTCTGGCGTCTCACGGCGTGACCCGCGACGCGTTCCTTGGGGCGCTGACGAAGGTGCGCGGCAACCAGCGGGTCACCTCGGCGACGCCGGAAGGGTCCTACGAAGCGCTGGAGAAATACGGCCGCGACCTAGTCGCGGAGGCCCAGGCGGGCAAGCTCGACCCGGTGATCGGACGCGACGCCGAGATACGCAGGGTCATCCAGATACTGAGCCGCAAGACGAAGAACAATCCAGTCTTGATCGGCGACCCCGGTGTCGGCAAGACCGCGATCGTCGAAGGACTGGCTCAGCGGATCGTGCGTGGTGACGTGCCGGAAGGCTTGCGGGACAAGACGATCTTCAGCCTCGACATGGGCTCGCTGGTGGCCGGCGCCAAGTACCGCGGCGAATTCGAGGAGCGGCTCAAAGCCGTGCTGGCGGAGGTGAAGGCCGGCGAGGGCCGCATCTTGCTGTTTGTCGACGAGTTGCACACCGTGGTCGGTGCGGGCGCCGCGGAAGGGTCCCTGGACGCCGGCAACATGCTCAAGCCGATGCTGGCCCGCGGCGAGCTGCACATGATCGGCGCCACCACTCTCGACGAGTACCGCAAGCACATCGAGAACGATGCCGCTCTGGAGCGAAGGTTCCAGACGGTGCTGGTGGACGAACCCGATGTGGAGGACACCATCTCGATTCTGCGGGGCCTGCGCGAACGTCTGGAGGTATTCCACGGTGTGCGGATCCAAGACGGTGCGCTGGTGGCGGCGGCGACGCTGTCGCACCGCTACATCACCGACCGGTTCCTTCCGGACAAGGCGATCGACCTGGTGGACGAGGCGTGTGCGCGTCTGCGCACCGAGATCGACTCCATGCCTGCGGAATTGGACGAAATCACCCGGCGGGTGACACGGCTGGAGATCGAAGACGCCGCACTGGGGAAAGAGACCGACCCGGCCAGCAAGGCCCGTCTCGGGGAACTCCGCAAAGAACTCGCCGATCTGCGGGCGGAGGCCGATGCGCGGCACGCGCAGTGGGATGCCGAGCGACAGTCGATCCGTCGGGTGCAGGAACTGCGCGGACAGCTGGAGCAACTGCGGCATGAGGCGGAGGAAGCCGAGCGCAACTACGACCTCAACAGGGCAGCCGAGTTGCGGTACGGGCAGATCAGGGAACTCGAACGCAAACTGCAAGCGGCCGAAGACCAACTCAAGGCCAAGCAGGGGGAGCGGCCACTGCTACGTGAAGTCGTCGACGCCGACGAGATCGCCGAAATCGTGGCCGCCTGGACCGGGATACCAGTGGCCCGCCTGCAGGAGGGCGAACGCGAGAAGCTCTTGCGGCTGGACGAAATCCTGCACGAACGGGTGGTCGGCCAGGACGAGGCGGTGCAACTCATCGCCGATGCGGTAATCCGGGCCCGATCGGGAATCCGGGACCCGCGCCGGCCGATCGGCTCATTCATCTTTCTCGGGCCCACCGGTGTCGGCAAGACCGAACTGGCGAAGACGCTGGCGGCCGCCCTGTTCGACAGCCAGGACAACATAGTGCGCCTAGACATGAGCGAATACCAGGAACGGCATACCGTGAGCCGCTTGGTCGGTGCACCACCGGGCTATGTCGGATACGACGAGGGCGGCCAGCTCACTGAGGCGGTACGGCGCAAGCCCTACTCGGTCGTACTCTTCGATGAGATCGAGAAGGCGCACGCCGACATTTTCAACGCGCTGTTGCAGGTGCTTGACGACGGTCGGCTCACCGACGCACAGGGACGCCAGGTCGACTTCCGCAACACGGTCGTGATCATGACGTCCAATATCGGCTCGCAGTATCTGCTAGACGGGGTGACCGCCGACGGCGAGATCAAGCCTGACGCCCGCGACCAGGTGATGGCCGAACTGCGGGCACACTTTCGGCCTGAATTTCTCAACCGGGTTGACGACATTGTGTTGTTCACCCCGTTGGCGCTATCCCAGATAGAACAGATCGTTGAGCTACAGCTGCAGGAGCTGCGAGACCGCTTGGCGCAAAGGCAGATCGACTTGGAGATCACACCGGAAGCTCGTCGGCTGATCGCCGAACATGGCTTCGACCCGGTGTACGGCGCACGGCCACTGCGTCGCTACATCGCCCACGAGGTCGAGACCAAGATCGGTCGTGCGTTGATGCGCGGCGACATCGCCGCCGGCGGCAAGATCCGGGTCAGAGTAGACGGCGGCGAACTCGCGGTCAGTTACGCAGAGAGCGCCGTTGCGGCGTAGAGGCGGCAGGTCATGAACAGCACCACGGTGGTATGCACCAATTGCGGAAAACGCAACCGGGTGCCGGCGGCTGCCGACGGTAAACCGCGCTGCGCCAACTGTCATCACTGGCTGCCGTGGGTGGTCGATGCGGGCGACCTCGATTTCGCTGAGATCGTTGAAAAGTCCACGGTCCCAGTGCTGGTCGACTTGTGGGCAACGTGGTGCGGACCGTGCCGGATGGTCAGCCCGGCGTTGGAACGGCTCGCCCGCGAGCGGGCGGGCAACCTAAAACTCGTGAAGGTGGACGTGGACTCGGCACCGGCGATCTCGCAGCGCTTCAGCGTACGTGCGGTTCCGACCCTACTGCTCATCGACCACGGTCAGCTGTTGGCGCGTCAGTCGGGCGCCGCACCCGTTGCCGCACTGCGTGATTGGCTCGACCAGGCGGTGCCAACGACAACCAAGGAGGCGCGATCATGACATCGATATTCGTTGACCCCGACCTGGCGGCCATCCGCCGTGTCACTCCCAGAACTCCCGAAGGCTGCGAGGAATGTTTGCGTCTGCATACCCCATGGCTGCATCTGCGGCTGTGTCTGTCCTGCGGCCACGTCGGCTGTTGCGACTCGTCTCCGATGCGCCACGCACGCAAACACGCGCACACAGTAGAGCATCCCATTGTCCGATCATTCGAGCCCGGTGAATCGTGGCGGTGGTGTTATGTTCACGAAACTTACGTCTGAGGTGGCTGATGTCTGACGTAACGTCCATTGAGTCGTCAGTCGCGGGCACCCAGGAGTGGCAGGAGACACCGGACCTGTTCGGTGCGTACCCACGGTTGACTGAGGACCAGATCGCGACACTGCGTCCCGGAGGCACCAAGCGGCCTGTCGGCGTTGACGAAATCCTGATTCACGAGGGGACGCGATCCGACGAGTTGTTTTTGATCTTGTCAGGCAAAGTCGCAATCGTCACCGATGACGATTCCGGTGAGAGGCGGGTGCTGCGTGTGCACGGACCCGGCAGGTTCCTGGGGGAGCTCGGCGATCTGGAAGGCCAGCCGGCGTTCTACACCGCGGTCGTCGTGGTCGAGGGTGAGGTGTTGGCGGTGCCCACCAGCCGCGTGCGTGCTCTGGTCGCCCACGATCAAATTCTGAGCGACCTGGTTTTGCGTGCATATCTGGTCCGCCGCTCCTTATTGATCGGGCAGGGCGTCGGGTTCCGGATTATCGGGTCGTGCTTCTCGCCCGACTCTGCCCGTTTACGAGAATTCGCCACCCGCAACCGATTACCGCACCGATGGTTGGATCTGGAAAATGACCGTGACGCTGAACGGCTGCTGCGTCATTTTGGGATTCCGCCGGAGAGCACGCCGGTTGTGATCTGGGGAACCAAGGTGCTGCGCAATCCCAGCAATGTCGAGCTCGCTCGGGTCGTCGGGCTCGCCGTGCCGGACGTGATCAGCGACGAATGCGACTTGATCGTGGTGGGCGCCGGTCCGGCCGGTCTGGGCGCTGCGGTCTACGGCGCTTCGGATGGCTTGCGGACTGCATCGATAGAGCGCGTCGCCGTTGGCGGCCAGGCCGGGACGACGTCGCGCATTGAGAACTATCTGGGTTTCCCAGCCGGAATCTCCGGGTCGGACCTTGCCGAAAGGGCATTCCTGCAGGCCGATAAGTTCGGCGCGCGAGTTTCGGTGTCCGCGGAGGCTATCCGGCTGGAATCCGACGGTGGACAGCTCCAGATCGTGTTCGCCGACGATACCGTGGCTGTCGGCCGCTCCGCGGTGCTGGCCACCGGAGCACGATATCGCCGCCTAGCCGTACCGGGGATCGATGCATTCCACGGCAACGGCGTGTATTACGCCGCTACCTATCAGGAAGCCCTGCTGTGTGGTGACGGCCCGGTCGTTATCGTCGGAGCCGGTAACTCCGCCGGGCAGGCGGCCGTGTTCCTGGCAAGTCGCGTGTCGCGGGTACATCTGCTGGTCCGGGGGGACGACCTCGGCAAGAGCATGTCACGCTACCTTGTCGACCGGATAGTTCAACAGCCGCGAGTGACGGTCCGTCTCAACACCGAAGTCCGCGAAGTCCACGGCGACGAAGCGTTGAAAAGCGTTGTGGCCGAGAACAATCGGACTGGTGCGAGGCAGTCTATCAAGGCGCGTGCCTTATTCGTGTTCATTGGGGCGGACCCGAATACCGGATGGTTGGCCGGCACGGTCGCGCTCGACGACCACGGTTTCATCGAAACCGGGCATGCCGCAGCGGATCACATTGGTGGCGCGAACGAGCTGATCACGGTCCGCCGCCCGGTCTTCTTGGAAACCAGTGTGTTCGGTGTCTTCGCCGCCGGAGACGTACGCAGCGGGTCGGTGAAGCGAGTGGCATCCGCGGTCGGCGAGGGAGCCATGTCGATCCGGCAGGTCAACAACTACCTCATGACCTGACCTTCCGGTTCAGCGTCAGTTCAATCGAACCGGTGGCTGTCTTCGGTCGAATCGATTCCACCGAGCACGCCGAGTACCCGGGTTGCCAAGTGGAGGTTGAGGCGAGTATCGACATCCTGCAGATCACGGTCGGTGATGTCGCGGATCCGCGCCAACCGATAGCGCAGGGTGCTGCGATGAATCTGCAGCGATTTTGCCGTCAGATCGTAGTTTCCGCCGCAATCGAGGTAGTGCGCGAGGGTCTTGACCAGCTCGGCACCTTTGGTGCGATCGTAGTCGAGTAACGCACCCAGCCATTCCTGCACGAAAGTGCGGACCTCGGGCCGCCCTTCGCCCGAATCCAGGATGCGGTACACGCCAAGGTCTTCGAACCGTCGGCTGCCATACGGTGTGGGGGAGGCTTGCTTGATCTTCAATGCGCGCTGCGCCTCTGAGAGGGACCGTGGAAGTGCCGAGGGAGCGTCAACCAGAGAGCCGAGCCCGATCGAACCGCGTTTGGAGCCCACGTCGGCCGAGATGGCGCGATGGAGATCAGTGTGGTCC
>NZ_JBAPRN010000591.1:0-3885 GCF_049281135.1 Mycobacterium sp. | reverse complement strand
CGCCTACCGCGTCGGAATCCCAGTCGATGTCTCAGACGGACCTGTTCACCTCGGGTCATGCTGCGATGGCGCTCGGCGGGCATTGGAGATATCAGACGCTCGAGCGTGCCCCGGACCTGGATTTTGACATCGCTGTGTTGCCGACTGGCCCGAAAGGGCATGCTGCCCAATCGAATATCGGCACCACCGGGCTGGCCATCGCATCGAGTAGCCCCCGCAAAAAGCAGGCGTGGGAGTTTGTGAAATTCGCCACCGGGCCGGCGGGACAAGCAGTGATCGCTGAAACGGGCCTGTTTGTGCCGGCGCTGCGGTCTGCGGTCCAATCGGCCGATTTTGCCAAGGCGCATAGCAGGATCGGCAATATGGCGGTGCTGACCGGCGGGCCGGCACATGCCGAGGGGCTACCCGTCACTCCGGAGTGGCCGAAGATCGTCGCGTTGATGGACCGCAACATCGGCCCGGTTCTGCGCGGCTCGCGGCCCGCTGCGTCGCTGACGGACGGACTGACAGCCAAGATCGACGAGGTACTCCGGACACCATGACACCGATCGATGCAACCGCCGCGACGGTAGCCCCCCGGCGCGGGCCGTCGCGGCGGCGGGCCCGGGCCGGTCGCATCTTCGTCGCGCCCAATCTGACGGCGGTCGCGGTGTTCATGCTGTTTCCGCTCGGATTCTCGCTGTACATGAGTTTTCACGATTGGGATATGTTCAGCCCGG
Organism: Mycobacterium sp.; assembly: GCF_049281135.1. Classification (GTDB taxonomy): domain Bacteria; phylum Actinomycetota; class Actinomycetes; order Mycobacteriales; family Mycobacteriaceae; genus Mycobacterium. The sequence goes on along the minus strand of NZ_JBAPRN010000591.1, from coordinate 3,166 downwards.
CCAAGTTCGTCGGCTTGGCGAACTACCGCAGCCTCTTTGCCGAAGACCCGCTGTTCAACATCGCGTTGCGCAACACGGTGGTCTACACAGTGGGCACTGTCGTGCCCACCGTGCTCATCAGCCTCGCCGTGGCCGGTGCGCTCAACCGGAAAATAAAGGGAATAGCTGTATTTCGGACAGTTATCTTTGTGCCACTGGCCGTGTCGTCGGTGGTGATGGCCGTCGTCTGGCAGTTCGTGTTCAACACCAACAACGGCCTGCTCAACATCATCCTCGGTTGGATCGGTATCGACCCCATTCCCTGGCTGGTCGATCCGAAATACGCCATGGCCTCGCTGTGCATCGTCAGCGTGTGGCGCAGCGTGCCTTTCGCGACGGTCATCCTGTTGGCTGCCATGCAAGGTGTGCCGGAGAACCTCTATGAAGCAGCCAGACTCGATGGCGCGGGGGAGTTGCGGCAGTTCGTGTCGATCACCGTTCCGCTGATTCGCAGCGCCGTGTCGTTCGTGGTCGTCATCTCGATCATCCATGCATTCCAGGCATTTGATCTCGTCTACGTTCTGACCGGACGTAACGGGGGACCCGAGACGGCGACGTATGTTCTGGGCATCATGCTGTTCCAGCATGCTTTTGCGTTCCTGGAGTTCGGTTACGCCTCGGCGCTGGCGTGGGTGATGTTCGCAATCCTGCTGGTGCTTACCGTTGTGCAGTTGCGGCTTGGGCGTCGTCGAGCCGCGCAGGAGGAACGGTCGTGGGCGTAGCGCAGCGGGCGTTGCGGCCCAACGTACTCCGTGGTGTGGTGCTGTATGCCACGCTGACGGCAATCGCCACGTGCGCACTGTTCCCGATCCTGTGGGCGATGTCGGGATCGTTGAAGACAGCGGGCGAGGTGACCATGCCGACGCTGTTTCCCGCACATCCGCAGTGGTCCAATTACCGCGACGTGTTCGCCGTCATGCCGTTCTGGCGAATGTTTTTCAACTCCGTGCTGTATGCCGGGTGCGTCAGCATCGGGCAGGTGTTCTTCTGCTCGCTGGCCGGATACGCGTTCGCGCGCCTGAGGTTTCGGGGCCGGGATACATTGTTCGTCTTGTACTTGGGGACGTTGATGGTGCCCCTGACCGTCACGGTGATTCCGCAATTCATCCTGATGCGCGTCGCCGGGCTCACCGACACTCCGTGGGCGATGATCGTGCCGGGGCTCTTCGGCAGCGCATTCGGCACCTACCTGATGCGCCAGTTCTTCCGCACCCTGCCAGACGAACTCGAGGAAGCTGCGATCCTCGACGGCTGCTCTCCGTGGCAGATCTACTGGCGGATACTGCTCCCGCACGCAAAACCCGCGGTGATGGTGTTGGCGGTGCTCACCTGGGTCAACGTCTGGAACGATTTTCTCTGGCCACTGTTGATGATTCAGCGAAACAGTATCGCGACCCTCACTCTTGGGCTGGTTCGGATGCAAGGCGAATACACCGCCCGGTGGCCCGTACTGATGGCCGCGTCCATTCTGATTCTGCTGCCGCTGGTACTGGTCTATGCGCTCGCGCAACGCGCCTTCATCCGCGGCATCGCGGTCACCGGGCTGGGGGGATAGCCAATGGCGTCAGTGACTTTCGAGTATGCGACCGGGCGTTACTCCGGTGCGGATCGGCCGGCCGTCGACCGCTTGGACCTGAACGTCACTGATGGTGAGTTCGTGGTGCTGGTCGGGCCGTCCGGGTGTGGCAAGACCACGTCGCTGCGCATGATCGCCGGGCTGGAAACAGTCGACTCCGGGCGGATCCTCATCGGCACCCGAGATGTCACCGATGCAGATCCCAAAGACCGCGATGTGGCGATGGTGTTCCAAAACTACGCTTTGTACCCGCATATGAATGTCGCCCAGAACATGGGCTTCGCCCTCAAGATCGCCGGAATAGCGAAAAGTGAGATCCGGGAACGGGTATTAGATGCCGCCCGGTTACTCGACCTCGAGCCGTACTTGGAGCGCAAACCGAAGGATTTGTCCGGGGGTCAACGTCAACGGGTGGCGATGGGGCGTGCGATCGTTCGTCGACCGCAGGTGTTCTTGATGGACGAACCGCTGTCCAACCTGGACGCGAAACTACGGGTGCAGACCCGCAATCAGATTGCCCGACTGCAACGGCGACTGGGCATCACCACCATCTACGTCACCCACGACCAGGTCGAGGCAATGACCATGGGTGATCGCGTCGCGGTGTTGCGCGACGGTGTCTTGCAACAGTGCGCGGTTCCGCGGGAGCTGTACCGGAGTCCGGTGAACATGTTCGTAGCGGAATTCATCGGCTCGCCGGCAATGAACCTGCTGACTCTTCCCATTGTCGATGACGCCGTCGCACTGGGCGACTGGTCGATCCCCGTGCCACGCGAGATTACCGCTAGCACAGCAGAACTGGTGATCGGCATCCGGCCGGAGCATCTTGACCTCGGCGGAACCGGGGTCGAGATGCAGATCGATGTGGTCGAGGAACTCGGTGCGGACGCCTATCTGTACGGGCGAATCGCCGGGCCCGACAACACCTTCGGTCAGCCGATCGTCGCGCGTGCCGACGGGCAGGACCCACCACCGCGGGGTAGTCGCGTGCGCTTACATCCGCAGCCGGGTCACCTGCACTTCTTCGGTGTCGACGGTCATCGATTGCTGTAGCGCACGGCGGGCTACTTGGGAATCGAGGCTGCCATCTGATCGGCTATCTGACTGGCGATGTCGGTCGGGTCGCCGTTCTGGCAGACCTTGGCGGCCAATAGGACGTTGCTCTGCGTGCGGAAATCGAAGGCGCAGCGCCACGCGCCTTGTTGGCCGTTGGTGATTCCGATCGACGCCCACTGAGCCTTGTTGTCGGTGACATTCGGGGTCTGCAGCTGGAACTGGACATTGCTTCCCGTCTCGCCGGGCACGAGCGCTCCCTCGCATCCACTGAGCCCACTCAACGCATTGTGGAAGTTGCGGTCCGCATCTCGCGCGTCGGGGTATGTCGCAACCTGCTGATCGACGATGTGCTGGTAATTGTCCTTCGCTTCCCGGTAGTCGTAGCCGCGATATGCGGTGTAGTCGACATTTATTCCGAACGAATTCGAGTCGGGCCCTTCCAGCGGACTGCAGTTGGACTTGTCGCCGAAATCTCTGGGAGCCGGTGGATATAAC
>NZ_JBAPRN010000590.1:0-3765 GCF_049281135.1 Mycobacterium sp. | reverse complement strand
CCGTTGTCGAGTGCACGGACGCTCAAACCCACCGACGCTGCGATGTCGGCGACCGTATCGATCTCGGTGGGCTGACTCTCGATCAGTTCCAGCGCGTTGCGGATCGGCTTGGAGCCCGGCACGGCACGGGGCCGGCCGAGTTCCTCGGTGTAGTTATGTGTTTGGCTGACAAGAAGACCCGCCATCATCAAGCGGCCCAGCTGACTGGACATCGCGGGCACCGTAGTCAGCCCGGTAGGATCTTTCAGTTCGCTGTGCAGCAGCGTCAACGCGCGCTGGAACGGCGATGAGCGCGACGGGCTGAATTGCAGGTCAAAGCGCAGCGGCTTGGTGAGAGGCGTAGCCAACATCCCGACCAGCTCCGCTTCAACTGCTGACTGCTCAAAAAGCAGCGTCTCCATGCGGCAATCGTCGGTGAGATACTTCACCACGACCGGATTACCCGGCGAAACCACGACCGCCGATCCATCGGCGACACGCGCGCTGCCGCAGGCACTCGTGATCAGAATCTCTCCGCCGACCGGCAGGCACACCGCAATGAGCGGATAGCACGACGAGCGCACCGTCGAGGTCGAAATCTCCAAGCTACCCAGGCAAAGGTTGGGCAGCTTGCAGGTGGCTACTTCCATGCGCAGGTTCTTGGCCCGGGGGTCAGGCCGGATGCTGACCGTGCTGTAAGCCTGGCTCAGCGCGTCGGTGGCGGTGTCGACATCGCCGGCCGACAATCGCTGAACCGCAGGCCAGCTCGGCTGGGGTGGCGTCGCGGCCGACGCGCGCCAGATTTCTCCTGTCGGTACTGGCGGTCCTTCAGCAGCTGGCCGCCGGCCCGTTGATGGATCGTCATCGACCTGACTTGCCGGCTGGCTTACCCGCCGTGTTCGCGCCGACACGGTCCGCGGGAGCGTGGGCGCCGCATCTGCGGGCAAATAGCGCTGAGCTGTGGTCACGGTCACATGGTAGCTAATTGATAGTCATCTATCAAATAGTAGTCATTTATTGAATACTAGTTTGGCGGCGTTAGCTGCGAGGCCGGGTGCCAGTTACTGCACCGCAACTTGCCCGGCAACCGCGGTGCGGATAGTGAAGCGCGGTGTAGGCGGGCCAGCGCCACACTTCTGGCACAGTCAGCCAACACCGGATGCTGTCCGGCCAGAACTGTCTCGCCGGACCGGAAGCTTCCCGTCTAGTGTCGCCTCACGGTCGAAATCTGCAAAGTTTGGGTAGGCAGCAGAAACAGCGACAACGGTTTCGGTGCAACCCAATTGGAAGAAGTGCATGAATCCTCACCCCGACTGCGATTTCAGCGACGAATTGGACTACCCCTCAGATGGTTGCCCTGAGCCGCCGCCGTCGCCGCGTCGCTGAGCAGCGGTCACCGCAAAGGACGATGATGGCGAAGCCGACGATAACGCTGCTGCGCGCTGTCCTGATTGCCGTGCTCGCGTTGTGTCTATGGACGGCCGCACAGGCCAAGGGCGCCGCCGGATACCCCGCGGTCCCGCCGGACGTGCCAGCGGCGGCCGTTCAGGCAAAGGCAGCCAACGTATGTGTAGCTGGGAGAATAGTCGACCCCGCAGGTAGCCAGACGACGTCGCGCGTCACCTTCGGCAAGGACCCGAATAAACAGTACTGAGTTGTCCACTGGTGCCGACTATCTCGGTGCGGGACCGACCCGTCGGCGTACTGATTAGGTCGCACCAATGACCTGCAGTCCGTCGAAGTACGTATTCTTGACGGAGGATTTCACCTTGCGTCATGCGATACAGAGGAAATACCGATTTATGAAATGTATCCGGCGGTCGATGGCATTCGGCGCGATCGCGATCGGGGCGGGTCTAGCAGCATGCTCGTCCGCTCACCAGGGTGTGCCAACCTCGAGCAAAACCACAGCGCCACAGCAGGTTCACATCCCCGACGCGGTCAAGGTGCCTTCCGGTAACAAGCTTGCTAGTTCGTTCCAGGGCCAGGGAGAGCAGATCTACCAGTGCACCAACAACTCCTGGGCGCTGTCACAACCCGCGGCGATCATCAGCGACAACGGCAACCCCATTGCTCTGCATTCCAAGGGCCCGGTGTGGATTTCGACGGTCGACGGTAGTGAAGTCGGTGCGGCGCCGGTAGCCACCGCCATCGTGAACCACGACGACGCGATACCGGAGCTGCTGTTGAGGGCCACCGAGCATCACGGTGCCGGGCAGTTCGGGTCGGTCACCTACATTCAGCGCCTTGCGACCAAGGGCGGGCTGGCGCCGAAAGGACCATGTGCACACGGAACCCGGGTGAGTAGCCCGTATTCGGCGGTTTACCTCTTTTACACCGCTGGTTGAATCGCGGGCGCTCAACACCAAACAGGACACGAATGACCCCGAAAAGGCAGACATCGACGAGATCGACAACATGACCGTTCGTCAGATGACAGAAGTTTGACACCCTGCAGCCTCAGTGAGTGAGCGCGTCGACAAGGGAGTTACCCGCCTCATGGGCAACCAGATGTCCCACGCCGGGCAGTTCGACATACCTGGCAGCAGGGATCAGTTCGGCAAGTCGTCGGCCGTTGTCCACGGTGATCAAAGGATCCTGGGCGCCGTGGACGATCGTTGTCGGTGCGCTGATGCGGCGCAGCCGCTGCGGCCCATGCCAGGCCATGATCGCCCTCATCTGGTTGACAAGACCGTCGCGCGGTGTGATCCGCCGCATGATCTGATCGCCGAGTTCATCGAGAACCTGCGGGTGCGCGTCAGCGAAACCATCGCCGGTGGTCTGCGCCCACGTCGTGACGAAGTATTCCCGCAGTGAGTGACCCCGGAGCGGTCGGCCCCAGGTCAGGCGCAACACATCAGCGCTCATCGGGGAGTGCGCCGGGGTCGGTGGCCTTGTCGCGACCAGGACGAGCTTTTGAACAACGTCGCTGTGGCGAATTGCGAGCTCCTGCGCGATCATCCCGCCCATCGAAATGCCGAGCACGGCGGCCGGCTCGATACCGCTGTCGTCGAGCACATCGCGGGCATCGTCGGCCAAGTCTTGGATCGTGAACGGACAAGGCGCCGAACGTGACCATCCCGTCCCCCGGTTGTCGATTCGGATGACGTCGTAGCTTTCCTCCAGGCGACTCAACCATTGGCTTGGCCACGCCAGACCGCTGGCCGTCCACCCGTTGAGTAGTAGCAGTGGGGGACCGTTGCCGCTTGCGCGCCAGTGGACCACCGGTCGTGCTTTGGTGGCCATTTCACCTTCGAATACCGACGCGTTTACCCGGCGCCGACGGCGCGTGGTGAGGGCCGCCGTGCGACCGATTGCCGCCGAGCCCATACTGCTGGCCGCCGCCAACGCGCGCCGTACCGCGGCCTCCTGGCGGATCCCGACTTCCATTGCCACGGAGACGGATTCACTTGCTGTGTAGGGTCCTAGCGCCCTCGCCAGGTGAGTTTTGATTACTTCAGGGTCCCGTGGAATCACCGGTTGACCCTGGGGCGAACGCCGTTCGCCTCGACGCGGGGCCGGGTGGACTCGAGGCTATTCGACCGTGGGACAGAGGGTTTACCGATCTGGTCTTTAGTCACGACTGCGTCGAGCCAGTCGAGAATCGTCGGCATGGTCTTACCCCGCATCGTGCTTCCGATGAGCAAGCCGATATGGCCTGCGTTGAGTTCCCGCTCCTCGGCGTTGGTCGACCCGACCAGCGCCGTCAGTGGCTTGACCGAATCGGGCGGTGCGACGTGATCCTTGCTGCCATAGATGTTCAGAAACGGTGTGGTAATGCTGGAC
>NZ_JBAPRN010000589.1:0-12025 GCF_049281135.1 Mycobacterium sp. | reverse complement strand
CGCACCCTGTCTGGACTGTCATCGGGCCGTTCCCCGCAACCGTTCGACGGCTACCCGCCCGGCGCCGGGCCCGTCGAGGGCCGGTAGCGATGCGGGGTCGATCATCGCCGCCACTTCGCCTCCGCCGCCGGTGCTCAGGGCGGTATCGGCGGGTATCCCACGCTTCAGCAACGCCAGGGCCACCGGGCCCAGATCGACATGGTCGACCACGGTTCCGAGCCGGCCGACCGCGCGTCCGCCAGCCAGCACCGCGTCACCGGTGGCCGGCCGGTCCACCGACCCGTCGAGGTGCAACAACGCCAGCATGCGGGGCGGTTTGCCCAGGTTATGGACCCGGGCAACGGTTTCCTGACCGCGATAGCAACCCTTGTCCAGGTGAACGGCGCCTAGCCCCGGACCGCCGACCCAGCCCACCTCGTGCGGGATGGTCCGCTCGTCGGTGTCGACGCCGAGCCGTGGGCGCACCGCCGCCACCCGGTGGGCCTCGTAGGCCCAGACCCCAGCCGGTCGCGCTCCGGCGTCGGTCAACCGCCGCTGTAGCTCGGCGGACTCGCCACGGCCGACGAGCACGTCCAACTCGATCTGGCCCGGGCGCGCCTCAGACATCCGGCGGACGAAGCCGCCGCCGGTCAGTGGCACGGCTGTCATCGCGGCGGGCAGCGCATCAACCCCGAGCGCGTCGAGCAGCGCTCGATCGCTCAGCTGCGGTCCCAGCAGTGAGAGCACTGCCAAGTTGGCCGGCTCGGGTGTGACCTTCGACCAGAACACCATTTTGCGCAGGTAGTCCAGCAACGGCTCGCGGCGCCACGGCTCGGTGTCCAGATAGGTGACGCCGCCGAGTTCGGTCTGGATCCAGTGGTCTTCGACTCGCCCCTGCCCGTCGAGGCTGAGGTTCTGCGTGCTCGCGCCGTCCGGAAGTTCGCTGATGAACTGGGTCGAGATGCTGTGTAGCCAGGTTTGCCGGTCGTCGCCGGTCAGGGTCAGCACACCGCGGTGTGACCGATCTACCAGGACGGCACCGGTTTCGGCGGCGCGCTGCTCGCCCAGCGGGTCGCCGTAGTGCCAGATGGCGCCGGCGTCGGGGCCGGTCTCGGGGGCGGGAACTGCGGACACACACCAACTCTACGGGTCCACGGCCTCGGTCTTTCGGTGGCGACCCGCTGCGACCGGCTTCGCCGCTCTTGCGATCGCGCTGGGTCGTTCGGTGGCGACCCGCTGCGACCGGCTTCGCCGCTCTTGCGATCGCCACTAGGCTTCTGTCCCATGACTGGCCACCCGGGCGTGATTGTGACGCTCGACGGCGAGGGCCACCCGCCCACCACACCATTGCTGTTTGCCGACGACCTCGCCGCGGTGCGAGGCGACGGCGTCTTCGAAACACTGCTGGTCCGCGACGGCCGCGCGTGCCTGGTCGATGCGCATCTGAACCGGATGGGACACTCGGCGAGACTGCTCGACCTGCCCGAGCCGGACCTGGCCGCCTGGCGGCATGCGATCGAGGTGGCGACGCTGCAATGGGTGAGCGACACGGACGGCGAAGGCGCGATGCGGCTGGTCTACAGCCGCGGCCGGGAGCGTGGTTCGGCGCCAACCGCCTTCGTCACGGTGAATCCGGTCGCTGAGCGGATCGCCGCCACCCGACGCGACGGACTGGCCGCGGTGACCTTGCCTCGCGAGCTGCCGTCCGCGGGTGTCGACGCGATGCCGTGGCTGCTGGCCGGCGCCAAGACGCTGTCGTATGCGATCAACATGGCCGCTCTGCGGCACGCCGACCGCCACGGCGCCGGCGATGTCATCTTCGTCAGCTCGGACGGCTACGTCCTGGAGGGCCCACGCTCGACCGTGGTGATCGCCACCGGCGGTGAGGGAGCCGCCGGCAACGTGTGCCTGTTGACGCCGCCACCGTGGTATCCGATCCTGCGCGGGACCACACAGCAGGCACTCTTCGCGGTTGCCCGCGCCAAAGGGTACGACTGCGACTACCGCGCCCTGCGTGTCGCGGATCTATTTACCGCACAGGGAATTTGGCTGGTGTCGAGCATGACGCTGGCTGCGCGGGTGCACACGCTCGACGGCCGGACGTTGCCACGAGCGCCAATGGTGGCGGAATTCGCTGAGCTGGTCGACGCCGCCATCGTCAGCGACCGGTGAAATCGGTTGTCGGCGTGACGTCGAACGGGTACGGTCGGCCGTACACAGGGAAGGAGGTGGTCCGAGAAATTGATAGCTTATTGGACATGTGAGGTGGCTGCCCGCTAGCTGCACCAGGCGAGGAATCACCTGCGCGCGCTGGCGAATTCCCCGCAGTCACCCGGCCCCCGAGCCTCCGGTTTGTCCAACCTGGAACTACGGCTCGGGGGCTGCCCACTTTCTGGGTCAGCCGTAATGCCAAACACGGTTGGCGGCAACCGATATGGGTTGGCTCGTCACCCGACGAACCGTGACAGCCGCGCCGACAGGTGCGGCACCAGCCCGCCGTCGGCGTCCACCCGTTCCTCGACGTAGGCCAGATCGCCGCCATCGACGATGCCGTACAGCCGCTTGGCCCCGCCGACCAGCACGCCCGACCGGCTGCGCGCTAAAGCGTCGGTGGCCAATTCCCACGACGACTGGTTGAGCGGACGCCCGTAGTACAGCTCGACATAACCGGCGGAGTGCGCCAGCAGCAACTCGATGGCCTGCGACTCGGACGGATCGTCGGGTTCGTTGACGAAGCGCCAGTAACCGCTTTCGCGTAAGTCGGGTGCTTGGTAGTCGCCGGTATCGGTGAGCCGCCAGGAGCGGGACTCCCAGTTCAGGTAGTCGCCGCCGTCATGAGAGACCACGATCTGCTGCCCGAACCGGTAGTCGCCGTCGGCGCCACGTCCTTCGCCTTCACCGCGCCACACTCCGACCAGCGGCAGCAATGCCAGCAGCGCGTCGTTCAGATTGGCGCCCTCGCGCAGGTTCGCGGTATCGGCTGGACCGGGCAGGTCGTCGAAGACCGGAATGTTGCGGGTCGCGGTCAGCTTGGCGCGTTCGAGCGCTGCGGCCACCGCACGGTCACCGGAAGCTGGCGAACGCACCGAATCGTCGTCGCCGGCATCGGTGATGCGCCGCTCCTCGGTGTCGCTGCGCTCTGCGTCGTCGTCGGCGGTCACGATTCGTCAGTGATTAGCCGATACAGCGTGTACAGCGCGAACCAGGAGATGACCACAACGGCCGCGACGAGCATGATCTCGAAGAACAGAACCACAACGACAAGTCTAGTGCTGCGAACGGGTCAGGAGATTTTGATGTCCACCTCGTGGATGCCCGCGCCCTTCGGCTCCACGATCGCATCGCCATTACCCGCTGCAGACAGCGCACGCAGCGTCCACGACCCGGGCGCAGCGAAGAACCGGAAGTCCCCGGTGGCCGACGCGACGACCTCGGCGGTGAACTCGCCCGAGGAGTCCAGCAGCCGCACGAACGAACCCGCCACGGCCTGACCGGAGCTATCCACCACGCGGCCGGTGATGACTGTTTCCTTCTCCAGGTCGACGCTGGCCGGCAGAGTCTGTCCTTGCTTTGGCGCAGAGCACATAATCAGCTTCCCAACTCGATCGGGGCTCCCACCAGGGAGCCGTATTCGGTCCAACTGCCGTCGTAGTTCTTGACGTTCTGATGTCCCAGCAATTCCTGCAAGACGAACCAGGTGTGCGACGAACGTTCCCCGATTCGACAGTAGGCAATCGTTTCCTTCGACCCGTCTAATCCCGCGTCGGCGTAGATCTTGGCCAACTCGTCGTCGGACTTGAAGGTGCCGTCGTCGTTGGCGGTCTTGCTCCACGGCACGTTGATCGCGGTCGGGATGTGGCCGGGCCGCTGGCTCTGCTCCTGCGGCAGATGTGCCGGCGCCAGGATCTTGCCGGAGAACTCGTCGGGAGAGCGCACATCGACGAGGTTCTTCTCGTGGATCGCTGCCAGCACCTCGTCGCGGAAGGCGCGGATCGAGCTGTCCGCAGGCTTCGCGGTGTAGCTGGTGGCCGGCCGGTCCACCGTTTCGGTCGAAAACGCCCGCCCGTCGAGTTGCCACTTCTTGCGGCCGCCGTCGAGCAGCTTGACGTCCTCGTGGCCGTACAGCTTGAAGTACCAGTACGCGTACGCGGCGAACCAATTGTTGTTGCCGCCGTACAGAACCACGGTGTCGCCGTTGGCGATACCGCGCTCGCTGAGCAGCTTGGAGAATTGCTGTGCGTCGACGAAGTCGCGCCGCACGGGGTCTTGCAGATCGGTACGCCAGTCCAGCTTGACCGCTCCGGCGATGTGGCCATCGTCGTAGGCGCTGGTGTCTTCGTCGACCTCGACGAAGACAACGTGATCGGCATCGAGATTGCTCTGGGCCCAGTCGGCGGAGACCAGGACGTCGGAGCGTGCCATATGGGTGATCCTTTCGATCGCTATGAGGTGCTGTGGGCCGGCTTCAGGCGCGCCACGAGCGGGTAGAGCTGGCAGCCCAGGCAGATGCCGAAGGCCGCGTTGAGGAACGCGGCTACCAGCGCCGCCGCGGTCAGTGCAACGGCGAATAGGGAAGCGCCAGTCGCGAATCCGATTGCCGCAGGGGCGGCGAAGATCAGCCCGACTAGCTGGGCGAACTTCAGCGGGGGAACGGGTTCACGCTCGCGAACCGGACTCAGTCGCGGCGCGACGAGTTTGGCGAATACCAGGCCGTACGGATGGCGTCGTGGGCCGGCCACCGCGCCGATGGCGAAGACGACGCTCTGCACGCCCAGGATGATCGCGGCGGCCAGCGGGCTGACACCGGAGACGAGCAGGGTGATCACGAGTACGGCGGTGGTGATCCAGGCCGCAAAGCGCGGTCCCCGCACATCGACCTGATCGGGGCTCTTGGTGTTCGACATGATGCTGCTCCTGGAATTGCTCACGACTTTTGTGGCGGCGCGCCACGGGGGGTTCTGGCTGCTCCGAGCGCGACGAGAGGGCGCGGCTACTCAGCAGCTACAACAACAGCAGCAGCCCGCGACGCGGCACAGATCAACTGCGCGGCGACTGGTGAGCATGAGCTCGGCGCGGGCGGACACGTCATGCAGCTTACCCAATGGCGACATCATCGGCCCAACAGCGGTACCAGCGCCGATCGCAGGTCATCGGGTTTGGGCACACCGGCGGTTCGGTAACGCTGCTGCCCGTCGGCGTCGAAGATGAACGTGGTCGGCAGCGACAGCACCGAAAGACGCCGCGCCGCGCTCGGATTGGCATCCATGTCGATCTCCACGTGGGCGACGTCGCTGAGGTCGTCGCAGACCTGGTTGACAACGCGCCGCACCTGGGTGCACGGCCCGCACCATGAGGCGCTGAAATGCACGACGGTCGGTCCCTCGGCGGACAGGCCCAGGTCGCTGGTGTCGATGCCGTCAGCCGTGTTCGAGGCGGTCGCCCGGACGTCACCGGCCCGACGGTTCATCAGCCACCCGATCACGCCGGCCAACGCGAGCGCGGCCACAACCGCGATAACCGCGGCAGTCACCGGCGCAACCCATTTCCGGGCGGGGACGACCACATAGTTGAACTCATGCCCGATTGAACCCGTCGAGGGTGATCGTTAATCCCGTCGTGATGCCCTCGATGATCACGTCCGAACCCCGCGCCCCCTGGGTCGTCGGCGCGACACCGAACGGCAGTTTCTGGTCGGGCAGCTTGCCCGCGAACGCCGCCAGCACCGCATCGCGTTTGTCGTCGGGCACCGGTTGGTTGGCGGTGTTTGGACCGGTGAGCACGTCGGTGGGGGTGAACACCAGCGTGGTGTTGTCCTCGTCGGCCATCGACAGGTCGACGGCGACGCTGACCCGCTTGTCGAAGTGGGCCGCGAGCGGCGTCCCGCTGAACACCAGACCGTGGTTCCCGGAGATGCCGGATTTGGTAGTACCGCCGGAGGCGTCGTTGGTGTCCTTGGCGGGCGCCTCGACCAGCAGATCGCGGATCCCCAGGTAGTGGCCGAGGTGCCGCGAGTCGATGATGATGCGGCTCTCCAGTTCGCCGATCGGCAGCTTGGCATTCGGTCTGATCAGCCACGACGCGTCGGCCAAGCCGACCGAGTGCATGGTGGCCTCGAGCGTGGCTTTGCCGATCACTGGACGCTCGACCGCGGTGGCCTTGATCTCCACATCCTCGTAGCGGTGGCGCATCGCCTGGGGGATGAGCGGGAAGGCAATGATCGCGACGAACGGGTCGAAGTCCAAGTGGGCCGTTTCGCGCACGGTGCGGGAGAGCCGATACTCGGCGTAAATGCTGGTCCCGAAGTCGGCGCCGGCTGCTATGAGGAGCACGACCACAACGGTCAACGACACCGCCGCGGCACCGACCAGCGCTTTACGCATCCGCATATTGTGGCCCACCCGCCCGTTTCGGTGTGCATCGTCACCACGCTGGTCTGCCTCGTCACCGCGCGAGGGATCAGGCGGCACGCTATCGTTTAATGACCTGGCCGTTAAACTTCGTGTCCCGCGATGAATTTTGGGAGACGCCTTTCCCACGATGCTGGAGGGGCATTCTTGGACCTGCTGCTGCTAACCGCGGAGCCGAATCCGGACGTTGTTCTGCCGTCCTTGTCGCTGCTCGCCCACACGCTGCGCACGGCTCCGCCCGATGTTTCTTCGTTGCTGGAGGCGGGCAGCGCCGACATTTTGGTCGTCGACGCGCGGCTGGACCTGCCGGCGGCGCGCGGGCTGTGCCGCTTGCTTGGCTCGACGGGCCGCTCGATCCCGGTGGTGGTCGTGGTCAACGAGGGCGGTCTGGTGGCAGTTAACGCCGACTGGGGCTTGGACGAGATTCTGCTTCCCGGCACCGGGCCTGCTGAGATCGATGCACGGCTGCGACTGCTCATCGGCCGGCGAGGCAACCTGCAGGACCAGGAGGGCGTCGGCAAGATCAGCCTCGGCGAACTCGTGATCGACGAGGGCACCTATACCGCCCGACTGCGAGGGCGCCCGCTCGACCTGACCTATAAAGAGTTCGAGCTGCTGAAGTACTTGGCGCAGCACGCCGGTCGGGTGTTCACCCGCGCCCAGCTGCTCCACGAAGTATGGGGATACGACTTCTTCGGTGGTACCCGCACGGTCGATGTGCACGTTCGACGGCTGCGCGCCAAACTCGGACCGGAGTACGAATCGCTGATCGGCACGGTGCGCAACGTGGGCTACAAAGCAGTCCGCCCCACCCGCGGCCGGCCACCGAGCAGCGAGCCGGCCGACGACGACCATGAGTCCGACTCGGACAATTACCAAGAGCCGCTGGCCGATCCGCTGCACAGCCAGTGACGGCGCCTCAGTGGCGGGCTACGTTAGATACCGATGAGCAGCAACAGATACGCGAACTCATCGCTGCGGCAACTGAATTCGATCTGGTGGCGCCCGTCGGTGAACAAGTTCTGCGGGAGTTGGCGACTCACCGCACCGAACATCTGCTGAGCGCTGACGGGGAGAAAGTGCTCGGCTATCTGAATCTGGCCACAGGAAACGACGATGGGCCCGCGATGGCGGAATTGGTGGTGCATCCGCAAGCCCGCCGGCACGGTATCGGCGCTGCGATGATCCGCGCCGCCTTATCCAGAACCCATGGAGTCAACCGTTTTTGGGCACATGGGACACGTGAACCGGCGCAGGCGACCGCGTCGGCGCTGGGTCTGGTACCGGTTCGGGAACTCGTGCAGATGCGCCGCTCGTTGCGCGACGTCGACGAGCCCGCACCGCCCGACGGCGTGCGCATCCGCACCTACGCCGGCAGCGCCGATGACGCCGAACTGTTGCGGGTCAACAATGCCGCATTCGCGACGCATCCAGAACAGGGCGGCTGGACCGCCGCCGACCTCGCCGAGCGGCGGGCCGAACCCTGGTTCGACCCCGACGGGTTGTTCCTGGCCTTCGACGAGCAAGCGAAGACCCTGCTGGGCTTCCACTGGACGAAAGTGCACCCCGACAAAGCCGGCCTCGGCGAGGTCTACATCGTCGGCGTCGATCCCTCGGCGCAGGGCAGCGGACTGGGCGGCCGGCTGACTGCGGTGGGGATCGCGCATCTGGCGCGACGTCTGGCCGGCGCGGAGCAACCCACCGTGATGCTCTACGTCGAGTCGGACAACCCAGCGGCGCTGCGGACTTATCGGCGCCTGGGGTTCAGTCAGTACAGCGTCGACACCGCGTACGCGCGCGGCGGCGACACCGTCTGACGTGTTCACCCCGCGTTTACGCCTCTGGCGGGCTTCGTCTACACCTGAGGCATAGTTTCCACCGAAGCCCGACATCCCGGCCGGGGGGTCGGTCGCGGGGAAAATCAGTGGCGAAAGCGAGATCAGTGAAGCTCGACGCGGTGCGCAGAGCGCTGGCAGCCGCGGCGTCGACGGCGGTGATCGTCGGCATGACATCGACCGGCTGCGGTAGCGACAACAACCTGCACGGCCTCAAGGCGCCGAGGGGCCCGGTGAATTGCGGCGGCAAGGCCGCGCTGACCGCTGAGGGATCCACGGCTCAGCAGAACGCCATCGCCTTGTTCAACTTGGACTGGGCTCAGCTGTGCCCCGGAAAGCAGTTGGCGTACAACCCGACCGGCTCGGGCGCCGGACGTGAGCAGTTCATCGCGCGCCACGTCGATTTCGCCGGCTCGGACTCACCACTGAGCCCCGACCAGCTCAAGCCGGCGGCTGAGCGCTGCAACGGCAATCCCGCCTGGCACCTGCCGATGGTTTTCGGGCCGGTCGCGATTGCCTACCACCTCGATGGCGTCAAGCAGCTGGTCGTCAACGCCGACGTGCTGGCCAAGATCTTCAGCGGCTGGATCACCGACTGGAACGATCCGGCCATCGTCCAACTCAATCCCGACGCCAAGCTGCCCGACAGCAGGATCTCGCCGGTTTACCGATCGGACTCCTCGGGTACCACCGACAACTTTCAGAGATACCTGGCCGCAGCCGTTCCGGCCAGCTGGACCCGGGGGACCGGCAGCGAGTTCCAAGGCGGCGTAGGTGAGGGCGCGCAGAAGTCCGCCGGTGTGATCCAGGCCGTCCAGTCTGCGTCGGGCTCGATCGGCTACGTCGAGAAAGGCTTCGCTGATCAAAGCGGAGTGCCGTACGCCCAGATCAATGACGGCAGCGGTTCGGTCGCGCTGACCGACGACGCGGCCCGCAAGGCCATCGACGGTGCCACCTTCGCAGGTAATGGAAATGACCTGGAACTGAATTTGAAGTCGATTCACCGCACCAGAGCCGCCGGTGCTTACCCGCTGGTGATGGCCACCTACGAAATCGTCTGTTCCAAGGGTTACGACCCGGCCACCAGCGCCGCGGTCAGGTCCATGTTGATGGTGGCCGCGGACAACGCCCAAGACGGTCTGTCGGCCGCAGGTTATGTTCCGCTGCCGGATAAGTTCAAGAAGCGCTTGATAGCCGCGATCAACGCGATCCGGTGACTGGACGGATTAACCTATGGCCGAAGCTTTTCACTGATGGGAACACCGTGACGACGCCGAATCCAGCCGATACCGGTTCGGGTAGGGTCGTCGCCGCGCCGCTGCGTTGGCCGGGTCCGGCCCCGCTGCTGTGGGGCAGCGCCAAACCGAGTCGTGGCGACCGAATGTTCCGGGGTCTGTCCGAAGGGTCGGGCGTCCTGATCGTCGTTCTGATCGCGTCGATCGGACTGTTCCTGCTGATGCGCGCGGTCCCGGCGCTGGCCCGCGACCAGGAGAACTTCTTCACCTACGGCGGCAACTGGGACACCACCAACACCGCGGCGATGCGTTTCGGCGTTTTCGACCTGCTCCAGGTGACGGTCTTGGTGGCGCTGTTCGCCCTGGTCCTGGCGATGCCGGTGGCCCTGGGGATCGCGATCTTCCTCTCCCAGTACTCGCCGCGCCGCGTCAAGGGACCACTGGCCTATGTGGTCGACCTGCTTGCTGCGGTCCCGTCGATCATCTACGGCGTCTGGGGTTTGTACGTGCTGGCGCCGCAGCTGCGACCGATCGCGACCTGGCTGAATGCGCATCTGGGCGGGGTGTTCCTGTTCGCCACCGGCAACGCCTCGGTGTCCGGCGGCGGCACCATCTTCACCGCTGGGATCGTGCTGGCGGTGATGATCCTGCCGATCATCACCGCGGTCACCCGCGAGGTCTTCATGAAGACGCCGCAAGGCCACATCGAGGCGGCGCTGGCGCTCGGCGCGACCCATTGGGAGGTGGTCAGGACCGCGGTGTTGCCGTTCGGGCGTTCGGGCTACATCAGCGGCGCGATGCTGGGCCTGGGCCGCGCGCTCGGTGAGACGATCGCGCTGCTGATCATCCTGCGCGGCACCCAGGCGGCGTTCGGCTGGTCGCTGTTCGACGGCGGCTACACCTTCGCAACCAAGATCGCGGCCACCGCATACGAGTTCAACAATCAATACAAGGCCGGCGCCTACATCGCCGCCGGCCTGGTGCTCTTCGTGCTCACGCTTCTGGTGAATGCGATGGCGCGTGCGACTGTTGCGGGCAAGGGCACCCGATGACCTCGATCCTGGACCGTCCACTCAAGGCGCGGACGTTCACCGGCGTGAGTGTGCGTCGCCGGCTCGCCAATGTTGTTGCGACACTGCTGGTTACATTGTCGCTCGGGGTGGCGATGGTGCCGCTGATCTGGGTGCTGTACTCGGTAGTGGCCAAAGGATTGGGTGCGGTCAGATCCAGTGAGTGGTGGACGCATTCCCAAGCTGATATGACGGCGTTCATGGCTGGCGGCGGTGCCTACCACGCCATTGTCGGTACTGTCTTGCAAGGCCTGGTGTGCGCTGCCATCTCCATACCCATCGGTGTTTTCGTCGCCGTCTACCTGGTCGAGTATGGCGGCGCCAGCACCTTGGGCAAGCTGACCACGTTCATGGTGGACATCCTGACCGGGGTGCCCTCGATCGTCGCCGCCTTGTTCGTCTACGCACTCTGCATCGCCACACTCGGTTTCCCACGATCCGGTTTCGCGGTATCGCTCGCCCTGGTGCTGCTGATGATTCCGGTGATCGTGCGGACGACCGAGGAGATGCTGCTGATCGTCCCGGTGGAGCTGCGCGAGGCCAGCTATGCGCTGGGCGTACCGACCTGGCGGACGATCACGAAGATCGTGCTGCCGGCCGGGATGTCCGGCATCATCACCGGCATCCTGTTGGCGTTGGCCAGGGTGATGGGTGAGACGGCGCCGCTGTTGATCCTGGTCGGCTATTCGCAGGCGATGAACTTCGACATGCTCGGCGGCTTCATGGGCTCGCTGCCGGGCATGATGTATGACCAGACCTCGGCGGGCGCGGGTACCGCGCCGATTCCTAGCAGTCGGCTGTGGGGCGCTGCCCTGACGCTGATCCTGCTGATCGCCGTCATTAACCTGGTGGCCAGGGTCGTCTCGAAATTCTTTGAGCCGGAAGGGATAGGCAGGAGCTCCAGTGGCTAAGCGGTTGGATCTCAAGGACGTCAACATCTTTTACGGCGCGTTCCAGGCGGTCGCCGACGTGTCGCTGACGGTTCTCCCGCGCAGCGTGACGGCATTCATCGGGCCGTCGGGCTGCGGCAAAACGACCGTGCTGCGCACCCTGAACCGGATGCACGAAGTCACGCCCGGTGCCCGGATGCAAGGCAGTGTGCTGCTCGACGACGACGACATCTACGGCTCGGGCATCGACCCGGTCGGTGTACGGCGTGCGATCGGTATGGTGTTCCAGCGTCCAAACCCGTTCCCCACCATGTCAATTCGCGACAATGTGGTGGCCGGTCTGAAACTGCAGGGCGTGCGCAACCGAAAGCTGCTCGACGACACCGCCGAATACGCGCTGCGGGGCGCCAACCTGTGGGACGAGGTCAAGGACCGGTTGGACCGGCCGGGCGGCGGGT
Source organism: Mycobacterium sp. (assembly GCF_049281135.1). Lineage (GTDB taxonomy): Bacteria > Actinomycetota > Actinomycetes > Mycobacteriales > Mycobacteriaceae > Mycobacterium. The sequence continues at coordinate 151 of NZ_JBAPRN010000589.1, read as the reverse complement.
TGTCCGGCGGTCAACAGCAGCGCCTGTGCATCGCGCGGGCCATCGCCGTGCAACCCGATGTGCTGCTGATGGACGAGCCGTGTTCGTCCCTGGACCCGATCTCGACGATGGCGATCGAGGATCTGATCGCGGAGTTGAAACAGGCTTACAC
>NZ_JBAPRN010000588.1:0-6113 GCF_049281135.1 Mycobacterium sp. | reverse complement strand
GCTCGGTAGTCCTCGACCCGGCCGCCGATGCCAAGACCCACGCTCAACCGCCCGCCGGACAGCATGTCGCCGGTCGCCAACGCCTTTGCCAACATCACCGGGTCGTGCAGCTGGGGCACCATCACCGTCGTGACCAGCCGCACCCGGTCGGTCCACGCGGCCAGCGCGCCCATCAACGTCAACGTCTCGGGATTGTCGAAGGCCATCCGCTCGCCCCAACACAACGACGAGAACGGTCCGTCGTCGATCGCCTGCGCCCAGTCCCGCAGCACCTCGGCGTCCAAGTCCGGCTCCATCACCGGCATGGTCATCGCTACCTGCACAATCGCGATTCTGGCATGCGGACCGTTCTATGCCCGCACCTTGCCGACGTGGCATCATCAGCGGGATGGTCATCACCGCCAACTCGATCGCGCATGTGCGGCTCACCGTCACCGACATCGAGCGGTCTCGACGGTTCTACGAGAGCGTCTTCGGGTGGCCCGTCCTGCTCGAGGTCCCGGACAACGCCGACGAGGCGACCCGCAAGCAGCTCGGGTTCCTGTTCGGTGGCGTCATCTACGACTTGGGCGGTGCGCTGATCGCGCTGCGGCCGGTGGCCAGCGATCGTTTCCACGAGGACCGCGCCGGCCTGGACCACATCGCGTTCCGGACGGTCGATAAGGCTGAATTAGACTCCGCAGCAGCGTATCTCGACGAGCTAGGGATCGACCACGAGCCGGTCAAAGACATCGGGCCGTCTTACATTCTGGAGTTTCGCGATCCGGACAACATCGCCCTGGAGTTGACCGCGGCGAAGTAGACTGGCAGGCACGATGCCTATCGAGTTCAACCACACCATCGTTGCCGCCCACGATCAGCGGAAGTCCGCCGAGTTCGTCAGCGAACTGTTCGGGCTGCCGAGCCCCAAGCCGTTCGGCCACTTTCTGGCCGTCGCCCTCGAACACGGCGCAACCCTGGACTACGCCGAGGTCGCCGCCGGCGAGGAGATCCGCCCGCAGCATTACGCGTTTCTGGTTTCCGAGGACGACTTCGACGCGATCTACGGCAAGATCACGTCACGCGGGCTCCAGCATTGGGCCGACCCAGCCCGACGGCGGCCCGGCGAATTCAACACCAACGACGGCGGGCGTGGCGTCTACTTCCAGGACCCGGCCGGCCACTACCTGGAGATCCTCACCCGGCCCTATGGGTCGGGAGGCTAGCCGGCGCCGCGCTGAGCGTGCCGATGACTCTCCTGGTCGCGGTAGTCGTCGGCCATTCGAGCGACGTGGTCGGGCAGGGCTCCGGTCGCGACGTCAGCCAGGCTGGTCTCCTCCAGCACCGAGCGCATGCTGGCCCGCAACGCCCGCCAGACGTCGGTCAGCGCCGCGGTCGGGCCGGAGTAAGGCAGATCGCCCAGCCCGATGTCGCGGACGCTGGCCAGCGGGCCGTCGATGCAGCGCAGTACGTCGGCGATACTGATTTCTGTTCCGGGACGGGCTAATTCGTAGCCGCCGTCGCGACCGCGGTGGCTGCGCACCAGCCGATCATTGCGCAGCGTGGACAAGATGTCGACGAGAAACTGCGGCGGGATTCCCTGAGCGTTCGCCAGATCGTCGGTGGTGACCCGCACGCCGTCACCAAGCGTGGCCAGCTCGACCATCGCCCGCACTGCGTACTCCGCCTTCGCCGACATCCGCATGGAATGGGATTGTCCCACCGTTCGCGACTCAGCCCGTGACCGCGAGCACCGCGTCGGCGTATTCGGGGCGGCACACCACCAGGTCCGGCAACAGCGGGTCGGCCCGGTTGTACTCCAGCGGCGACCCGTCGATCCGCGAGGTGTGCAATCCGGCGGCACGGGCCACGGCGACCGGAGCCGCCGAATCCCACTCGTACTGTCCGCCGGCGTGGACGTAGATGTCGGCCAACCCTTGGATGACGGCCGCTACCTTGGCTCCGGCCGAGCCCATCTCGACCAGGGTGCCGTTCAACTGATCGCGGACTTGCAGCGCGACCGCCGGCGGGCGGGTGCGCGACACCACGATCCGGGGTTGTCCGGAATACGTCGGTGGGGGTGCCGGATCAGGCGTGGCCAACGTAACGCCCTGCGCTGGAAGGGCAACCGCGCCGGCGACGAGGGCACCGGCTTGCCACAGCGCGACGTGCACGGCCCAGTCCTCGCGGCCGAGTTCGGAGAACTCCCGAGTGCCGTCCAGCGGATCGACGATCCACACCCGCTGCGCGCTCAACCGCACCGGGTCGTCGACTCCCTCTTCGGAGAGCACCGCATCATCCGGACGTTCACGCGCCAGCGCTTCCATCAGGTAGTCATGGGACCGCTTGTCCCCCGCGGCTTTCCGCTCGGCTGCCGTGGCTTCGGCAAGTTCCTCACGCACCGCGAGCAACAGCTGGCCGGCTTCGGTGGCCAGCCGGGCCGCCACCTCGTGATCGTTCTCGCCGCTCAACTGCGGGCCTCGATCAGATCGACGACCTGCTGGGCCAACTCGTCGCAGCTGCGATCCGGCGTGAGCCGCAAATCGGGATTCTTCGGCCGCTGGTACGGGCTGTCGATTCCGGTGAAGTGGGTGATCTCACCCGCCCGCGCCTTGGCGTAGAGGCCCTTGGGGTCTCGCCGCTCGCAATCCTCCAGCGGGGTGTCGCAGAACACCTCGATGAAATCGAGGCCGGCGTCCGCGTGCACCCCCCGGGCCAGGTCGCGATGCTCTTCCAGTGGGCTGATCGCCGGCACCAGGACGGTGTGGCCGGAATCGGCGATCAGCGCCGCGACGTGCGCCAGTCGGCGCAGGTTCTCGGCGCGGTCGGCCATGGAAAAGCCAAGGTCCGCGTTCAGTCCGTGGCGGAGATTGTCGCCGTCGAGAACATAAGCGGGAATGCCCTTTTCGAGCAGTTTCTGCTCGACGCGCATCGCCACCGACGACTTGCCCGAGCCCGACAGGCCGGTGAACCATAGGGTGCGGCCCCGCGACGTCCGGTCCTCGGCGGTCACCAGTGACTTGTGCACCACCGTGTTAGGGCTGGACGACAGAGTCGAGACTTCGCGCAGCACCATGCCCGCGGCAACGGTCCCGTTGGTGTTCGGGTCGATCAGGATGAACGACCCGGTGCTGGCGTTGCGGGTGTATTCGTCGAGCAGCAGCGGCACCTGCGAGCGCAGCGAGACACGGCCAAGCTCGTTGAGCTGCAACGCGGTTGCGTCCTTGTCGCGACGCAACGTGTTGACATCGAGCCGGTAGTCCAGCGCGGTGACTCTGACCCGCGTGGTCTGGGTGGTGTGCTTGATCAGATAGTCGCGGCCGGCTTCCAGCGCCGCGGCGTCGGCCATCCAGCACACCGTCGCATCGAATTCTTGGGTGACCCGCGGCGCATTGGCGGGCCGGGCGATCATGTCGCCGCGGGAGATGTCGATGTCGTCGGCAAGGCTGATCGAGACGGCCATCGGTGGAAATGCCTCTGCCACCGGTCCGTTGGGCCCCTCGATCGCGGTGATGCGGGTGGGCTTACCGGTCGGGAGCACGACGACGTCGTCACCCGGACGCATCACCCCGCTAGCCACCGTGCCCGCGTAGCTGCGGTGGTCTTGATGATCACGAGTCTGCGGCCGGATGACGTACTGCACCGGGAACCGGACGTCGACGAGGTTGCGGTCGGCGGCGACGTACACCTCTTCGAGGTGCGACAGCAACGTCGGGCCCTCGTACCAGGGGGTGTGGTCGGACTTGGTGACCACGTTGTCGCCGTGCAGCGCCGACATCGGGATGGTGAGCACGTCTTGGACGTCGAGGCGGGTGGCGAAGGCGTAGAACTCGTCGCGGATCGCCTCGAAAGCCTCTTTGTCCCAATCGATCAGGTCCATCTTGTTGACCGCGAGCACGATGTGCTCGATGCCCAGCAGCGACGCCAGGAACGTGTGCCGGCGGGACTGCTCCAGCAGACCGTGTCGGGCGTCGACGAGCACGATGGCCAGCTGCGCGGTGGACGCCCCGGTCACCATGTTGCGGGTGTACTGGATGTGACCGGGGGTGTCGGCGATGATGAATTTCCGCTTGGGAGTGGCGAAGTAGCGGTAGGCGACATCGATCGTGATGCCCTGTTCCCGCTCGGCGCGCAGCCCGTCGGTGACCAGTGACAGGTCGGTGTATTCGTGGCCGCGGTCCTTGGAGGTGCGCTCCACTGAGGCCCACTGGTCGTCCATGACGGCCTTGGAGTCGTAGAGCAGGCGACCGATCAGCGTCGACTTGCCGTCGTCGACGGAGCCGGCGGTTGCGATGCGCAGTAACGTTGCCATCAGAAGTACCCCTGCCTCTTGCGGTCTTCCATCCCGGCCTCCGATATCCGGTCGTCAGCTCGGGTGGCACCCCGCTCGGTAAGCCGCGACACCGCCGTTTCCGCGACGACTTCGGCGACGGTGGCGGCCTCGGATTCCACGCAGCCGGTGCAGGTTACGTCGCCGACGGTGCGGAATCGGACCGTCTTCTCGAGCACCTTTTCGTCGGGGCGCGGCTGCAGGTGGCGGTCGACGGCCAGCAGCATTCCGTCGCGCTCGAAAACCTGCCGCCGGTGGGCGTAGTAGATCGAGGGGAGCTTGATCTTCTCGGCGCCGATGTAGGACCAGATGTCGAATTCGGTCCAGTTGGACAGCGGGAACACCCGGATGTGCTCGCCCTTGTGGTGCCGGCCGTTGTAGATGTTCCACAGCTCGGGTCGCTGGGCCTTGGGGTCCCACTGGCCGAACTCGTCACGGAAACTGAACACCCGCTCCTTGGCGCGCGCCTTCTCCTCGTCACGGCGGGCGCCGCCGAATGCGGCGTCGAACTTGTTCTCCCTGATCGCGCGCAGCAGCGTCACGGTCTGCAGCGGGTTGCGCGACGGGATGGTTTCGACCGCGCGGCCCGCGTCGATGTCGTCCTGCACTTTGGCGATCACCAGCCGCACGCCGGTCTCGGCCACCAACTCGTCGCGGGCCGCGATCACCTCGTCGAAGTTATGACCGGTGTCGACGTGCATCACCGGGAACGGCAGGCGGCCGGGGCGGAACGCCTTCAGCGCCAGATGCAACATCACGATCGAGTCCTTGCCGCCGGAGAACAGCAGCACCGGACGTTCGAACTCGGCGGCCACCTCGCGGATGATATGAATCGCCTCGGCCTCCAGCGAGCGCAGATGGCTCAGTTCGTACTGCCCGGCAGCGGGCGCCTCTTGGGTGGTCATCAGCCTCCCCGATTCTCGGTAAAGTTGGTAGTTTTGGTCAGGATTATGAGCATTACCCAGTATGAAACCAGCCGGAGCGGGTCGTGTCAATGGACTGGCTGGATCCGGCTGGCAGTTGGCGCGCCTGGCTGCGGGGTGACCGATTTGCCCGCCTCCGAGCGAAAATCCGGTCCTAGGCGTGCAGACTCCGTGGCAGTGATATCGCCCGTAGTGTCAAAACGAAGACGGCAGTAAACCCTCACTCAGCGACTGATGAGGCGCGTGTGGCGAGCCCCAGAGCTAACCGGTGACCTCGCTGAGCTTGCCGGTGGCCACGTCGAAGATGAACCCCCGCGCCGACGTGTGCTTGGTGACGAACGGGCTGTTCTTGATGCGGTGCAGCGATTGCCGGACATCCTCGGCGAGGTCGGGGAACGCCTCGGCAGACCACGGCGGTTTGACCCCGGTCTCATCCTGGATCGCGCGCTTGAAGTCGTCGTCGGTAAACGTCAACATCCCGCAGTCGGTGTGGTGAATCAGGATGATCTCGGTGGTTCCCAGCAATCGCTGGCTGATCGCCAGCGACCGGATCGCGTCGTCGGTGACCACGCCGCCGGCGTTGCGGATGACGTGGGCCTCGCCCTCGTTGATACCGAGCAGGCTGTGCACGTCGAGTCGGGCGTCCATGCACGCCAGCACCGCGACGTGCTTGCTCGGCGGCAGTGGTAGCGGACCCTCGAACGACTTCGCGTAGTCCGCGTTGTTGGCTAAGTAGTCGTCGGTGACTGTCATGGCCGTCTCCTCGTTCGTGGTCGGCCAACTATTTTACGTTTTGCGGGCTGCCGTTTCATCGATCCGAATCAACCGGATCGCAACGTTGCTCGCGCTGAGCGACGACGCGTCTCTTAGTCTGGGCGAAT
>NZ_JBAPRN010000587.1:0-17536 GCF_049281135.1 Mycobacterium sp. | reverse complement strand
ACGGCCACCAATTCCACTTGCCGACCAGCACGGCGATGGCGGGCACGGTGATGGTGCGCACCAGGAAGGTGTCCAGCAGCAGCCCGGTCCCGATGATGAAACCTGCCTGAACCAGAGTGCTGATGCTGGCGAACAACATGCCGAACATCGACGCCGCGAAAATGACACCTGCGGCGGTGATCACACCACCCGTCGAGCTCACCGTGTGGATCACGCCGGAGCGTATCCCGTGCGGTGACTCCTCCCGCAGCCGCGAAATGAGCAGCAGGTTGTAATCCGCGCCCATGGCGACCAACACGATGAACGTGAGTCCCGGGATGCTCCATGTCAATGACTGGCCGAGAATGAACTGAAAGACGATGACGCCGATGCCGAGTGCCGACAGATACGAGATCACCACTGAGGCAATGAGGTACAGCGGTGCGATCACAGCACGGAGTATCGCGACCAGAATCAGGAACACAATCAGAATGGTCATGATGATGATGAGATTGATGTCTTGTCCGTAATAGGCGCGGGTGTCTCGGAGCATCGCGGTGACTCCCGATGCCGATATCGAGGCTTCCTTGAACAACGCATCCGGGTGAGGCCCCCGAGCGGCATCAATGATGCCGTGGATCTGGTTCATCGCATCGGTGCCGAAGGGATAGAGCTTGGTTTGAACCAAGTACCGCGCCGTGTGTCCATCGGGTGAGATGAAAGCCGTCAGCGCGCTGTTCAATCCTCCTCCGGTGTGTTCGGTTTGCTTGATCAGATCTTTGACGCCGTCGATCATCTGATGAATCGCGTCGGCGTAGTTGTGCGCATCCTTCTGCGTTTCTGCCGTGCGTTGCCTCTGACCGGTGTCGTCGTTGCCCAGCACCCGTAGGTCGTTGCTGGCGTCGTCCAGTATTTGCCGCACATTTCGCGACGCCACCTCGATGGTGTTCGCGTCGGGAAAGTTCTCCAGCTTTTCGGCGAAATCAGACATCTTCTTCAGCGCGCCACCGTCACGGTCGGTGACCGCAACCACGTCCAGCACGGTCACCGGCGACGCGTCGACGGAGTTGGCGATCTCCGCGACATCCAGGGACATGGCGAAGCCGAGCGCACGCACCGTGCTGACGAACGTTGCCGTCTCATCGACTTTTTTGTCTGGGGCGGCCGGCGGGGCCAGGGCGGCCAGTTCGGGCGGCAGGCCCATGTCAGGTGTGGAGGTCCCGGTACTGGCAACCGAGTACAGCAGGGAGGCCACGTTGGGGAAACCATCGGCTCCGTCGCCGTCTGATTTGTCGCGCTTGTCGCGCTTATCGGTCAAACCTCCGGCAGAACCGATTGTCAGCCCATCGTCCGCAGATGTGTTTTCGGCCGTTTTCTTGGCGCCCGATTTCGGTGTGGGCACCGGGGCGCCGTGGATCGCCGCGATATCGGGCATTTGGCCCACCCGCTGTTGCATCTGCTTCAGATCAACAAGGGAGGCCGGCTTCCGGAGGTCTTCTGACGAGTGGACAACGAGGTACTCGGGAATGGTGGCGTTCAACGGGAAATGCTCGGCCAGCGTCTTGTATCCGACCGAGCTTTCTACCGAACGCGGAAGTGTCTTGCTGTCGTCATAGTTGAAGCGGGCGAACGTCGCGCAGCCGGCCAAAATGACCAGCACGGTGAGACTGCCGATCAGATGGCTCACGGGTCGTCGCACAATGCGGATACCCGAGCGCCGCCAGAACCGGGTGGTGAGCTCGCGGCGTGGCTTGATCCAACCTCGCCTTCCGGCCAGGACCATCAGGGCCGGCAGGAATGTCACAGCGGCCAGCAACGCCACCGCGATGGAACAGGCCAACGCGGGACCGACGTTTCTAAAGGCCCCCAAGTGGGTGAAGACCATCCCGAGAAAGGTGATCGACACCGTGGCCGCAGACCCGGCGATCACTTTGCCGATCGAGTACAGCGCCGTGACGACGGCTTGATCCGACGGCATCCCTTGCCGCAGGTAGTCGTGATATCGGCTGATCAGAAACACGGCGTAGTCGATGCCGGCCCCGGCCATCATCGTCGTCATCAAGGTAATCGTCTGGCTGGAGACGCCCAGCCCGAGTTCGGCGATGCCCGCCACGATGGACTGCGCGACTCCGACCGATACGCCGATCGTGATCAACGGCAGCATCATCGTGAGCGGATTTCGATAGATGACCAACAAGATGATCAGCACCATGATCACGACGGCGGCCTCGATCACGTGCATATCGCGGATACCGATGTACATCAGGTCGTCGCCGGTAGCCGCGGGGCCGGTCAGGTTTGACGTGAGCGTGGTCCCCGCCACGGATTTTTTGACGATGTCGGAGACCCTGCCGAACCCCTCATGCAGCTCGGGTGTGCCCACCCCGCCGGAGAGCACCATGGGCAGATACCAGGCTTTGTGATCCTTGCTGGTCATCGCCTCGCGCAGGGCGGGTGTGTGGATGAAGTCCTGCAGCAGCACGATGTCGCGAGTGTCCGGCCGCAGGTTGTCGGCCAGCGTGCGGTAGGTGGCAAGGTCGGAGGGGTTCAGTCCGTTGTCGTCGGTCAGGACGACCAGCAGGACGTTTTCATTTTCGGAGCCCGACTGGTTGAACGCCTGCGAGATCTGTCTCGTCGTGACCAGCACCGGGGCGTCGTTCGGCAGGATGGGAACCGGCCGCTTGCTGGCCATCTCGGTCAGCGGTGGAATCGTCACCGACAGAACAGCGGCCAGCGCGATCCAGAAGCCGATGACAGCCCACGGCCAGCGCTGCACAACCACGCCGATCCAGCCGAACAGCCCCCTGGCTTCGGACATAGCGGCTCCACGCGCCCCCCGCACCATTCGGCCAGGTTACCGCCGTTCGCTGGATCTGTAGACCCTTCGGTCCTCCCACATATCGTGCGGGCACATCGGCACGTCGGCCATCACGTCGACAGCGGCCATCAGCGACTGGGTCCGCCGCGCAAGCGGTTGCCGATCCGCATGCCGGGCAGCAGCAGGCTGCGTGGCACATACCGGCCGCCGATGCTCACCGCCTTCGGCACGATTCCGGGCACCACGCTGCGCTTACCGGAGAGCATTCCGCCGATGGCCTCTTCGGCGACGTCGTGCGGCGACACCTGCGCAAGCGGAATGCTGAAGCGCTCGGCGCTGGCGATCTGACCCCACTCTGTCGGCACCGGACCCGGGCACAGCACCGTCACCGAGACGCCGGTGCCGTGCAGTTCCTCGTGCACCGCCTCGGAGAAGGTCTGCACGAATGCCTTCGTCGCGGAATACACGGCCATGTAGGGCATCGGCTGGAATCCCGCGATCGAGGCGATGTTGAGTACCGCGCCGGCTCCCCGCTCGACCATGCCGGGCAGTGCGGCGTGGGTCAGTTCCATCAGCGCCAGCGAGTTGAGGACGACCTCCTCGCTTTCCCGCTCGACCGGCAGAGTCTGAAAGACCCCGCTGGTGCCGAAACCGGCGCTGTTGCACAACCCGGCAATCGCCTCGGTGCGAAGCCGCTCCGCCAGTTGCTCGCGCCCCCCGGCATCGGACAGATCGAGCGGAAAGACATCCGCTGCTACGGAGTACTGGGCGCGGACCTCGTCGGCGAGCTCGTCCAGGCGTTCCTGGCGGCGGGCCACGAGCACCAATGGATAGCCGCGCCGGGCCAGTCCGCGGGCCAGCTCGGTGCCGATGCCCGACGAGGCACCGGTGATGACAACGGCTTCTCGGTTGGTCGGTTTCGGAAGACTCATGATCGCCTCACCAGTGGATTCCGCGGGTCGCTCGAACGAACGTCTCGCTTCGGGGGTCGAAATCGGTTGCGCCGCTGTCGGATTGATCACCTTTGGCGGCGGACGAATCTTGAAACATGCCGAACGCTCGATTGCGCACCCGATCCATCACCGCTGGGTTGACGGCGTCGGCGACGGCGGCAAACTGCCCGAATGGCGAGCTGGCCCGCCGGGGCCGGTGCACGATCGCATCGGTGATCACACCCGCGGCCTGATCCGGGGTCAGGGCGGGGAATTTGTCGTACATCTTCGTCGGGCTGATCATCGGCGTCCGGACCAGCGCCATATGCACGGTGGTGAACTTGATGTCATCGGCGACCACCTCGGCCTGCAGCGCGTCGCACAGGCTGTCCAGCGCAGCCTTGCTGGCGATGTAAGCGCCGAACCGCGGCGCGCGGGTCTGCACCCCGACCGATGACACGTTGATGATCTGACCGAATCCGCGTTCCCGCATGCCCGGAATGAACTTGAGGATCAGCTGTACCGCGCCGAGGTAGTTCAGCTGCATGGTGCGCTGATAGTCGTGGATGCGGTCGTAGGACAGCGCCAGCGAGCGACGTATCGACCGTCCGGCGTTGTTGATCAGCATGTCTACACCGCCGAGATCGGCCAGCACCTGGTCGGCCATCGCCGCGATGGCGTCCATGTCGGAGAGGTCGCACGGGTAGACGTGCGCCGTGCCCCCGCTGCTACGGATCTCGTCGGCGACCTTTTCCAGTTTCTCCCGGGTGCGCGCCACCAGCACCACCTCGCCGCCGGCATCCGCGATCTTCTTCGCCGCCGCTTCGCCGATGCCCGACGACCCCCCGGTGATCAGGGTGATCGTGCCGTCGACGGCATCGTGCAGCGTGCGGCCCTGTACCGCGTCGAGCAGATTACGCAGGTAGAAGGGTCGGTAGCGGCCCGCCGAGTTCGGAGTGTTGACGAGGTTGGACACTGCGGCGAAAGGCTTCTCGACCAGACCGGTCAGATCACCCAGATTCATAGCTTCCACGCTCTCCCGATGCTGATTCCCCTGGCATTTGTACCGAGTCTGCTATACGGCTGAGCAGTACAGGCGCGTCTTCGCGCAATCCGGTTGTTACGCCGGGTAATCCCGCGGTGATGGCGTCCTAACTGGCGGGCAACGGTGAGGTGGTGCGCTATTGCGCATGGGAATACTGACCCGCTTTCGCAGGCCCGGTGCGGCATCGCTGTATGAGCAGATCGGCGGTCACGACGCCCTCGAAGTCGTTGTCGAGGATTTCTACTGCCGTGTGCTCGACGACGACAACCTGGCCGGCTTCTACGCCGGCTCCAACATGAAGTGTGTGAAGGCCAGGCAGGTTGAATTCCTGTCCACGGTGCTCGGCGGGCCTGGGCCCTACACCGGTACGCCGATCCGGCAGGTGCACGAAGGCCGTGGCATCACGATGCATCACTTCGCCATGGTGACCGCGCATTTGGCGGACTCGCTATGCGCCGCCGGGCTGCACCCGGACACGATCACCGAGATTCTTCGAGCCATCGCCCCGCTGGCCGGCGAGGTCGCATCGGAGGACATCAAAGCGGTCGTCTGAACACCGCTTCAAACTTCGCCGAGCGTGCGGGGTCTGCGAATTGGCGGCCTGGCTTATCGCGCGGACCGCACGCTCGGCGAACCCCCCTTCAACCAAGTCCGGGGAAATCTGCGAGAACGCCACGCGCGGCCTAAATTGGAACGCATAGGCTCGCCTGGCGATTGCTTCAGCAGAACGGAAACCCGGCCATGTTTTCCGGCATCGTCCGTCAACTTCCGGTTGCGGTAGCGGCTGTCGTCATACTCGTCTCGGCGGCTTTTCTGCCCGTCCGCACAGCCGCGGCCAACCCAGACCAAGACCAGACGTTCTTCGATCTCCTTGGCCAGAAGGAGATTCCCCCGGTCGACAACGCGAACAGCCTCATCGAAACAGCGCACAAAGCGTGTTCCAAACTCGACGGCGGCATGTCGGTGGGCGACTTGGTGGACCTGATCAGAAACAACGGCTACAACGAAAATCCGCTCACGCGCCTGAATCCCGCCGACCGCATTACCAGGACCATCAACCAATTCATCGTCGCATCGGTCGAGGCCTACTGCCCATACGACAGAGGCAAGATCGCGTCTATCGCGGCCTACCACTGGCGCGGCTCGCGCGGCGTCGTGGTAGTGCTGACCTCGGTGACTGAAGGTCTCCCCACCGGAGAAATTCCTCCGACGAAGCCGCTGCCGGTGCCTGCGGCACCGCCACCGCCAGAGGCGCCGGCGCCGGCCCCGCAGCAACCACCCCCACCGCCGCGACACGTTCAGCAGGCGCCGCAACGGCAGCAACAGGTCGAGCCGCCGCCCCAGGAACCGCCACCACAGGAACCGCCGCCGCAGGCAGAACAGCCGCAGGCTCCTGCGGCTCCTGCGCCTGCTCCCGAGCCCGGCGGTGGAAACGGCGCCCCAGCACCGGAGAGCCCATCGCAGGCTCCACCGGCGCCGCCGGGCCATATCCGGCTCGCGCCCTGATCACCACGTCAACACTGATCATCTTGACGCCCAAGGGGTTTCGAGTCCTGCGGGCCGCCCCAGCTTGGTCAGTGCGGCATCCCGGCGTCGTCGGGGATGAAGTCCACCGCCAGTCGGTAGCCACGTTTGATCACGGTGGCGATCAGCTCCTTGGCGCCAAGCGCCGATCGTAGGCGCCCGACCGCGGCCTCGACCACGCGTGGGTTGTCACCGCCGAGCGCCGCGGTGATAGCCACGGTGAACCCCGTCAGCGACGCGTCATCCGGGTCGGTCATACCGTCGCCTCATCCGATCGCTTCGGCACTTCCCGTGTCCATTCGCTGTGTTGTCTCAAGAACTTTGAGCGTGAGCCTCGCCGAAGGATTTGTCACGTGCAAATCGTGTCGGCATCCAATTGCTCGGACGCGTCCCCGGCATCGGCGACAATGCACGAATGAGCCGGTCATTCGACGAGCTGGTGTCCGAAGCCGCCGCGGCGCCGGTCGACGGCTGGGACTTCTCCTGGCTGGACGGCCGTGCTACCGAGGAACGGCCATCGTGGGGGTACCAGCGACTGCTGAGTCAGCGGTTGGCGACGGTGTCGGCCGCCCTGGACCTCGACACCGGCGGCGGCGAGGTGCTGTGCGGAGCGGAGACTTTCCCGCCCACGATGGTCGCCACCGAGTCGTGGCCGCCCAACGCGGCGCTGGCCACCCAGCTGCTGCACCCGCGCGGCGTCGTGGTGGTGGCAACCCGGGAGGAGACGTCCCTGCCGTTCGCCGACGACGCGTTCGACCTGGTGACCAGCCGGCACGCGATAGTGGTGCGCTGGCACCAGATCGCCCGGGTGCTCCGGCCCGGCGGCAGCTACCTCGCGCAGCAGATCGGGCCCGCGACGATGTCGGAGCTGTTCGAATATTTCCTCGGACCGCAGCCGCACAAATGGGCCGAGCTGCAACCGAAAATCCAGACCACCCAGGCAGAAGCTGCCGGCCTACAGGTGGTCCAGATGCGCATGGAGCGGCTTCGGGCGGAGTTCTTCGATATCGGCGCGGTGATCTACTTCCTGCGCAAGGTGATCTGGACGGTGCCGGACTTCACCGTCGAGCGCTATCACGAACGGCTGCGCGAGATGCATGAGCAGATCGAGGCCAACGGCCCCTTCGTCGCCCATGCGACTCGAGTACTCGCCGAGGCCCGCAAGCCATAGCGATCACCGAGCCTGGATGCGACGATCTGCGTATGAGCATGGCGGGCATGGGCTTGATGGGTCTGGTGGCGGGCGCGTCGACGGCGGGTGTCTTGGGCGTCGTGAGAGTAATCGGCGACACCTGGCTGCCGCGGATGGCGGCGAGCTCTGAGCAGAAGCACCAGATGATGTCCAGCCTGCAATCTCGGCGGCACGACTCGGTCCAAAGCTGGCGAGCCGGCCTGGCGAATGCCCGAGACACCTATCGCCAGTGGGCTGCCGGACCTCGCGACCACGACCCGCCCAACGCCGTCGGCGACGAGTGGTTCGAAGGCCTGCGACCACACCTGCCCAGCACTGGCGAAGCCGCCAAATACCGCACCGCTCTTGACGTCAACTGCGACAACCCAACGGTGGCGCTGCTGTCCTTGGAGATCGGCCGGATCGAAAGAGAATGGGTCGACGAGGCGAAGAGCTATCCGCGCCGGGTACGTAACTAGCCGCGGCGCCGAGTAAAACTTGACGCCGATGAGCAGACGAGCTCACACCGTGGCGCGGTGCGCTGCTCTCTTCAACGCGGCGCGGATGTTCATCGGATCGACCAGCACTCTGTATTTGATCAGCAAAGGACTGAGCGCCGCGGACGTGATGTATCTCAAAGCAGTACAGGCCGCGGGGCTGTTGCTTCTCGAGATTCCGCTGGGTTGGTGGGCCGATCGGGTTGGACGCAAGAACCCGATTATCATCGGGATGCTTTGTGGCTGTGCGTGGCTCGGCATCACAGCGGCGGCCGGTCAGGTGATCTGGCTCTTTGTCGCGGAGATCTTCAACGCGGCGTCCCTCGCATTGATTGGGGCTGCCCTGGAAGCGGAATTCGTTGACAGATACACCGACGGGCTGAGCGCTGACGCGCATGAGGCAGCTCTGACGACGGGCATATTGCACTTCACCCGGCTGCAGTATCAAGCGATGGCAATCGCCGCCGGGCTCGGGGGAATCGTCTACGGGATCACACCGACGGGCACCTGGAGCACCGCCGCGATATTTGCGGCAGTTTCTGCTGTCATCTTCGGGCTGGTCTATCCTTCTGACCGTCCGCCCGGTGCCGCCGCGACATCACACTTACAGCCCGTCGGCGCGTCGGCAGTGTGGCGTGCTGTCGCGTCGTCGCACCGCGGTGCGCTGTCGGTGGTGATCAGCAGCGGCCTCCTTTTCGCAAGCTTTCAGATCTCTATCCAGTACTGGCAGATTTCCTTGCTAGACGTCGGCGCCGGGTCGGCGGATGGCGCAGCCGGTGGCGCCCTGTTCGGCGGTGTATTCGTTGCAATACTGCTTGTCCAGTCCAGGGTCGATGCGGCGACTAGGTTGATGCGAAGGCACAAGTCAATCGTGGCCGGTCTTGTCGTGCTGGCCCCCACCATTTGGCTCGTCGCATTGCTAACTCGGTTGCCGGTGCCGGCGCTGGCGTTCGCCATCTGCGCCTACTTCTGGCTTCACCGCGCCTCGATGGTTGTCGTCGACGCCTATGTCAACTCCCGGATCCCAAGCCATTTGCGTGCGACGATCATCTCCGCTCGCTCAACGCTGGCGCGCTTGATGATGCTCGCCGTCTCACCGGTGGTATCCGCCGGAGTCGCAAAATGGTCCGCAACCGGCGCGGTAGCCGTCGTAGGTGGCCTTGGCGTACTTGGTGCCGTCGCCATCCTGAATATCAGTACGCGACAACGGTCAGATCCAGAATGGGAAGATTCTCCCGGCTAATCGCGAAGAAATCCGCGCAGCAACGGAACCAGCCCGTCACAAATGCCCGACCAATCTCGTAGTAGTGCTCCGTAATCTGCTAGCGCCAGGTCGTTTTCGTGACGCGTAGCGCCTTCGATGCTCCTGATGTGACTCGCGATGCCGGTAGCCTCGTCCAGCTCACTCCCACGGAATGCTTCCGCGTAAGCGCCCCAGTAAACCCGCCGTACCGGTTCCGCGTCTTCGCACAGATCTCGCAGATCGCGCATCGCATTGCCAAGTCGAATCCGCTCGGCGCCGTAATCCTGGGCCAGGCCGCCCTGTCCGTCGAGATGGTGAAAAATCAACAAGAAGTCCATCTGCTTGGCTCGGCGGAGCCAGTAATCGTGCAGGTAGCCGTACTCCGCCCGACCCGGTGAATGCACGTGCCGCATATTCACGCCGTGCAACCAGGCGCGACCGAGACGCACCGCAAACGCCAGAAAGAGATAGTCGGTACCAACTGTGTCGGGGACGAGCGGCGCGGGAAACGCAAGCGCTGCGTCTGCGCGGAACGCACAGTTCCCTAAGTCCGGATACGCGCCGTGGGTGACGCCGCCGCGATCTGGTTTCGGGGGCTCTTTCGCTCTCCGAAGCTGCTCGTCGATGATGTTGTCCTGCCCGACCGTCGGGATGCCGTGCGCCGAGAGGATCAACCGTAACCGTTCCGGCTCATCGGCAAGCGGACCCAGCGCGACGTTCCAGTTACCCCAATAATTGCCGCCCACAACGTCAAATGGTTTGTTGTTCAACACGTCCGACTCGATGTCCGACGGGTAGACGCCCCACTCATCGCATAGCCCAGGCAGACTCGTGTCCGAATCCCGCCGGTGAATAGCAGTCGCACCGAGAGCAGCGGCGACCAGAGCGCACTTGTTGAAGGCCCTTCCATAGCTTTCCTGCTCGTCACTTATCAAGTGGTGCGCGAAGGACGGCCAAGCTCGGTCAGCAGTTAAAGCCCTCCATTCATCGTTACTGAAGACCGATCCATCGATGCCGTCGGTCGCCGAGACGACATCGGTGATTGCCGCACGGTGCTCTTCGGTCACGGACGCCGGGAGGGCCCTGTCTTCCAGCACCATGACGTACACCTGTTGTTTCGTGGCCAACTTGGCTATATCGCTTTGGTAGGACCTCAACTGCGGCCCGCACGGCCGGTCAGTCGGTATGACGAACAAACTGAGTGCAGTCAACTTGCTTCTCCTACATTTACGTCGCCGGGTGAGCTACCGGCCGCTTCCAAGATCGCGAACATGAAGTCTTCGCCCGACGTTGCGCTTATCTCTGCGGCTACCCCCCACGGCAGGCTGAGCAGAGGGTCGGTGTGACCGAAATCTATTCCACTCACCACCGGGAAGTCCGGCTTGCCCAAGACGTCGTCAACGATGCACGACACCAAATCAGGAGGACACTGCGAACGTGTATCAAAACGACCGATCAGCAGGCCTGCCAAAGTCTGAAAGACGTGCTGGGCTTTGAGCTGGTGAAGCCCCTGGTGAAACCGGGCCGCCGAGGTCGTTTCAGCCGCCTCCAGAACGAGGAGTGCGCCGCTGAGGTCCGGATACCAGTCAGTGCCCGAAAGTGCCAGCAGCGACTCGATGTTCAGCGGCGCCAACCACCCATGACCCAGGCCCTCCGCATGTACCAATGGCGCGGGCGCCGGTGCCTCGACCCGCTTCAGATCGTCGTCAAGGTCCCAGTGCCGAACGCCCTCTAGCACTACTCCTGATGGCACGATCCGCCCTGGTGGCACGCTGGTCGCCACAACGCGGAGAAAGTTTTCTTGTGTAAAACGATGCGGCCCATCGGGTTCGCCGAACTGCGGCAGCAACGCTGGGCCCGAAATCGATGTCAGCCCGACTCGCTGCCACAACGCCGCGTGCAGCAAGGTGACATCGCTGTACCCAATCAGAAATTTTGGATTGCTCGCGATCACATCAACATCCAGGTGATCGAGAATATGGTTCGCCGCGGTCCCCCCGATCGTCGTCATGATCGCATTGATACGCGAATCTGCGAACATCCGGTTCAGATCGTCAGCCCGTTCCTGCGGGGTCGCCGAGGTGTAGCCAATATGTGATTGGGCGGTAGCAGTGTCACCTACGACCGGGGTGAACCCCAACTCCTCTAGGTGAGCGAGGCCTCTTAGGAAGCGGCGCGGGCAGAGCGCGGCGACTCCCGACGACGGGGCCACGATTCCGATCATCGCGCCACCCTGCAGCACCGACGGTATTAGCCTTGGTCGCACGATCTAGCTGTCCCGTCGCGCGCCGGGTGACGTTAGTGACGATTGCTCCGAGCAGCCGGCAACGTGGTTGATGTGGGCGAGCAGAAATTCTGCTGCCTCGTCGGCCCCGAGATCAAGCGAGCGTGCGGGACTAATATGCCTCCTGATCGCGACTTCGGCGTGCATCGCCGAATGAACCGCATCGGTAAGGACTTTGGGCTCGCGCTGCCATATCGGTAGTAACGCCGTGATGAAACGACGGTAGTTACCCTCCCGACCGCGGGATTGTGGCTTGAATCCTTCTAACGCAAGGGCGACGGCTGACGACAGTGCATCCAGGTAGATGAATCGTTGCTCGTCATCTGACTGTAGGCACGCCGCAGCGGTGGCGAGCACAGGATGGGCGAGCTGATGTACCCGCGTAACAATGTTGTTGATTCCAAACGCCGTTTCCAGCGCCCACTTTTCGCCGTCCCGTTCCATGACGATGAAATTCGCTACGTCGAAGAGACGCCCTCCAGAGATGACCGCCATGTTCACATTGCGGCCGGTCACTCCGTCAACGCCGAATCGGTGCCTGAACAACCGCTGTTCGCAGCCGTCTATTTCAACGGGTACCCGCGCGCCTCGGAGCAATGCGCAAAGGTCAGGATCATCCGCGGTACCGCGCAACACCAATCGATCAGCGGGGATTCCGAGCGCATCGACGAAGAACGTCTCGAAGTGTTCGAATGCCCGCTCGAGGACCGACGGTGGCGCAATCGTGCCAAAGGCGATGAAATAGCAGCCGAACGGCGACATCTGACCGGTGTGACGAATTGATGCCTGGTTTCGCAATCTCAGAGCGGGCTGTAGCAGGAAGCGTGGAGGAGTCCGATTGAAGTCGCACTCTTGTGCCAGCACGCTAATAGACGAATTATTGAATCGAATGGTTTTGTTCGTGTGGGAGCGAAGAGTATCCCGCTCACCTTCCGAATACCCGTAGGCGCGGCAATGTTCACGAAAAGCCTCCGCCAAGGTGACGCTTTCACGAACCACATCATCAAGGTGCATGCCTGGCATCGGCTTCTTTACAATACGGATTGAAATCCGTGGATTCGAGGCACCAACTGCAAGTTTCTAATATCAGTCTCGCCCGTCAGCCACTGTAGCCACCGCTCCACGCCCAAACCGAAACCCGATGTTTGCATCGGGAATTGACTTTTCATATCGATGTACCAGGCATACTCGTGCGGCGGTACCTGATGGTGCGCTAACGCCTTTTCGACGCTCTCGCCGTCAGGATGGCGCTCTCCGCAGCCGATCATTTCACCGATACCCAGGAGCAGATCCGCATTGGCGGCGGTCTCCACATCTCGTGAGGAATACGCCTGGTAGAACGGAACCGACAGGTGGTCGAAGTGGGTCAACCATACTGCTCCGCCGTGCGCCGCCATGAGCTGCCGCTCGCCCTGACGAGTGATAGTGCGCCAGCCATGATGGGACTCGATGTACTCGGGCTTGTTGTCCAGCAGCCGCGCCGCGTGCTCGAAGGTGATTTGCGGAATTCTGTCGGTGCGAAGGAATTGCTCTACGTGCGAAAGTTTTTGACCGGGTACCGGGTGTGCCTGCATCCGGCCGAGCGCGCCGGCCGTGATGTCACGCAGGTATTCTTCGACCACCGTCATGACGTCATCGAGCCCACCGGTGATCTCGGCTTCACTGTGAAAGAACTCATTGAGATGCGTCTCGTCGGACTGCTCGGCGCGAAAGCTTGGCATGATGTACCAGGCTCCCTGCGGGTTAAACCGGCAGCCATATTCAAGCATGAATTGCATGGAGTCAGCCAGATAGCACCGCGCACCCCCGATCTCTACAGCCAAGGGTTTCGAATCGCTACCCAGACCCATCGGGCTGGAGATTGACTGCGTAGTCATCGGTAAAAACATGAAGAGCAGATTGCGTGCGGTCCAGAAACGGGAGCTGTCTCGTTGCAGACCGTCTTGAAGGGCAACAAGCTGCCGATAAAACGGGTCTTCGACGATCTGCAAGAAGCGCTTCGAATTCTGCCAAGGATACATTCAAGTCCCTTAATGCCATCCTGTTGCACATGCCTGGCTTCTAAGTACGGCTGGCGACAGAGCTGACGGACCCGCGCGATGCCAGGCCTCGACTCTCTTGGTTTCGCCTGGCGCTACATCAACGAGCCATTTCTTGCGGGGCCGCTGAGCTTCGGCCCGGACATCGGTGGTAACAGTGCCGCATTTCACCATCTCACTACCTTTGCCGATTCGGTCCTTATTCGCACCGGTGCGAAAGAGCCTAACACCGGGCCGGCTAAGCCGTACTCAACTATTCGCGAGTAAGGTCACGTGTCGGCCCGCAACACGTCCAGCGCGTGCTGCAGATCCTGCGGATAGGGGCTGACGATCTCCATCTGCCGCCCGTCCCCAGGATGGGTAAACGACAGCGACCGGGCATGTAGCCATTGACGTTCCAGCCCAAGCCTTTTCGCGAGTTTCGGGTTAGCGCCGTAGGTCAGGTCGCCGCAGCAGGGATGGTGCAGCGCCGCGAAATGCACCCGAATCTGGTGTGTGCGGCCGGTTTCCAGGTGTACGTCGAGCAGACTTGCGGCGACGAACGCTTCGACGGTGTCGTAGTGGGTCAGGCTGTGCCTACCGTCGGACATGACGGCGAATTTCCAGTCGTGGCCACGATGACGGCCGATCGGTGCGTCGATGGTGCCGCTGGACGGATCCGGATGTCCTTGCACCAGAGCGTGATAACGCTTGTCGACCGTGCGCTGCTTGAACGCCCGCTTGAGCAGGGTGTACGCCCGCTCGGAGATCGCAACGACCATGACCCCAGACGTACCGACGTCGAGGCGATGCACAATGCCCTGCCGCTCGTGCACACCGGAGGTGGTGATCCGGTAGCCGGCCGCGGCCAGCCCGCCGAGCACCGTCGGCCCGGTCCAGCCCACCGACGCGTGCGCGGCAACCCCGGCTGGCTTGTCGACGGCGACGACGTCATCGTCGGAATACAGGATCGTCATGCCCTCGATCTCGACGGGCGTGTTCTCCAGCGGCGCGGGCGGCTCGGGCAGCCGGACCTGCAGCCACGCTCCCGCGGTCAGGTGATCCGACTTGCCGGCCGGCAACCCGTCCAACTCGACTCCGCCGTCTTCGGCCAGCGCGGCGGCGGCTGTGCGCGACACCCCGAGCAGCCGCGCCAGCCCGGCGTCCACCCGCATACCCGCGAGGCCCTCGGGCACCGGCATCGACCGATCGGTCATTGAGTATCGTCGACGTGTTCGGCGGGCTGACCCGCCGCATCGTCGGACGTACGGCGGCCGACGGTGTCGAAATCGAATCCGAGCGCCGACAACGTGACCAGAAGGATTGCCCCGCCGACCACCGACGGGTCGGCCACGTTGAACACCGGCCACCACCCGATCGACAGGAAGTCCACGACATGCCCGCGCAGCGGGCCCGGTGAGCGGAAGAACCGGTCGACCAGGTTTCCCATCGCGCCGCCCAGGATCATCCCGAGGCCGACAGCCCACCACGGCGACACCAACCGGCGTCCCATCCAGAAAATCCCGACCACAACGGCGCTCGCGATCAGCGTCAGCATCCAGGTGTAGCCGGTAGCCATCGAGAACGCGGCCCCGGAGTTTCGGACTAACGTCCAGGTCACGGTCTCGCCGATGATCGGCACGGGCTGGCCGGGCGTCAGCAGTTTGACCGCCAGCACCTTGGTGACGATATCCAGGGCGAGCACGACCGCCGCGATCGACAACAGCAGCGGCTGTCGCCTCCGAGGGGTCCGCGGCGCCTCGGCTTCTCCGACCGTATCGGCCTCGGTCACCGGCTCAGCCGAGCCGGTAGGTTGGTCCGTCACGCCTCCATCATCCACTAGGGGTGCCACCGAGACCCGCCGCGCCCGGGCGCGGCGAGCGATAGGAGATGATCTCCGTGTGAGCCGAGTGACCGTCATCGCGACCGGCGGGACGATATCCTGCACCACCGCAGCCGACGGAGTGTGGCGGCCCAGCCGCGGTGGCGCGGAATTGACCACCGGCCTCGACGTCGATGTCGTCGACGTGATGGCCAAGGACGGTTCGCGGTTGATCCCGTCCGACTGGGATCTGATCGGTGCGGCGGCACGCACGGCGGCCAGCGGCGGCGCCGAGGGCGTCGTCGTGCTGCACGGCACCGACACCCTCGAGGAGACGGCGCTGTGGCTGGATCTCACCTACGGCGGCGCGGTCCCGCTGGTGATCACCGGCGCTATGCGCAGCGCCGACGCGCCGGACGCGGACGGGCCGGCGAATCTGCGCCATGCGGTGTCGGTGGCCTCGGATCCCGGTGCCCGCGGTCTCGGGGTGCTGGTGTCGTTCGCCGGGCGGATATTGCAGCCGGCCGGACTGCACAAGGTAGCGATCGCGCACGCGTTCGCGGGTGAGCTGCTCGGCAGTGTCAACGGCGGGGTCACCATGACGCGGACCAAGACTCGTCACTTCCTCGGCGAGCTCAGCGCGGCGGCAGCACCGCGAGTCGACATCGTCGCGGCGTACCCGGGAGCCGACGCGGCGGCGATGGACGCGTGCGTGAATGCGGGTGCGGGCGGCATCGTCCTGGAAGCGCTCGGTTCCGGTAACGCCCCCGACGCGGTGATCGACGGGGTGCGACGGCACTGCCACGACGGTGTGGTGGTCGCGGTGTCCACCCGGGTCACCGGCGGACGGGTCAGCCCCGGATACGGCCCGGGCCACGACCTGGTCGATGCCGGAGCGGTGATGGTGCCTAAGCTGCCACCGAGTCAGGCGCGGGTATTGACCATGGCCGCGTTGGCGGCGCGGCTACCCCTGCGCGAGGTCGTCGGTCGCCTGGGCTGACGAGGTTTCGGCAACGGCGGCAAGGTAGTCGGGCCAGTCGAGGCTGTCGAGCGGATTGGCCCGGGCGATGTCGCCGGTGTCGGCGGCGAAGGTTCGTGCCGAGCCCGGCCCCGAGCCGCGGGTTTCGAACCGCACGGTGACCACGCCGTGGCCGGCGCCCTGTACCCAGCCGTGCCCCAGCTCGCGGTGCGCGACGTCATCGCCCACCCGCCACTCGCTGTCCGTCGTCGCCGGCGCGAGCGCGTCCCGCTCGGCGTGCACGGTGTCGGCTCCCTGATCGGTATCCAGCATCGCCAGCTCCAAGTCCGGGAACAACGAGTCCTGCCGAACATGGGTCAGGCCCGAAAAGCCCACGCCCAGTAGGCGAATCGGCCCGATCTGACGCGGATCGAGCAGGAGCCGACGGGCCATCGCGGCGAGCGCGGCGGCGTCGGTGGTCGCATACGGCAGGGTTGCCGAGCGGGTCAGCGTGCTCATATCCGATTTCTTCAGCTTGACGGTGATGGTCCGGGCCCCGCGGCCGTCCCGAGAGAGTCGTTGCTGGGCATGTTCGGCGATCGGGGCGATCGCCTCGCGCAGTTCGTCGAGCGTGGTCAGATCCGTGGCGAAGGTGGATTCCGCGCTGATCTGTTTGGCCACAGCGCGTTCGGCCACCGGACGGTCATCGATCCCACGCGCCAGCCGGTGCAACGCGGGCCCGATCGTCGCACCCAGGATGTTGGCCGCCTCTGCTTCGCCCAGCGCAGCCAGCTGCCCGATCGTCTCGATGCCCAGCCGGTGCAGTTTCTCCTCGGCGACCGGGCCGATCCCCCACAGCTTGCGCACGGCAAGGCCGTCCAGCAGCCGTTTTTCGTCAGCACGCCGGACGACTTGAATGCCATCGGGTTTGGCCAGACCGGACGCGATCTTCGCGATCTGTTTGCCCGAACCAGCGCCGACGGAGGCGATGAGGCCGGTCTCGTCGCGCACCCGTCGGCGCAGCTGCGCGCAGAACTCTTCGACCTCGGTCTCGGATGCGCTGATCAGTTCCGGCGGCTCGCCGAAAGCCTCGTCGAAGGAGAGCTGCTCGACCACCGGCACCACGGTGCGCACGGTGTCGAACACCCGGCGGCTGGCGACGCTGTACACCGCGCCGCGCGGCGGCAGCACGACCGCGGTCACACCGATCAGCCGGCGTGCCTGGTGCATCGGCATGGCCGACCG
>NZ_JBAPRN010000586.1:0-11473 GCF_049281135.1 Mycobacterium sp. | reverse complement strand
CTGGTGTAGATCGGGCGGGCGCCGGCCCACTCCTCGATGGCGATCTGCACCATCTCGTCGCGCCCGAACTCCTGGATGCACCACGCCATGCCGGAACGGTCGATCATCTGCCCGATCAACAGCAGTTCAGGCAGCAGAACCGCCAACTCCTGACGGGACAATTGGGCATAGCGGGATTGGCTCACCGCCCAAAAATAGACTCGACTATGTTATAAAGTCAACAATGTCTATCGCCGCAGGCCAGAAGGCCCGACCAGCCGTCAGCCCCACCCGGCGGACCACCGCGCCGCGCAAACGTGGCGACGACACCCGAGCGAAGATCATCGACGAAACAGTCCGCTGCATCGTGGAGGAGGGTTTTGCCGCCGCGACGGCCAAACATGTCGCCGAGCGTGCTGGAGTCACCTGGGGGGTGATCCAGTACCACTTCGGCGACCGCAACGGCTTGCTGATGGCTGTCGTCGACGACGGAGTGGCCAGGCTGTTGGAAAGCCTCTCAGCGGCCGATGTCAGGGACCTGCCACTGCGAGAGCGCATCGAGGTTGTCGTCGACACCGCCTGGAGTTGCTATAGCAGCCCAACCTCGATGGCGGCGTTCGAGATCCTGCGGGCCAACCGCGGTGGACCGGGGGGTTCGTCGCGGCGCCACCTGCTGGAGATGAATTCGGCGATCGGTCAACTGGGCCGATTGATCACCGATGACCCGGCTAATGATGGTGTGGCCGAAGTGATTTGGGCGATGCTGCGTGGTGTCGTGCTGGCTCAGATGATCGTGGGGACCTCGATCGACTGGCAGCGGGAGCGACGCGCGCTCATCGATATGGTCACCCACTATCTGCGCTGAGCCGGCGTGTGCTGCAATGACGTGATGAGCTCAAACGGTCACGACGCCTGGCTCGCCGACGTCGCTGCGATAGAACAGATCAAGTACCGCTATCTGCGTGCACTCGACACCAAGCACTGGGACGACTTCGCCGACACGCTCACCGAGGATGTCGTCGGCGACTACGGGTCGTCGATGGGCGAAGAACACCACTTCACCAACCGCGCCGACCTCGTCGAGTACATGCGCTCGTCGCTCGGATCGAACGTGATCACCGAGCATCGCGTCACCCATCCGGAGATCGCGGTGAACGGCGACGAAGCCACCGGCACCTGGTATCTGCAAGACCGGGTGATCGTGGCCGAATTCGACTTCATGCTGATCGGCGCGGGGTTCTATCACGATCGATACCGCCGCACCGCTGACGGATGGCGGATCAGCACGGTCGGATACGACCGGACCTACGACGCGACGATGTCGTTGAAGAACCTGGACTTCAAGATCACACCAGGCATTGCGCTGGCTTGACGGTCAGAACCGTTGGGCGACAACCACTATTGGGTGATGGCCATGACCGCGCCGGGCCGCAGCCACTGAATGACCTGCACCAGCTTGGCATCGTCGATCGCGACACAGCCCTCGGTCGCGCCGCCGTCGGTGGTGTGAAAGAAGAATGCCGCGCCCTTGCCGGGCTCACGGTTTGGGTTGACGCCCATCACGACGGCATGCTTGTACTGCGGGATTTGCAGGTTTTCGCTTGCGTTCGTGTCGAATGGGCACTGCGCCCGTTGACAGACCTGCATGGTGTTGAACGTGGGACTGCCGTCGTCGCCGTTCCACCAGTGCTGCGAGCCGACCTGAACGTATTTGAGCCCGCCGCCGGGGTTGGGCGCTGTCCCAAACGCAAACGGTAAGGCGAAGACTCCCATCGGTGTCGCGGGATAACCGCTTTTGGCCTGTGCCGCAAGACCTGCCGATCCGATATGGGTGGGTATGGCCGCCTCGACCGGCTGCCAGCCCTGGGCGCCGCGTTGATAGATATCCATTTTCGCGTTCGAACCGCCGGTTCCGACAACGGAAATCACCTGAGTGGCGTTGCCGACCGAGGGAGCAAACCAAGGTGCGCCGACTGCACCCCCCTTCGGAGCTGTCGCCATGGGTACAACGGCTGCGCACACCGCAGCGCACAATAGACCCAGCAGTCGGCGCACGCCTCTATGGTCTGCGCCGCACGATGGGCAGGTCAAGTCAAGGTTTAGCGTCGATCAGGTCACCGCGTGGCCGCGACGGGGCGCTGGGGGATATGTCGCCGCTGGTGCCCCGATATGTTCGTATGCGTTGCGTGCAGGCTCCGCGGGTATAGAAAGCATTGGATGCCACCGACAGATCGCAGCCATCCCACTCAGGACGGCAGCACGACGAAGCTCGCCACCGCGAGCGGTATCGCCGTGCCTCCGCTCACGGTCTGGCTGGGATCGGCGATGTACACCTTTCCCGTCGACCGGGATGTGATCGTGGGTCGCGACCGCGAATGCGATATCCGCTTTCAAGACATCGATCCCGACGACCTCACGCTGATCTCGCGGGTGCACGCGATTCTGCGGTTTGACGGCGGTCAATGGGTCGTTGTCGACAAAAGCCAGAACGGCGTTTTCGTCGCCGGTGCACGCGCCAACTTGGTGCCCATCCGCGACCGCCTGAGCATCGCGCTGGGCAGCCCGCGCGGGCCGCAGCTGACATTCCGGGTCGCGACATCATCGCCGTCGAGGCCCCGCAATCCTCAAACAGTCGAACACCGAGCCGATGAGCCGCTGGGCGGCAGCCCCGCAACCGCAATGTTCCGGCCGACCGGTCCGCAGCCCCCCGCGCGTGCACCGTCGCGGCCGCCGATTCGTCCTACGGCGCCGCAGCCGAGCCGACCCGCCCCTCCTGTCAACGAGCCCAGACGGGCCCCGGGTTCGTCGGCCTCGGCGACGATCGGCCGCGCCAAGACCAACAACGTCGTCGTCGAGGACGCGCTGGCGTCCCGCGTGCACGCGATGCTGGTGTCCACCCCGGCCGGCTTGGAAATCCGCGACAACCACAGCAGCAACGGCACTTTCGTCAACGGCGCGCTGATCACCAGCGCGATGCTGCGCGACGGAGATGTCGTCACGATCGGCAACACCGACTTGCTCGCGACCGGCGACACTCTGGTGCCCCAACCGATCGCCGCCCGCACCAATGGCTTGACCGCACACGGGCTGGCGCTGACCGTCGACGGCCGCCAACTGCTGCAGGATGTGTCCTTCACCGCGAAACCGGGGACGCTGACCGCGGTGATCGGGCCGTCCGGCGCAGGAAAGTCCACGCTGGTCAAGTTGATCGGTGGCGCGATGCCACGCAGCGCCGGTGTGGTTGCGTTCGACGGGCACGATGTGCACGCCGAGTACGCGTCGATGCGCTCGCGCATCGGGATGGTGCCTCAGGACGACGTCGTGCACCGCCAGCTCACCGTCGAGCAGGCCCTGCATTACGCCGCCGAACTCCGGCTGCCGCCGGACAGCTCCGCCGATGATCGACGCCACGTCGTCGGGCGGGTGCTCGATGAGTTGGAGTTGGCTCCGCACAAGACAACTCGCGTCGATAAGTTGTCCGGCGGTCAGCGTAAGCGCGCATCGGTGGCCATGGAACTGCTGACCGGGCCGTCGCTGCTGATCCTGGACGAACCGACCTCAGGACTCGACCCCGCGTTGGACCGCCAGGTGATGACGATGCTGCGCCGGCTGGCGGACGCTGGTCGCGTGGTCATCGTCGTCACGCATTCACTCACCTACGTCGGCATGTGCGATCAGATCCTGCTATTGGCCCCGGGCGGCAAGACCGCCTTCGCCGACCCGCCCGCCCAGATCGGGCCGGCGATGGGCAGCACCGACTGGGCCGACATCTTCGCCCGCGTCAGCACCGACCCCGACGCGGCACACCGCGCGTATCTGGCCCGACATCCCGCCGCCCCGCGCAGACCGTTGCCGACCGCCGGCGCGGCACCCCTGGGACAGCCGCCGCGGACCAGCTCGTGGCGCCAGGTCGTGACGTTGGTGCGCCGCCAAACCCGGCTGATCACCGCCGACCGCGGATACTTCGCGTTCCTGGCGGTGCTGCCGGTCGTGCTTGGCGTGCTGTCGCTGGCGGTGCCCGGCAGCACCGGGCTCGGATCCGCCAACCCGACCGCACCCGAAGAACCCATCGACATCCTGATCCTGCTCAACATCGGCGCGGTGTTCCTGGGTACCGCGCTGACCGTGCGCGATCTGGTCGGCGAGCGGATGATCTTCCAGCGCGAGCGGGCCGTGGGTCTGTCGGCGTCGGCATACCTGATGGCCAAAGTCGTCGTCTACAGCACCGCGGCGCTGATCGGCACCGCGGTCATGGTCGCCATCATGACGATCGGCAAAGGCGCGCCCGCCCACGGCGGCGCACTGCTGGGCGACGGCGTGGCGCACGGCGTCGTGGAGCTGTACCTGGGCCTGGCGCTGACCGCGATCACCTCGGCGATGGTGGGGCTGACGTTGTCGTCGCTGGCCCGCTCCACCGAACAGGTGCTGCCGATGCTCGTGGTGACGATCATGGTCTCGATGGTGTTGGCCGGCGGCCTGATTCCGGTGACGGGGCGGCTGGTCCTGGACCAAATGGCGTGGTTCGTGCCGGCCCGTTGGGGCTTCGCCGCCTCAGCGTCGACGGTGGATCTGAACAGCGTCGAGGCGGGGCTGCCCGTGGACGGGTTGTGGCGTCACGTGCCCAGCGCATGGCTGCACGACACCGGCATGCTGGTGGCCCTGGCCGTCATATTGGCAGGCCTGGTGCGGTTCCGGCTGCGGCTGGGCAAGCGGGCCCACTGATGCCGGTCTTCGTCCGCAGACTCTTCGGCATCGGCAAGCTGCCCGCCGACGTGCGCGCCGAAGTCGAGGCCGAGGGGGTCATCTACCTCGCCGACTATGTCCCCGTCACTCGGCGATTCAGCGGTGCGATTCCCGGCCTGCGATCGGCACACAGCGTCGCGAGCTACGTCGGGTCGCTGGTGTTCACCTCAGAGCGTGTCCTGGCGACCCTGTCGTCGCTGCCCAAGCTTGCCGGCGCGGTCGTCGATGTACGTTGGGACGCAACGCAATCCGGTACGGCCACGGCGGAGATATCGACGAACGGGCTACAGGTCGATGTGGATGTCGATGAGATCGACCCGACATTCACCGGACACCTATCGCTGCACTACAAGCTTGACCTTCCCGCCGATGTACTGTCCGCATTGCCGCGGCGATCGCTGAACTTCGACATGCCGCCGGAAAATGTGTTGCGGGCGGTCGGCGTCACTTACCGGCCGTGATGTCTCGAGGTCGCGTCCAGGCCGCCGACGTCGCCGACAGATCGGGCCATGGCGGCCGGCGCAGCACCGCCAGGGTGCCGATCGTCGCCGAGATCAAGCCGGTAATGATCCCGATCAACGCTATCCGGTTGGTGTCGACCGCCGGCACCCATCGGGCCGTGCCGCCATAGATGACGAACAACCCCATTGGCGTCGACGTGCCGGCACGGACCTTCGCGACAGGGATCACGGTGCCGCCATCCGCGGTTCGGTAGGGCTCGCCGTACACGCGGCCCCGCGTGCCGTTGGTGGGCAATTGCTCCACTGACTCCGAAATATTCATTGGGCTGATCCTTTGACCGTGGGTTCTAGCCAAGTCTGGCCGACCAAGCTGGTCGACGCGTCGAAGTGGGCATCTTTGGTCGCTTCGGCACCCGGCGGTTTCTACGATGACGATGTGGGAGATCACGCGTTCAGTCCGCAGGAACGTCGCGCGGTCTATCGCGTGATAACCGAACGTCGTGACATGCGCCGATTCGTGGCCGACAGCAAGGTTCCCGAGGATGTTCTGGCCCGCCTGCTGCAGGCCGCCCACGCCGCACCCAATGTCGGCCTGATGCAGCCATGGCGATTCATCCGGATCACCGACGACGAGCTGCGGCGCCGCATTCATGCCCTGGTCAACGAGGAGCGTTTGCAGACCGCGCATGCCCTGGGCGCGCGGGCGCAGGAATTTCTGGCGTTGAAGGTCGAAGGCATCCTCGATTGCGCTGAACTGCTTGTGGTCGCACTGTCCGATGGCAGGGACAGCTACGTGTTCGGTCGACGCACGATGCCGCAGATGGACCTGGCATCGGTCTCTTGCGCCATCCAAAATCTCTGGTTGGCAGCGCGATCCGAGGGCCTCGGGATGGGATGGGTATCACTGTTCGATCCGCCGACGCTGGCATCGCTGCTGTCGATGCCCGCCGATGCCGAGCCGATGGCGATCCTCTGTATTGGTCCGGTGCCGGACTTTCCCGACCGACCCTCACTGGAATTGGACGGCTGGGCGCTGGGGCGTCCGCTCGCCGAATTCGTCTCGGAGAATGGCTGGGGACAACCGCCCCAAACGGCGACCTGAGCGTCGCCGGCCTCCGAGCCGGCAGTCCAGGTCCGCGGCCCCCGATCCAGCGGCGGTTACGATGCCGGGGTGCAGCCACCTCCGCCAGGTCTCCCCCAGTGGGGACCCCCACCAGACGATCCCCGGCAGCACGGCGGGCCTGGCTTCGGCGGCCAACCGGGGCCCGAGAGCTACGGTCAGCAACCTCCTCGACCCGGGTACGGCCCGCCCCCTGGATCCGGCTTCCCGCCGCCGGCCGAATACGGCCAACAGCCCGGCTACAGCCCGCCGTGGGGTGGTTACGGCGCTCCTGCCACCGCCCCGACTTCGCAGCAGACCATCAACTGGGTCAGCCTCGCGGCGATCGGGTTACTGGGGTTGCTCGGCGCCATCCTCACGCTGACCCTGTGGATCAACCTGAGCAGCGCCGTCAGCCGCGCAGCGGATGTGTGTAATCGGTTCGGCGGCGAGTTTTCGAGCATGTGCCGCGAGCAGATCAAACATTTGGTGCCGTCTGTTCCGGTGGCCCTTGTCGTGTGTCTGTTTTTGATCATCGCGGCGTGTCTCGCGGTGACGGCCGGTGCGGTGATGCTCTTCGTCAAGAGGCCGATGGGCCAGTTCCTGATCCTCGGCGGTGGGATCGTCACGCTGATCTTGTCGATCGGTTGCGAGGCTCGTTACGGCGCCACCAGCCGGGTCACCTACGACCTGATCGCAGGCCTGGTGGTCGCGGTGATCGGGGGCCTCATGTTCGTCCCGGCATTCCGGGTGGTCTTGGGGTTGCCGCCGAGACTGACCGATGCCCATCGGCCAGGCGGGTTTCCGGGCGGCGGGCAATGGCCGCCCGGTCCACCGCCGCCGCAGCACGGCCCGCCGGGGCCACCACAACACTGGTAGTTGCTGCCGGCGGCCCGGGCGGACACGCCCCGGTACGCACGCCGACGCGGCGCAGCCGATAACGTCGATGGGGTCCCCAAACTCAGGAGGTGGCGGCGATCGGCGGCGGAGACGCAGACCAAGACGGGACAGGCCCGCGGCGCGACAACGTGTTGTTCGTGCACTGGCACGATCTGGGCCGCTATCTCGGGGTGTACGGTCACGCCGATGTGGCGAGCCCGCGGCTGGACCAGTTGGCCGCCGAGGGAATCTTGTTCACCAAAGCGCACGCCACCGCACCACTGTGTTCGCCGTCGCGGGGATCGCTGTTCACCGGCCGCTACCCGCAGAGCAATGGCTTGGTCGGACTCGCCCACCACGGTTGGGAGTACCGCCCGGGCGTCCGGACATTGCCGCAGATCCTCTCCGAATCCGGCTGGTATACCGCTCTTTTCGGCATGCAGCACGAGACGTCACACCCCGCGCGGCTGGGCTTCGACGAATTCGACGTGTCCAACTCCTACTGCGAGTACGTCGTCGAACAGGCCCAGCGATGGCTGCGTGACCACGACACCAGCAAACCGTTCCTGCTGACCGCCGGCTTCTTCGAAACGCATCGCCCCTATCCACGCGATCGCTACGAACCCGCCGACGCCGCCGACGTCGATACACCCGACTATCTACCCGATACCGTTGAGGTGCGCCAAGATCTGGCCGAGTTCTACGGATCGATCACGACTGCCGACGCCGCGGTGGGCCGGATACTGGATACGCTCGCGGGCACCGGTCTGGACGCCAGCACGTGGGTGGTGTTCCTCACCGACCACGGCGCCGCTTTCCCGCGTGCGAAATCCACGCTCTACGAGGCCGGGACCGGAATCGCGATGATTGCGCGCCCTCCCACCCGAATGGGGTTGGCGCCCAAGGTTTACGACGACCTCTTCAGCGGGGTGGATCTGCTGCCGACACTGCTGGACCTGCTCGGCGTGGCGGCGGTATCCGACATCGAAGGCATCTCCCATGCGCGGGCGTTGATTGCACCGGACTCCGCTGAGCCGGTACGCGACCACGTCTACACCACCAAGACCTATCACGACTCGTTCGATCCGATCCGCGCGATCCGGACGAAAGACTTCAGCTACATCGAAAACTACGCCCCTCGGCCATTATTGGATCTGCCATGGGATATCGAGGAAAGCCCATCCGGCCACGCCGTCGCAGCACTGGTGACGGCCCCGCGACCGGAACGCGAACTCTACGATCTGCGCGTCGATCCCACTGAGACCAATAACCTATTGGCCGGCGACACCGACGATAGCGCCGACCAGATCGCCGCCGACCTTGCTGTCCGCCTTCATGATTGGCGGCAGAAGACCGGTGACGTAATACCATCGGATTTCGCCGGCACCCGCATTGCCGCCCGCTACACCGAAACGTATCTGCAGATCCACCAGAAGGTTCCCACCAGTCGCTCGGCGATCGCCGGCGACCGCGGGATCGACGTCGAAATCCATCACGCGGAGTAGTAACCCTCAGCCGGTGGTTCGCTCGCCTACCTGAGCGACGAAGAACACCCGCCGGAACGGGAAGAACGTGGTCCCGTCCGGCCGGGCTGGATAGGCATCTGCGAGCACCGGAATAAGCTCCTCGCGAAACCGTTGGTATTCCTGCTCATTGAGCTGTTCGCTGACCGGCAGTAATGCGGTGCCGCTGATCCAGTCCAGCACCGGATGCTCGCCGGTGAGCTGATGGATGTAGGTGGTTTCCCAGGCGTCCACGATGCACCCGGCATCGATCAGCAGCTCGGCATAATGCGCCGGCGTGTCAACCACGGCCCCCACCCGAAACGGGATGTCGCGCAGCAGCTTCGCGTACGGTTTCCGCCGCGCTACCGCCCGCACCGCGGCATGCGACGGACTATCGAAGTTGCCCGGCATCTGAACCGCAATCCACGACCCGGCACCCAGTTGACCCGCCCATTGAACAAACAGCTCGCCGTGTTCGGGCACCCAATGCATCGCGGCGTTGCTGACCACGACGTCGGTATCAGGCTGCGGGACCCAGGTTCTCAGGTCGCCGACGGAAGCGTCGACGCCGCGGTCTCGGGCTGCGGCGACCATCTCCGGCGAGCTGTCCAACGCCTCCATGGTCGCCTCCGGCCACCGTCGAGCCAGCTGACCGGTGAGGTTGCCCGCACCGCAACCCAGGTCGACCACCCGACGCGGGCTCGGCGCTCCCACCCGGGCCAGCAGATCGGCGAACGGACGGCCGCGATGATCGGCAAAGGTCAGGTAGACATCCGGATCCCACATATTGACCCTCCAGTTCAACGGACTGCGCGACGACTGATATAGACGGTATTACCCGCTGCTTGCCCGACGAGTCGAGGATGGACCATGGCCGACGACGAGACCGCCGAGGTACGGCAGATCTGGTCTGCGCTCGGCTTGCCGGGGGTGGTCGATGTGCACACCCACTTCATGCCGAAATCGGTGATGGACAAGGTGTGGCAGTACTTCGATTCCGCGGGCCCGCTGGTGGGTCGCGAATGGCCGATCATCTATCGGACAGCTGAGTCCGAACGTGTGCAGATGCTGCGGCAGTTCGGCGTGCGCGGCTTCACCGCGCTGGTCTACCCCCACAAGCCGCAGATGGCGGCCTGGCTCAACCAATGGGCAGTTCAGTTCGCCAATTCGACGCCGGATTGCCTTGCTACCGCGACGTTTTATCCCGAACCGGACGCCGCAGACTACGTCGAGACCGCGATCGACAACGGAACGCAGGTCTTCAAGGCGCACGTTCAGGTCGGCAGATACGAGCCCAACGACTCGATGCTCGACGGTGTCTGGGGAGCCATCGAAGATGCCGGGGTGCCTGTTGTAATCCACTGCGGGTCCGGGCCGGCCCCCGGCGAGCACACCGGTCCTGAGCCGATACGGCTTCTCCTGCAACGCTATCCGCGGCTGCGACTGGTCGTCGCCCACATGGGAATGCCGGAGTATGTGGAGTTTCTCGACATCTGCGAGAGCTCGGCCGACGTGAGGCTCGATACCACCATGGCTTTCACGCCGTTCGTCGACGAACTCATGCCGTTTCCGCCGTCGCAGTTGCCGCGGTTGCGGGACTTGGGTGACCGCATCATGTTCGGCAGCGACTTCCCCAACATCCCTTACAACTACGCCGATGCGATGCGCTCGATCACCCGGGTGCCGGGCATCGACGATGCGTGGCTGCGCGGCGTGCTCTACGAGAACGCCGCGGCCCTCTTTTCTCTGACTGGCGGGCTCTAGTGTCCTGAGTCGCGCTCAGTGATGGTCGAGATCGACGCTGGCGCGAAGAAGTGCGAGTGAGCTGCACGCTAGCGTCGATCTCGCTGCCCGAAACCCCAATTGGCGCGTAACGGTATGCCGGCAGATTGTCGACGGATAACGACTCAGGGCCTCAGTTCACCACTGGGTGTGGCACGACCGGCTGTGATTGTGCGGTGCTGGCCCACTGCAGCCGCTCGAGTAGCAGCAACTCGGGCAGTGCGACATGGTCGTCGAGACGCCGGGTCGACAGCGGGTCCAACGCTGTCAGCGCCGCACGCTGGATGCCGGACTTCGAAATCAGCCCGGGCAGTGGCCCGTTCGCAGTAGGGCTGGCGTCGGTCCGGAATGCGCACGCGGCCGCCAGCGTCTGGTTGTCACCGGCACCGCTAATCTCAGCCGCCGTCCACACTTCGCGGACCGGGTACGACCAGATCGCCGCGAGCGTGTTCGGCAGCGCGGTGTCGACCTTGACCCCGTACGCGGCAACGTAATCGGTGCCT
Source organism: Mycobacterium sp. (assembly GCF_049281135.1). Lineage (GTDB taxonomy): Bacteria > Actinomycetota > Actinomycetes > Mycobacteriales > Mycobacteriaceae > Mycobacterium. The sequence continues at coordinate 522 of NZ_JBAPRN010000586.1, read as the reverse complement.
TCCTGGGAAACCCCGGACCATGTCTCGCGGCCAGATTTCGGATAGGGCGCAGGAACGTCTTCGGGGGCAGCGAGAGCGGCCGTCCAACCGCTCTCACGGAGATGGTCAGCGAGCCGGCGCGCAGCGACCTCGGCGGTCTCATGCAACGGAATATGCGCCGAACGAGCTTGCAGCGCAGCGAGATTGTCCGCGGCAGACAAAGTCACGCCGATCCAGGTCTCCCGTTCCCGCGTGCCGACCTCGGATGTGCTGTCGCGGCTGGTAACGCGGATGGCGTCGGCACGCAGACCGTAACGCTTGGCGTAACCGGCGATCAGTGACAGCGGCAGCGCGTCGGCATCGGCCAACGGCGGCGTCACCTTCAGCAGCGCCGTCGTCCGCACGTCGGTGACGGACTCGTCCGCCCGCCGCGCACCCCGGTTGGGCCGTAGGATCGCCAGCCGGCGGCGCAAGATCGTGGTGACAGGCAACCCCCGCCACCTGGCCAGCAGCACGATCACCACGACGATCGCGATGCCGAGC
>NZ_JBAPRN010000585.1:0-7260 GCF_049281135.1 Mycobacterium sp. | reverse complement strand
AGTTCGGGCCGCGCGGCGTGCTGCACACCTGGGCCAACGGCGACGGCACCCAGCGCATCGAGGACACCGGCCCGCTGACCAAGAAGCGGATGGAAACCTGCGACGGCGAATTCCACGACGCCGCAGTCGATTTCATCAAGCGCCAGCACGAAGCCGAGACGCCGTTCTTCGTATGGTTCAACACCACGCACATGCATTTCCGCACCCACACCAAGCCCGAAAGCGTAGGCCGCGCGGGGCGCTGGCAGTCGCGCTACCACGACACGATGTTGGATCACGACGACACGGTCGGCAGCATGCTGGATCTGCTCGACGAGCTGGGCATCGCCGAGAACACGATCGTCATGTATTCCACCGACAACGGTCCCCACATGAACAGCTGGCCCGACGCCGGCATGACCCCGTTCCGCAACGAGAAGAACTCCAACTGGGAGGGCGCCTACCGCGTCCCGGCACTGGTGCGCTGGCCGGGGCACATCCCGGCCGGCTCGGTGTTGAATGGCATTGTCAGCCATAATGATTGGTTCGTCACGCTGTTGTCGGCGGCGGGTGTGCCCGACATCGCCGAGCGGCTGCGCGCGGGCACAGACCTGAACGGCACGACCTACAAGGTGCACCTCGACGGGCACGACCAGTTGGCGTACATCACCGGCCAGACCGACGAGAGCCCGCGCAAGCACTTCTTCTATGTCTCCGACGACGGCGACCTCACCGCGCTGCGGTTCGACAACTGGAAGTTGGTCTTCCTCGAGCAGCGCTGCGTAGGCACCCTGCAAATCTGGGCGGAGCCGTACGTTGAACTGCGCGTGCCCAAGCTGTTCAACCTGCGCACCGATCCCTACGAGCGGGCCGACATCACGTCGAACACCTACTACGACTGGATGATCGACCGCATCTTCCTGTTCGTTCCGGCGCAGGCTTACGTCGCGAAGATGCTGGAGACGTTGGTCGAGTTCCCGCAGCGACAGAAATCTGCGAGCTTCAGCCTGGACCAGGTGATGGCCAAGTTGCAGGACGCTACTACTGGCAGCAGCTGAGCGATTCCGCTGGAACGCAACGACCCGCTCCCGTCCTGGCGCCCCGGCAGCACCCGGGACGCGCTGGAGGCGTTCCTGGCCGCGGCCGAGGAGGTGCCGGTCGCAGATCGGGTCGCCTACTTCGACAACGACGGCACGCTGTGGTGTGAGCGGCCCAGCTATGTACAGCTCGACTTCTTCCTCGACGCGCTGCGCCGACACGTTGCCCAGGACCCGTCGATCGGCGAGCGTGCCGAGTTTGCCGCCCTGCTCAGCGGTGATCAGGCGGCGGTCGCGGGGATCGGGCTGGAACGCATCGCGCTCGCGCTCGCCGGTCTGTTCGAGGGCATGACGCCGGAGGAGTTCGCCGCCGCGGCACGGGAATTCATGGGCAGTGCGGCGCACCCGCCGCTGGGCCGGCCGATGTGGTCGGTGACCTATCAGCCGATGTTAGAGCTCATCGCCGAACTGCGGCGCCGCGACTTCACGGTCGGGATCGTCACCGGCGGCGGCACCGAGTTCGTCCGGGCAATCAGCGACGACTTCTACGGTGTGCCAGCCGAGTTGGTGGTGGGCACCCTCATCGGCTACGAGGTCACCCGTGACGGCGAAGGCCCACCGGTCATCCGGCGCACCAGCGGCCTGCTCGGCGTCGCCAACGAAGGCAGCGCCAAGATCGCCAATATCCAGACTCAGTTGGGCCGCCGGCCGATCCTGGCCGCCGGCAACTCCGGGGGTGACCGGGAGATGCTGGAATGGGCTCAGGCCACCGGCTCTGCCAGCCTTGCGCTGCTGATCGACCACGACGACGCCGAGCGCGAATTTCAGTACGCCAGCAAGGCAGGGACGTTCGTCGAGACTGAGCCGATCACCGACGTCGGGGCACGCCTGGGATGGACCGTCGTGAGCATGGCCCGAGACTGGGACGTCGTATTTCCGCCGGAGCAAATGCTCGAGCGGGAGCGACCTCGTTGACATCATTGACGATATATACTTGACGGGCTTGACGCCAGTTCCTTGCCTGTGATGACGGGGCGCAAGCCGACCGAAGGGAAGCGACCATGACGGACCTTGCCGCATTCGAGCAGCAGATCATGCGATCAGTCGCCCAGAAGGTCCATGACCGAGTCCGGAAGGCCCGCGAAGCGCAGCTTGGTCCAGAAATGTTTGGCGACCCGGAGGACATCGCGGACGCGATGGTGGCGGCGCTTCCCTTGGGTCATGTCTTCGACGAGGTATCGGGGCCGTTCTACGACACGGCGGGCCTTAGCCGATGGCTGCAGATGTCCCGTCAAGCACTGCACCAGAGAGTGGCACGGCACGCGATTCTGGCGTGCCCCATCGACGGTGACGGCGTCGTCTACCCGACGTGGCAATTCCTCGACAACGGCGCGACCATTCCGTCGTTGGCCCAGGTACTCGCCACGCTGGCGGAGGGCACCGACGACGCATGGATGATCGCGCTGTGGATGCGGGCGCCAAGCGAAGACCTCGAAGGCGAGCCTCCCAGTGGCTGGCTGCGTAACGGCCGTGACCCCGAACGAGTGATTGCGATGGCATATCAGGTGGCGTCGAGCTGGGCGGCATGAGCAAATCGCGCCAGCGTCCAGCACTCGGCCGCCCGCCGGCCGACCTGTCACGTTTCCCTCGATCGCGACTTCAACCCAACGTGCTGTTGCACCGAGCGCACACTACTGGCAGGTCGCCGTGGTGGTTCTCCTCCGACTTGTCGGGTCGTTTCGATCTGATCCAACCGAATGGGACGTGTTATCTCGCAACGGATGTCGCCACCGCACTACGGGAACGATTCGGTCATGAGCTGGTCCGCCAAGGGGTCGTCACTTTCGAGGCGGCAGCTCGAACCCAGGTGTCGAAGGTGCAGATTTCGTCGACGCGCTGGCTCGCGAACACCTGCTCACCGGCCGCGACGAACTTCGGTATGACCCGCGAAATCGGGACGTGCCCGTCGTATGACATTCCGCAGGCGTGGGCGACGGCCTTCTTTGCCACCGGCAGGCATTCGGGCATTCGCTACCAAACCCGCTTCAGCACCGGCGCTGCGCCCAACGCAGCAGCTTTGTTTGACCTTGCGGGGCAACAGGGGTGGCCCACAGACCCCCATCCGCTTGGCGGTGTTCAAGCATGCATTGACGAGGGCATCAGAGTTGCCCACCGGCCCACCCGCCGACAGGTCCGCATAGTGCAACCGCCAGGATGAGCCGGCCGTGGCTGCCTCCGATGACCACCCATCACCCACTCCCCCCGCCCTCGCCGGTCGCGACCAGCAGCATGAACGTCCGCTCCCCCTTGCCCGCCTTGGTGGTCAGCACCAGCGGGTAGTAGCCGTCCTCCACCGATTTGGCCACCTTGATCGTCACTGTCGACGTGCCGGATCCGTCGTCGCCGAACTTCCCCGACGCCGACGTCACCGAAATCCCTGCCTCGTACGACTTTCCGCTGATCACATAGTCGGCAGGCCCGTCGACCATCCGCTGCACATTGACGGTCACATCGGTGTTTGTCCCGGCGTCCACCGCAACGATGGCCGGCGACACGTTCATGGTCACCGCAAGACTGCCCGCCCCGAACGAGGGCGGCGGCGACGACGCAGCGGTCCCCCACGACTTGTTCGGCTTGGCTGACAGCGAGAACGCCAGCTCGCCGCCACCGGCAAGAAGCGACTCCGGAAGATACGTCTTGTCGGTCGACCGGCCATCAATATGCAAGCCGTTGATGTACTGCAGCCGATGGTGCCCGGACGCGCCCGGCGCGGTGATCCGAATGAATTTGTCTGCGGGAAGGGCAATGTCGATGCGATCGAACAGCGGCGTGTTCACCGTCAGCGTCGAGGTCCCCGGGACGCTGGGATACACCCCCATCGCCGCCCACACATACCACGCCGACATCGCACCCAAGTCGTCATTGCCCGGCTCACCATCGGGCGTCGGACCGAACAGCGTGCTACGCACCAGGTCGACCAAGGCCTGCGTCTTCCACGGTTGACCGATGTAGTTGTACAGCCACGGCACCAGGAAATTGGGCTCATTGCCGGCCCACAGATACGGCTGCTCCGGGCCCACGTTGAGCTGCGAGGTGAACTTGTCCAGCCGCTCGGCCACCGCCTGCCGCCCACCCAGCGCGGTCACCAAACCGGCGACGTTCTGCGGCACGTACCACACGTATTGCTCGGCGTTGCCCTCGTCGAACCCGACCTGGCTGAAACAACCGTCCCCGGGCGGCACCACCGCAGGACCCGCGGGAAAGAAGCCCAGCGCATTACGCGGCTGAATCGAATGCGTGGTGGGATTGAACAGGTTCTGCCAATACTGAGCCCGATCCTGGAACTGACCCGCAGTCTTGGAATCCTCCAGCGCGGCAGCGAACTGGGAGATAGCGAAGTCATCGACCGACCACTCCAGCGAGATCGACGCCGCAGGGACAGTGCCGTGACACGACGTCGTCGGCAGCGGCAGATAGCCCCGGCGTAGATACGTCTCGATTTCGGGTCGTTCCACGTAACCATGGCGCCCGACACCACCCTTGGTCGCCGCCTCGAGCATAAAATGCAGCGCCCTGTGCACGTCGAAGTCCTTGGCGCCAAACGCATAGAAGTTCGCGATCAGCGCCACCACGCTGTCACCGGTCATCTCCGCGGTTGCCGTATTGGCCAGCGCCCACCGCGGAAACGACCCGCTCTGCTCGGCGTCGTTGACTAACGACTGCGCCATGTCGCTGGCCTCGGCAGGGAACACCATCCCCTGCAGCGCCGCCACACCGCGATAGGTATCCCAGTCGGAGTAGTTGTCGTACTGCGTATGCCCGGGCGCGACATTATGGATTTCGCCGTCGAACCCGATGTAGCGCCCGTCGACATCGTTGAAAGTGTTGGGGTTCAACAGCGAATGGTAGAGCGCGGAATAAAAAGTGGCGATGTCGTCTTCGGTGTATCCGGCGATCTTGATGCGTGAGAGCGCGGTGTTCCATTGTTTCGATGCGGCCGCGCGGATGTCATCGAAACCCGCAGCCGCCTCGTCCAGGTTCTTTCGCGCGCCGTCAATGTCCACGTAGGACAGCGCAGTTCGCACCTCGAGCTGCGTGCCGGCGGGGAACTCCACGTAACCCCCGGCGGCGCCTTGGTAACTCGAATAAGCGCTGCGGCCGTTGGGAAATACCGAGAAGCCGTCCCAGCTGCCGAACGACGTGAACGGCTTGTTGAACTTCATCACGAAATACACGGTGTAGACGTTGTTTTTCCCGCAGAACCCACCGCTGGTCGCCGACCCGGTGATCGTCATGTTGTCGTCACCGATTTGAATCTTGGCGGCCGAGTTGCCGCCCAGCGACCCGCCGGACCGCACGAAGAACCGCGCCGCACGATCGCTCGGGTAGTGGAAGCGGCCCACACCGGTGCGGTTGGTGGCGGTGAGTTCGGCCGTCACGCCCGCCGACGGCAGCCGCACCGTGTAGTAGCCGGGCACGCCGCGCTCGTTCTTGTCGTGGGCGATTTCCTCGTTGGTATCCCAGGGCGTCGAGCCGACCGGGCTGGTGGTCGGCAGCATCGAAATGTCACCGAAGGCCGGGCAGCCCACCGAGGCGTGCGTCATGCTGAACCCGGTGGCGCGCTTGTTCGAGTGGCTGTAGCCCGCGTAGTTGTCGACGGTGTCCGGTGAGTACTGCACCATCCCGAAGGGCACCGTGGGGCCGGGGAACTGGTTGATCTCCCCTACCGATTTGCCGCCGCTACCGGTGCCGATCAGGGTGTCGACGTGCTCGACCGGGTTGGCGACGAGTGGCGGCGGTTCGTAGGCCGTGGGCGTCGCGCTGGCCAACATCGCGCCGACCAGCAGCGCTGCCGCAATCAGCGCAACGGCACCCCGCCGTGACCGCATACCTGTGTCTACTCCTTCGCTGGCACTTCGTGTGGGAAGTGGCCCGGTGCGCCCACCTGCAGGCGCGCGCCGCGCCCGGATGGCGTGAAAGTATCCGGTGAGCGCGTAAAAACCCGGCGAACGCTGGGTCGACGCCACAGGTAGAAGGGATGGCCATGCGATCAACCATCAAACGGGTGGGCGTGCTGCTCGCCGCCTTGATGATGATCACTTCGTGCGGTAACGAGAAGTCCACCGCACCGGTCAAAACGTCTGAGACTCCGGGCTTATCGCAGTCGGAAACCACCGACATCGCCACCGAGGCCTACGCCTACGCCTATCCGCTCGTCACGATGGAGTACACCCGTCGCGGATTGACGAATGTGCCCGCCGCAGAAGACACCAAAGCGCCGATGGGTCAGATCGCGCGCATGCGCACCTACCCGAACGCATCGTTCAACATGGTGACCGCCCCGAACGCCGACACGCTCTACACCCAGGCCTGGTTCGACGTGGCGACGGAGCCGTGGATCGTCAGCGTCCCGGACATGGGCGACCGCTACTACCTGCTGCCCATGCTGGACGCGTGGACCAACGTCTTCGCCTCGCCGGGCACACGCAACGGCGGTGGCAAGCCGCGGACGTTCGCCATCACCGGTCCCGGGTGGCAGGGCACGTTGCCGCCCGACGTGCTGGAGTACAAGTCGCCGACGGCCTTGGTGTGGCTGTTGGGCCGCATCTACTCCTCGGGCACCCCGGAGGATTACGACGCGGTGCACAAGCTGCAGGATCAGATCGCCGCGGTGCCGCTGTCGTCGTTCGGTAAGCCCTATCTGCCGCCGATAGGTCCGGTCAGCGCGTCGGTCGACATGAAGACGTCGGTGCGCCAACAGGTGAATTCCCTTGGCGCGCCGGAGTATTTCAAGCTGTTCGCTCGTCTGCTCAAGACCAACCCGCCGGCCCCCGAGGATGCGCCGATGGTGGCCAAGCTGGCCAGGATCGGCATCGTTCCCGGGCAGGACTTCGACCCGACCAAGCTGTCGGCCGCAGCGAACACCGGCCTGGCCATGGCGCCAAAACTCGGTCAGGACAACATCAGTGGCTGGCGCGAAGACGGCGTGGTCGCCGGCGACTTCATCTACAAGAACGGCTGGGCCTACACCACCAAGGCGGGCACCTACGGGACCAACTACCGTCAGCGGGCCTTCGTGACCGAGGTCGGCGTCGGCGCCAACCTGCCCGAGGACGCCGTGTATCCCACCTCGGACGGCCCCGACCTCAAGCAGAAGTACAGCGGCGCAACCAAATACACCATGCACTTCGACAAGGGCCAGCTACCACCGGCGCGGGGATTCTGGTCACTGACCATGTACAAC
>NZ_JBAPRN010000584.1:0-2034 GCF_049281135.1 Mycobacterium sp. | reverse complement strand
GGCGCACAGCGCTCGCGGCGGCTCCGACCAGTGCCGGGTCGCCGGGGTCGTCGCCCGCCACGATCAGCATGTCCAGGGCGCCGATCCACGGCGGCGGCTCGGCGGCGATCACGATCGGCGTCGGTGCACCACCTGACGTCGCGGCCAGCATGGTGCCCGCGGTCTCGGCGGTACCTCGCCCGGCAACCCAGATCACGGTGCGCGGGAGATCACCACGCAGCGAATCCAAGGCACCCTCATCGAGTGCGGCGGCTACCGCGCGAACATGCGCGCCGCCCATCGATGCGGCCCGCAACAGTCCCTCGCGGTCGGCGGCAAGCAGGCCGTCGGCGTCGTCGAGGTCGATCACGGCCTGGGCCGCGTTCACGTCACGGCCTCCGGCTGCGCGACCTGCCGATTGATCTCACCGGCAACCTGCTCGACGACGGCGTCGACGTCCTCGGTGCAACGTCCTTCCACATTCAGCCGCAGCAGCGGCTCGGTGTTGGAGGTGCGCAGGTTGAACCAACTGCCCTCGCCGAGGTCGACGGTCACCCCGTCGAGGTGGTCTATGGAGTGAATCCGAGTGCCGAACGACTTGAGCACCGCTTCGACGCAGGAGCCTGCGTCGGCCACGGTGAAGTTGATCTCGCCGGAGGACTCGTAGCGCTGGTAGTCGGCGGTGACCTCGGACAGCGGGCGCTCCTGTTTCCCCAGTGCGGCAAGCACATACAGCGCCGCCAGCATCCCGGAGTCGGCGCCCCAGAAGTCGCGGAAGTAATAGTGCGCCGAGTGTTCGCCGCCGAAGATCGCGCCGGTGTCGGCCATCAGCCCCTTGATGTAGGAGTGCCCGACCCGTGAACGCACCGGCGTGCCACCGCGCTCGACGACCAACTCCGGCACCGCGCGCGACGTGATCAGGTTATGGATCACCGTCGCACCGATCTCCCGGCTCAGCTCGCGGGCGGCGACCAGAGCGGTCACCGTCGACGGCGACACCGGCTCGCCGCGCTCGTCGATGACGAAGCAGCGGTCGGCGTCGCCATCGAAGGCCAACCCGATGTCTGCGCCGCTGTCGCGCACATAAGCCTGCAAGTCGACGAGGTTCGCCGGGTTCAGCGGATTGGCCTCATGGTTGGGAAAAGAGCCGTCGAGTTCGAAGTACAACGGCAGCAACGTGATCGAGTCGATCGCACCGAATACCGCCGGTGCGGTGTGGCCCGCCATCCCGTTGCCCGCGTCGACGGCCACCCGCAGCGGGCGCAGCCCCGAGGTGTCGACCAGCGTGCGCAGGAAGTCGCCGTACTCGGCGAGCACATCCTTGTCGGTGACGGTTCCGGTGGGCCCTTCGTGGGACGCGACTCCGGCGATGATGTCGTCGCTGATGGTCGTCAACCCGGTGTCGGCGCCGACCGGCTTGGCACCCGCCCGGCACAGCTTGATGCCGTTGTAGGCCGCCGGGTTGTGGCTTGCGGTGAACATCGCTCCCGGGCAGTCCAGCAGCCCCGAGGCAAAGTAGAGCTGATCGGTCGATGCCAGGCCGATGCGGACCACGTCGAGACCCTGGCCGGTGACGCCGGACGCGAAAGCGGCCGCAAGTGACGGCGAGCTGTCGCGCATGTCGTAGCCGATGGCGACCTGCCGCGCGCCTTCGCTACGCATCAGCGTGGCGAAGGCAGCACCGACGTCGGAGACGAACGACTCGTCGATTTCCGAGCCGACCAGACCTCGCACGTCATATGCCTTGATCACACGGTGGACAGCCGCAGCGGGCCGAGACATCGAGGGGCTCCTGACTAAGTGGACAACTTGGTCGCCAGCCTAGCCCGGCGACGACGCGGACCGGCACGGTCCGCCGAGGAGTCGGGCAGTCAGACCTAGCCCGGCGACGACGCGGACCGGCACGGTCCGCCGAGGAGTCGGCGGTTGCTAGTCGCCGGGGTCGGGCAGCACGCGAAGATGACCGCGGCGACGCCCGTTACCGGGCGGGCGCTGGCCGGCCGAGGTCAAGACGCCGGTCGCCGGCGCCTCGGCCGTCGCACCGTTGTACTGAGC
>NZ_JBAPRN010000583.1:0-7079 GCF_049281135.1 Mycobacterium sp. | reverse complement strand
ACATGGCGTTAATGCCTTGTCGGTGGAGTTGGCGGCTCGTCTGTTTCATGGTGCGAATCGGTCAGCAGCCGGATGAGCTGGCGATCGTCCAGTGCGGTCCAGGAGCCGCGGGCGGCCCGCCACTGATCGGGATCGTCCTCGAGGCCTAGGACCGCAGCGGCGCGGGTCGCAGGCTGATCCGGTGCGGCAACCGGCGTCCTCACCCGGGGGTATCGCACGTCGCGGTACATCAACCAGAAGCCCCACCCGCTCAGCGACATGAAAATCAGCGCGGCGATCACGGCTGGCTCCCTAAGGTGGAGGTGCCGTTGACCACCGCTGCCGGGATGGGGATCGGCGGCTCTGGCTCCGGGGGGGCTGCTGCGCCGCTTTCGCGGGCCAGGAAGGTTCCGAGTTCGGCGATGGTCGACATCAACGGTGCCGGGAACACCACGGTGGTGTTCTTGTCGACGCCGAGTTCGACCAGGGTCTGCAAGTTGCGTAATTGCAGCGCCAGCGGGTGGGCCATCATGGTGTCCGAGGCGTCCCCCAAGGCAGCGGCAGCTAACGATTCACCTTCGGCGGCAATGATTTTCGCCCGCTTTTCTCGTTCTGCTTCGGCTTGGCGGGCCATCGCCCGCTTCATGCTGTCGGGCAGTTGGATGTCTTTGAGTTCGACCAGGGTGACCTGCACACCCCATTCGATGGTGGTGACGTCGAGGATCGCGCGAATGTCGAGGTTGATCTTGTCGGTCTCTGAGAGCGTCTCGTCCAGGGTGTGTTGTCCGACAACCTTGCGCAGTGTTGTTTGGGCGATCTGGTCGATCGCGGAGTAGACGTTCTCGATGGCCACCACCGACTTCACCGCGTCGACGACCTTGAAGTAGGCCACCGCCGAGACATCGACACTGACGTTGTCGCGGGTGATGATCCCCTGGGATTGGATCGGCATCGTCACAATCCGCAGCGAAATCCGGTGCAGCACATCGATGAATGGAATGATGAGCCGCAACCCGGGTTGGCGTTCTCCGATCACCCGGCCCAGCCGGAACAGCACACCGTTCTCGTATTGTTTGACGATCCGCACCGCCATCGCCAACACCAGCAGTGACAGCAGGACCACAACAACAACGACGACGCCCGCCGCTTTCATCGCCGTGCACCTGTCGGTGAGTTGTGCTGAGGACTGCGCACGCCCACGCCGCGCGCAACCGTCGTTGTTCGGGGGTGTGGTAAGGGCGCGAATCGAGTGGGGAAACTCTGTGGAGCAGTCATGGTGATCCTGAGGTGCAGACGATCACCGGCATGTACGGGCTTGGAGCCAACGCTCCTCAAGTTCTGCAGCGGACAGCTGAACTCATCCCGAACCAGCTGAGATTCTCAGCACCTCCGAGAATACACCCGTGCGGACTAACCCGCCGAATCCCGTTGCTTGCCAACGTGGGGGCCTACAGATTCAAGCGCGAGGTCGCCTTCCTCGGGCCGCCGCTACCGGCACACGGTCCACAACTGCGGGCGATCAGTCAAACCGAACATCGTAAATTGGGTGAGGCGGCAACACATCTCGATGAAGCCGTGCGCCGCGCTCGCGCCCGACGCAACCCCCAGCTGAGCCCGGACCACTAGGTCGACCGACGGCCGCACTGCCGCTGCACGGTGTGAGCCGCGTACGTTGGAGCGTGGGGAGACAGTCAACGCGACCGGTCCCGGCTCGTGTCGCGCGTTCCCCACCTGCAGGCGACTCGCCTGTTAGGCGCCGGCAGGCACGACCCGCGTTCGGGAGCGCTCAGCGGAAAAACCCGTCATGAAGATCGGTGCGGCCCTGGCGCGGCCACACGTTGGTGTCAGCTCGTCGGACGGGCACAGCTTCCGAGTTGGACTGGGTGCGTGCGGGACGAGTCAACTGCCGCGGTCAAGATTTAGTAGCAAGGAGTGCGAAATGTCTGTAACCACAGAAGAACACGTAATATTGGCTTGCGTCGATGGATCGGCGGCTTCCGACAATGCCTTAGCCTGGGCAACCCGCGAGGCCATTATGCGCCAGCTGCCTCTCACGCTGATGCACGCTGTTCCCCCGATCACAGTCGAGTGGTCGGAGTGCCAACTGGACCTACCCGGGTGGCAGAGGGAAACGGCCAGCACATTATTGATCAGGCCCGCAAGACAGTTAGCGCTAACCTGGGTGAGTCTGAGTCGCCTGAAATACACACCGAGGTGGTGTGTTCCAGCGTTGTTCCGACACTGATTGATGCTTCCAAAGGTGCTTGGATGATCGTCACCGGCAGCCGAGGACAGGGGGCGTTGGGCCGCCTGCTGCTCGGCTCGGTCAGTACGGCATTGATCCACCATGCCCACTGCCCGGTCGCGGTGATTCATTCCGATCGGAGCGCGCCTCCTGCCTCCAATACACCTGTGCTAGTCGGCATCGACGGATCGCTAGCCTCGGAAGCGGCGACCGCCCTGGCCTTCGAGGAAGCCTCCCGCCGAGGGGTTGATCTGGTGGCGCTGTACGCGTGGAGCGACGTAGGGGTGTTTCCGATGCTCGGAATGGACGGGCGAGACAGCGAGTGTAAAGGGCAAGAGATCCTTGCTGAACGTCTCGCCGGCTGGCAAGAGCAGTATCCAGATGTGCGTCTCGAGCGATCGCTGTTCTGCGATCAGCCTTCCCGGTGGCTGCTTAAGGAGTCCGAACGTGCCCAGCTGGTAGTAGTCGGTAGCCATGGGCGTGGGGGGATTTCAGGGAATGCTTCTGGGGTCGGTCAGCTCCGCGGTGGCTCAATCGGCAACGGTGCCAGTGATCGTGGTCCGCGGCAATTAATCACCACTGGGCCCCCGGCATCGTCTTATGGTGTGCGGGTTGACCGGGCACGGCGAATTAGGATGACGGCTGACCGTTCGATGAGACCGTACCGTGTGGCAATGTTGGAGCGAGGAAGCTCATGTTGGCACTTCGTGTGACCGAGCGTCAGATTCTCTTCTTCGGTGACCGCTTGGACCCGGACGGTAACGATTATCCTATTAAGGCCATGGGTATTGATTGCATCGAGGTTCATGGTGGAAGTGACACGATTTCGAAGGTCACGAAGGCGTTTGGCGACCTATTCAGTTAGATCTGCGAACTCGCCATTGTTTGTGGCTAAGGCAGCCGTGCAAGATGGCGACGAGTCGGTTACCTAATGCACGTGAAGGCTTGATTGCGGACGTCTGGCAGCTCGGTGCTGGTCGTGGTCACCTCACTCGAGCACCCCGGGGCCCCGTAGTCGGCGTGCCCACCACATTCCCCGACAGTATCGGCGGCGGGAAAGTAGCTCTCGCTGAGACGCTTTCGCGTTCGCCTAACGGCCGTCGCAGCTCGGAGAGACCTCTCCCATCTAAAAATGAGCGCCGACAACAGATGTCGCAGCGGCTGCAGCAGGTTGCTGGGACAGGACCGTCATACTGCATGTTTCCCCGAAGTTACTGCTGCCCTGCTCACGTTGTTCACCGCGTGCCCCCGCCCAGCGACCACATCGTAACTAGCGTGCAGGGAGATTGAGCTGTAACCGATTCGATCGCAGATTTGACTGTTTCCGACTTCGGGTTCGGGACGCAGGATCAACGCTGGGTGGTCAGCCGAACCGGCCGGAAATGTAGTCCTCGGTGGCCTTCAGGTCAGGCTTGGAGAAAATCTTCTCGGTGTCGTTGATTTCGACCAACCGCCCGGGCTTGCCGGTAGCCTCCAGGTTGAAGAAAGCGGTGTGATCGCTGACCCGAGCAGCCTGCTGCATGTTGTGGGTAACGATGACGATGGTGTACTGCGCCTTGAGTTCTGCGATCAGATCCTCGATAGCCAGCGTGGAGATGGGGTCAAGCGCGGAACAGCCAACGGAGCGTAGTTGACGCTGGCAGCATCGTCCTGACCCATAGATAAGGTCCAGGAGAAGAAGTTGACCAGCGCCTTTGCCTTCGCCGCGTCGGTTTGGTTCTGATACACCAGCGCGTAGGTGGTTCCGGTGATCGGGTAGGCGTGGGGATCGGGCCCGTCGGTCAGGCTTACCCGTAGATCCGGCGGGTAGGCGATGCCTTCGGTGCCGGCGGTGATGGTGGCGACGCAGGGCTGGATAAAGTTGCCGGCCTTGTTTTTCACGACGCCGTAAGTGAGGTTCTGCGCCAACACGTAGGCCAGCTCGACGTAGCCGATGCTTCCGTCGGTCTGGTTGATCACCCCGGAAACGCCCTCATTGCCCTTACCGCCGATGCCGACTGGCCATGCGATGTCCTTGCCGAAGCTCCTGTCGGAGCCGCCGAGGGTTTGCACCCAGGTCGGGCTTTCCTTCGTTAGAAAGTCCGTCCACACCGCGGTGGTGCCGGAGCCGTCCGAGCGGTGGGCCACCGCGATCGGTTGGTCGGGTAGGTTCGCGCCCGGATTCAGCGCGACCAGTGCCGGGTCGTTCCATTTGGTGATCTTGCCGGCGAAGATCTTGCCCAAAGTGTCACCGTCGAACTTGAGGCCGGTTTGGACCCCCTTGACGTTGTAGGTGGGTACGACGGCGCCCAATGTCAACGGGATGTGCAGGATCGGGCCGGACTTCGAGCCCTTGAGCTCGCTGTCCTTCATCGGGGTATCGGATGCGCCGAAGTCGACCGTGCCGGCGAGGATCTGCTGCACAGCGCCCCCGGAGCCGATCGGCTGATAGGCGACCTGCACCCCGTCGGACTGTGAGTAGTCTTTGGTCCACACCGACATGACCGGCGCCACGAACGTCGACCCGGCACCCGACAAACTCGTCGCGCCGCCGTCGATCTTCGGGATCGTCCTGGGGTAGCCGGGTTTGGCGGCCGCCTGCTGGCCGCAAATCTGGCCCGCTTGGGCCTGCTGGGTTGTGTTTGCGGCCTCACCGCCGCTGGTGCTTCCACACCCAGTCAGACTCGCCGCAACAAGGGCGACCACGGCGGTGATCGTTAACTTGGGGTACATCAACCCCTTCCTGATCCCGCGATGCCCGTGCATCCTCTTATTCATCGAAGACCCCCGACATGTACACGCAACGTTTCAAACCTCGTAGGGACATGAACGCCGCAACGCCGCCGCAAGCCAGCTTGTCGGGGCGCACCTCGATGTCCACGACCGACTTCACCGCGTCGACGACTTTGACGTAGGCCACCGCCGAGACATCGGCACTGACGTTGTCGCGGGTGATGATCCCCCGGGATTGGGTCGGCATCGTCACGACCCGCACCGAAATCCGGTGCAGCACATCGATGAACGGAATGATGAGCCGCAGGCCGGGTTAGCGTTCTCCGATCACCCGGCCCAGCCCGTACACCAGGCCGTTCTCGCATTGTTTGACGATCCGCACCGCCATCGCCAGCACCGGCCGATCGAGTGGAGAAGATCTGTGGAGCAGTCATGGTGATCCTGAGGTGCAGACGATCACCGGCGCGTAGGGGCCTTGGAGCTAATGCTCCTCAAGTTCTGCAGCGGACAGCTGAACTCATCCCGAACCAGCTGAGATTCTCAGCACCCAGAGAAGACACCGGGGAGACTCACCCGCGGAAGCCCGTTCGCGTTCGTCGTGCGCCGATATCGGCACGCGCCCACAACTGCTCGCGGCGCTACTCTTGGCGTGAGGAATCGTGTCGCGGCGGTTTGCGGCGCAGGTATGTCGCAGGGTTCCGTTGAGCGATGTCGGGTTGGACTAATGAGCGCAGGTAACAGAGTTGACGGAGTTCACCGAGAACGCCGACGGCTTACCGTCGGGGTCGCTGAGCGCGCAGCAAGCTAGCGCTGACGCCGCCGACTTGCGGGCCGGGATCGACGACCTGGCGGGCTTGGTGGCGGGCAGTCTGGGGTTGCCTGAGTTGCTGACCGAGGTGTCGACATTCGCGGTGCGCGCGATTCCGGGCGCCGACGGTGCCGGGGTGACCTTGTTGCAGGTCGACCGGATGGACAACATGGTGGAGGCGTTGGCGGCCAGCGCCCCCTTTGTCGCCGAGATCGACGAGATTCAGTACGCGACCCTCAAGGAGGGGCCCTGCATCACCGCGGCCCTGGAGCGGCGCACGGTGCGGTCTGGGTCGTTGGGTGGGGAGAAGATGTGGCCGCGGTTCGGTCCCCGAGTGGGCCGCTTGGGTGTCCACAGTGCGCTGTCGCTCCCGATGCTGCTGTCAGGTGAGGTGATCGGGGCGATCAATGTCTACGCCCACGGCAAAGACGTCTTCGATGAGCACGCCGCCGAACTCGGGGAACTGTTCGCCAAACCCGCTGCGGTAGCAGTGCATAACGCCCAGGTCCTCGCGCACGCGATGGCGCTGACCGCCCAGTTGCAGAAGGCGCTATCGACGCGCCCGGCGATCGATCAGGCGATCGGCCTGATCCGGGGACGCAGCGGGCGCAGCACCGAGGAGGCGTTCGATCAGCTCCGGACGATCAGCCAAACCGAACACCGGAAATTGGCCGAGGTGGCCCAGCACATCGTCGATGAAGCGGTACGCCGTGCCCGCGCCCGACGCGACCCGATCTGAGCCCGAACCACCAGGTCGGCCTTCGGCCGAACTGCCGATGCACGGTGTAACGCGCGTAGGTTAGAGGGTGGGTAAACAGTCAACGCGACGGGTCCTGGCTTGCGTCGCGCGTTTCCCACCCTGCAGGCGACTTGCCTGTTTGGCACCGGCAGGCTCGACCCGCGCTCGGGCGCGCCCAGCGGAGCAATCCCGTCATGAAGATCAGCGCGATCCTGGCCGTCAATTTGGGCATCCTCACCGCCGCCCTGGATGATCCCGCCGCCGATGTGCTGCACAGTCTGCACCGCTTGGGCGTCGACGCCCGAGCGGCGGTACCCACCTATCTCGGCCTGAGCGTGATCGTCGACGGCAGTGACCCGCCGTTCACGTTCAGCACCCTCGAGGACGGCGCGGCCGACAATGTTCGCACCTCGCTTCGGCTGACGCTGCCGGCCGGTGTCGGTGAGGGTAGGGCAGGGCCGTTGGTTGCCCTCATCTTCTACGCGGCGAGGCCGGGAACTTTTGTCGACCTCGCCGCGGACCTAGCGTGGCTAACCGGCCGTCCGCCCAGCGAATTCGCGCTCGATCAGCACCTGAGCGTCCCCGCCGGCTCGGAC
>NZ_JBAPRN010000582.1:0-7335 GCF_049281135.1 Mycobacterium sp. | reverse complement strand
GCTCCAGGATGCGCGCACGCGTTCGTACGCTGGTCGACCGCGATTTTCGCCAGGGCTGTTGGGTCGTAGCCGAAAAGCGCGGCGTACCGCTGCGCGATCTGCGCGTAAGGTCCGTTCTGGCCCACGTTGCCGTACGGAATTTCGAACTCGGCCTGTGGTGAGCCGTACTTGTTGCTGGACGCGCCGAACCACCCGGGCGGCGACGGTGGGTGGCGAGTCGACGTCGGCAGCACCGCCGAACCGGGCACAACCGCGAGCACCGCATCGCACAGACCGAGTTCGACGGCGGCCGCTGCGCGCCACACCATGCCCGCGGATGTTGCGCCACCGAGGTCGACGCGTTCACCGAAATTCACTGGCAGACCTAGATATTCGGCGAGGGTCGCCGGGACGAACATGTCGGATTCGGCCAAGCCGTGGCATATCAGGCCATTGACCACCGCGGCGTCCACACCGGCATCGTCGACGACCATCTTGGCCAGCAGCGCGTACTGGTCGAGGGTGAGCGACGGCGGGCGGGTTTGCTTGCGCTCTGCCGGCAATTCGGCGATCCCGATGATCGCCGCGTCGCCCCGCAGACCCGTCACGGCTGGTCTCCGCGCAGCGGGAGTGCAACCGTGGCGGTGCCCGGCATCAGCACGGTGTCGCCGCGTCGCCCGGCGATTTCCAGGTCGACCAGACCGACGTTGTCGGCCAGCCGCTTTGCGGTCACCGATCCGCCGAAGTTCAGCTCCTCGCCGGCTATGGCGGCCGCCCGGTTCTGCACCGAGTACTCGACCAATCGGCCATGCCCGCCGATCCAGTCGGTGATGGCGCGGGCCAGCAGCGCCGCCTGCAGCGGACCCTGCACGATGACGTCGTCATAACCCTCGACCGTTCGCGCCCAGTCTTTGTCGTAGTGGATCCGGTGACCGTTGTACGTCGCGGCGCTGAAGAAGAACAACTGTCGTTCGTCGGTCGTCACCGCCAGGGTCGGCAAGGTGTCGCCCGGGTGGACGTCCTCGTAGAAGATCTGCTCGTGGGCCACAGCATTCCCTAGGGTCGGGCGATCATGGATGTTGTTGCCTCCGATACCAATTCGCCCCGCTGATTCCGGTAGACGGTTCGCCAGGTGACCAGAACGAACCTGCCGGAACGGCCCTGCTTCTCCACGATCGACTCGATCGTTCGCACCATCTCGATTTCGTCGCGGTGGTACGCCGGCCGGTGAAACGTTGTACTCTCCCCGCCGGCCATGCGCTTGGGAGCACGGGGAAAAGCAAGGCTGCCTGACACGGCTCCGGACGACCCATCCGGCCGCAACCCGTCCAACGGCGTGACCCCCAGAATGGCGTACTGCAGGTAGAGCGGTGGGCAGATGATGTCGCGATAGCCTTGGGTGCGAGCGTATTCGGGGTCGAACCATAATGGATTGTGATCACCGACCGCCGCGGCCCACCGCTGCCAGTCGCGCCGGTTGACTTCACCCGTTGCCGTGGCCGCTATCGTTCCTACTCGCGACGCCGATTCGGCGTCGATCAGACTCTGTTCGTTCACGCCTCGTCCTCCAGCCACGTCGCCGCGACATCCGCCCCGCCGCCCAGTGTCGACAACACCCGGGCCCGTTCGGAGAACAAATGCAGATCGGTCTCGATCACATAGCCCATGCCGCCGTGCAACTGGTGCGCATCGAGCGTGATCAGTTTCGCCGCGGTCGCCGCATGCATTCGGGCAATCGCGGTCTGCCGGGTGGCGGTGTGGCCCTTCCCGATCCAGAACACCGCCGAATGGGCCGCGAGCCGCGCCGCGGCCAGCGCGATGTGCATATTCGCCACCAGATGCTGTGCGGCCTGAAAGGACGCGATCGGGCGGCCGAACTGCTTGCGCGCCATCGTGTAATCGACCGTGCGCTGCAGCGCAGCCTCGCCGACACCGACGAGGTCCAGTGACAGCAACGCCACTGCGGCGTTGGCCACCCGGCGCAGGTCCTGTTCGGCCAGGCCCGCACCGTCGGCCCCGTCCAGCACCGCCGCCGGATCAATCACCTCGACGTCGTCGAATCCGATCCGGAATGTGCGGTGCCCGCCCATCAACCGAAGCGGGTCGATCCACAGGCCCGCTGCGGTCAACGGCACGACGAACGCCATCACCCGCTCCCCGGGCGCGGTTGCTGACACAACGAGGTGATCGGCAAGGTCGGCGTCCGCGACGAAATCGACCGCGCCGCTGAGCCGCCAGCCGCCCCAAGCCTCCGACCGCACACGCAGCGTCGGTGCGGTCACTGCCGCATTGCGCGGGCCCCACAAACACGTTGTGGCACTGATGCTTCCGTCGGCCAGCGAGGGCAGCCATGCCGCATGCTGACCGGGTCCGCCGAGCAGCTGAATCGCCAGCGCGGCCTGCACCGTGCCGTGCACGATCGTCGGGCACAGGCCGCGGCCCGCCTCGAGACAGAAGATGCCGAGGTCGGATAGCGCGCCACCGGCGCCGCCGTATTCCTGCGGAAGCAACAGGCCGAATACGCCGGCGTCCGCCAACGACTTCCACAGCCGGGCGGGCATTGACCGTGGGTCCGCGTCGCGAAGTTCGCGGACCAGGCTTATCGGGCACTCGGCGGCGAACAGCGCGGAGAGCATCGATGCCAGATCTCGCTCGTCCTGATCGGGTAGCAGTTTCACGATGTCGTCACCATCAGCGTCCGTAGGACGGCATGCCGTGGCCGCGCTGCGCGATCACATCGCGAAGGACCTCGTTGGTGCCGCCGCCGAAGCGCATCAACGGCGACACCCGGTAGAGCCGTTCGAATTTCCCGTCCTCGGGCGCGCCCGGGCTGCCGTACGCCAGCAGACCGTCGGGGCCGAGCAGGTCGATGGCCAGATCGGCGATCCGCTGCCGCAATTCGCTGCTGAACACTTTCTCGACGCTGACCTCCACGGTAGGGATCAATCCGCTGTCCAGCAGCGAAGCCGCCTGATACCCCATCAGCATGGCCACCTCGACATCCGCTTCCGCTTGGGCGAGGCGGCGGCCGAAGCCGGCGATCTGCAAGGGCACCGAACCGTCGCGTCGCGGCCGGCCGGCCAGCTCGGTCAGCTCGTCGAGTGCGCGGCGCAGATCGCCCGCATTGGTCAGCGCGCCTCGCTCGAGATCCAGCGCGCCGGTGATATAGGTCCAGCCACGGTTGAGTTCCCCGATCAAGTTGCCGACGGGCACCCGTACCGCGTCGAAGAATACTTCGTTGGTGCGATACCCCGACCATGCGTAGAGCGGACGGATTTCTATGCCGGGCAGATCGGTCGGAACCATGATCACCGAGATGCCGCGGTGCCGGGCCGCACTGGGATCGGTGCGCACACAGAGCCATTCATGCGTGGCACGGTTGGCGACGCTGTTCCAGATCTTGGATCCGGTGATGACCCACTCGTCGCCGTCTTGCACCGCCCGGGTGCGCAGACTGGCCAGATCGGTGCCCGCTTCGGGTTCGGAGTAGCCGACCGCGCAGATCAACTCGCCACGAGCGATCGGCGGAAGGAACTCGAGTTTGTTCTGTTCGGTCCCGTGCCGCATGATCATCGGCGCGACCGAGGTCACCGTGAGGTCCGGACCCGGGACGCCCCAATACTCGAACTCGCGCATCAGCAGGTGCTGGTAGACGGCGCCGAGTCCCAGACCGCCGTAATCCGACGGCCAGTTCAGCCCGAACCAGCCCCGCTCGCCGATCTTGCGCCGGAATGCCGCGACTTCCCGGTCGGACAATTCCTGGCCATGCTCGGCCAGTTCGGACCGCAGCGCGGGCGTGGCGTTCTCGGTGAGGAAAGCGCGCACCTCGGCCAGCCAGGCGTCCTGCGCTGCGTCGAGTTCGAAATCCACCTCCCACTTCTTAGCGCCTCCGCCCCTCCTGCGCCCGCGATTTCGAAAAGGAACATAAAGTACTACGACGTGCCCCTCGACGATCCGCAGTCGGTGTCGGGCAGCCGCCCACGGGTCAGGTCAATGCTCCGGAACGGCGCCTGATGCAGTTCTGGTCTGGCACACCGTTTATGGAGCCGACCGACGCGCTGGCGATCGCGCGAATGCTGGACGAGTGTGGCTACGACGGGGTGATCTGTGCCGACCACTTGATCTATCCACGCAATCTGACATCGCCGTACCCGTCACCGGCCGGACGCCCGCCGTGGCCGGCGGAGACGGCGTGGCCGGATTCGTGGGTGATGATCGGTGCGATGTCATCGATTACCCGACGGTTGCGGTTCTCCAACGCGATTTACGTCGCCCCGTCCCGGCCGCTGGTGGAGGTCGCCAAACAGGTGGCAACCGCGTCGGTCATCTCCGGCGGTCGGGTGTCGCTGGCTGTCGGCGCCGGCTGGATGCGCGAGGAATTCGACCTGCTGGGGCAGGATTTCAGCACCCGCGGAAAGCGGCTCGACGAAATGATCCCGGCGTTACGTGCGCTGTGGCAGGGCGGCTGGGTGTCCTGGAGTGGCCGGCATTACCAGGTACCCGAGTTGATGCTCGAGCCGCACCCGGCGACGCCGGTGCCGATCTTGTGCGGCGGCGAATCGGAGGTGGCGTTGCGCCGCGCCGCCCGGCTGTGCGACGGGTGGGTCGGCACGGCGTACGTCTGGGACGACGCGGTTCGTTACGTGCAGAAGTTGACGGCTTTGCGACGCGAGTACGGACGTGACGGCGAGCCGTTCGAGATCATGCTGGCGCTGCTCGAGGTGCCGTCGGCCGATCTCTACCGCCGCGCGGAAGACCTCGGCATCACCGCGGTGATGTGCGCGCCGTGGATGGCAGAAGGCGTCGGGCCGGACGATCGCGCGGGTTGCCGCGCCGCTATCGAGCGGTTCGCCGAGACCGTCGTCGAGAAGTGCCGCTAGGGGTCAGAACTTGTGCGGGACGTCGTTGACCAGTCCGCCGTCCATCACGAATTCAGCCCCGGTCGCATACGACGATTCGTCGCTGGCCAGGAACAGCACGAAGGTGGCGACCTCCTCGGAGACGCCGGGCCGGCCGAGCGGGACGGTGACCATGTCGTCGGGGAAGTGCTTGGTCATCGGGGTGCGGATGAAGCCAGGGTGGATGGAGTTGACCCGGATGTTCTGCGAGGCCAGTTCGAGCGCGGCGGATTTGGTCAGGCCGCGCACCGCCCACTTGGAAGCGACGTACGGGTGCACCATGACGGCGCCGCGCAGGCCCTCGATCGACGACACATTGATGATGGAGCCGCCGCCCGCGGCCTTCATCGGCTCGACGACGGCTTGGATGCCGTGGAACGTCCCATTCAGGTTGACGTCGATGACCTTGTTCCACTTGTCCACGTTGAACTGTCCGAGCTGACCGAGCGCCACGATGCCGGCGTTGTTGACCAACACGTTCAGCTTGCCGAAGTCGTTGACCGCGGTGGATACCGCGGCGTCCCACTCTTCGGGCTGGGTGACGTCGAGGTGGACGTAGCGCGCCGCGTCGCCGAGTTCGTCGGCAAGTTTCTTGCCGTCATCGTCGAGGATGTCGCCGATCACGACCTTGGCGCCCTCGCCGACCAGCGTGCGAGCGTGGGCAGCGCCCATCCCCCGAGCTCCGCCGCTGATCAGTGCAACTTTTCCGTCCACGCGTCCCATGCCGCGTCACGCTACCGC
Organism: Mycobacterium sp.; assembly: GCF_049281135.1. Lineage (GTDB taxonomy): Bacteria > Actinomycetota > Actinomycetes > Mycobacteriales > Mycobacteriaceae > Mycobacterium. The sequence continues at coordinate 1,717 of NZ_JBAPRN010000582.1, read as the reverse complement.
AGCCGGGCATGAAATTAGAACTTGTTCCACCGGCCCTACGGCGATGGTGAAGTGGGAAACAATCACACGATGAGCGCTACCACTCCCCTGATGACCGCCTGCAGCGGATTCCTCTTCGCCGTGCTGTGGATGGACCTCATGTTCGACGCTCAGGTCCTGGCGGACCGGGATCCTGGCGGTGAACTGCCTGAGTCGGTGCTGGATTCCATCGCGCGTTATTACCGGCGCGCGGTCACCGAATCCCGACCGATGAGCCACCTCATCGCGGTGGTCATGGCGGTCCTACTGGGCGCGTTGGGGTTTCAGGCGGTCGGAGGAAACGACCCGGGCTGGCTGGTGGCGGTGTCGTTTCTGCTGGCGGGCGCGCCGATTCTGGTGGCCGCGACGCATACGGTGCCCAATGCCGTTCGACTCGGCAGCCGTTCTGGCAGCCTGAGCACCCAAACCGCCCTGGCGCGGACCATCTGGCGTGATCATCTGGCTTGCGCGGTCTGCATCTTGGCGTTTCTGGTGCTGCGGGTGGTCCACGACGCCGTGTTCTGAACGGTCCGCGAAAAGCGCTCCTTGCCCGGGTGGTCACAGCCGACCGGATCCGTACTAAACTAGAACACGTTCCAGTTCGCCTACGGCGCTGTAAGCAACCAGATAAGGACCACGCATGCACACTCCCATCTGCGACGAACTCGGCATCGAGTTTCCGATCTTCGCGTTCACGCACTGCCGCGATGTCGTCGTCGCGGTGAGCAAGGCCGGCGGATTCGGCGTGCTGGGTGCGGTCGGCTTCACTCCCGAGCAGCTCGAGATCGAGCTCAAGTGGATCGACGAGAACATCGGCGACCACCCGTATGGGGTCGACATCGTGATCCCCAATAAGTACGAGGGCATGGATTCGCACCTGTCCGCCGAGGACCTTGCCGAGACACTGCGCAAGATGGTGCCCCAGGAGCACCTGGACTTCGGGAAGAAAATTCTCGCCGACCACGGAGTGCCCATCGAGGACAGCGACGGCGACAGCCTGCAATTGCTCGGCTGGACCGAGGCGACGGCCACTCCTCAGGTCGAGGTGGCGCTGAAGCACCCGAAGGTGAAGATGATCGCGAACGCGCTCGGCACCCCGCCGGCCGAAATGATCAAACACATCCACGACGCCGGACTCAAAGTTGCCGCGCTGTGCGGCTCCCCCTCACAAGCCCGTAAGCACGCCGACGCGGGCGTCGACATCATCATCGCCCAGGGTGGCGAGGCCGGCGGCCACTGCGGCGAGGTGGGCTCAGTTGTGCTCTGGCCCCAGGTCGTCAAGGAGGTGGCTCCGGTTCCGGTTCTTGGTGCGGGTGGCATCGGCAGCGGTCAGCAGATCGCCGCGGCTCTGGCGTTGGGCTGTCAGGGCGCGTGGACCGGCTCGCAGTGGTTGATGGTCGAGGAGTCCTCGAACACCCCGGTTCAGCAGGCCGCCTACATCAAGGCCGGCAGCCGCGACACCGTGCGGAGCCGCTCGTTCACCGGCAAGCCGGCCCGGATGCTGCGCAACGACTGGACCGAGGCGTGGGAGGCGCCGGACAACCCGAAGCCGCTCGGAATGCCATTGCAGTACATGGTTTCCGGCATGGCAGTGCGGGCGACCAACAGGTTCCCCAACGAGTCCGTCGACGTGGCGTTCAACCCGGTCGGTCAGGTCGTCGGGCAGTTCTCCAAGGTGGAGAAGACGTCGACCGTCATC
>NZ_JBAPRN010000581.1:0-4035 GCF_049281135.1 Mycobacterium sp. | reverse complement strand
GGCCCGAACGACGTTGCGGGTCTGTTGACGCCAATATGTCGGTTGCCCGTATCGACCCGGCGAGCAGGCGATCAGTGTTGTCGGCGATCGATTGCTTTGTCTTCGGTAGTCGAATGCATTCGATTACGCCGATCGCAAGGAGGTCGCCCTGCTCGTCACGCCCTGCGCGACAACGGCCTTGGATCGGTGATTCGTCTGATGAAAATGGCGGAGTTGAACATGGATAACGAGTGATATCCACCAGTGTGGTGGTCACTCCCGAAATCTACTGACTTGCAATAGATTTCACATAGCTGCTAACCCACGGGTCGCAACGAAAGAAGGGTGAGGTTGAGCTCGCCCTGATCGCTAGCTAGCTACTTCGACCTGAAAAAGTCGGGCGTGGCTGCAGGCCCTGACAGCACGTGAACTGGGACAATGTCCTCGAACCCTTGGCGAGAAGGATTCGAGGACATTGTGTTTCGTACTGTAAATGATCAGCCGACGTTGTGGGATTCCATCCTGCCGCCGGAGTTGTTGGTGCTGCCGGTCGAGTTGGGTCGGGTGGATGCGCTGCTGGAGGATCCGGTGTTCTTCGCACCGTTCGCGGCGCACTTCGATGCTCGGATCGGCCGGCCGTCGATCCCGATGGAAACCTATCTACGGTTGATGTTTCTGAAGTTCCGCTACCGACTGGGCTACGAGTCGTTGTGCCGGGAGGTGTCCGATTCGATCTCCTGGCAGCGGTTTTGCCGGATCCCGTTCGGAACCCGGGTGCCGCACCCGACGACGTTGATGAAGATCACCACCCGCTGCGGCGACGAAGCGGTCACCGGCCTCAACGAGGCACTGCTGGCCAAGGCGGCCACCGCCAAGCTGCTGCGCACCGACAAGGTCCGTGCCGACACCACCGTGATCACCGCCGCGGTGTCCTATCCGACCGATTCGGGCCTGCTGGCCAAGGCGATCGGTTCGATGGCCCGCAGCGTGGCGCGGATCAAGGCCGCTGGCGGTGCCACCCGCACGGCATCACGTGATCGGCGCCGCTCGGCCGGGCGCCGCGCCCGCTCCATCGTCGCGAAGTTGAAACTGCGCGGTGAGCTGCAGCGCGATGCGGCTCAGGCCGCGGTGCGACGGATCACCGGGGAACTGGCCGGGATCGCCGAAGCGGCGATGGGTGAGGCCACCGTGGTGATCCGCAACGCCCGACGTGCCCTGCGCGGTGCCACCGGCCATCGCAAGGGCCGGCTGCACCGGGCAGTCAACCGTCTAGAGACCGTCGCGGCAATCGCCGAACGCGTTGTGGCCCAGGCGCGTAGCCGTCTGTCCGGGGTGATGCCCGAGTCGGCGAGCCGAGTGGTGAGCCTGCACGACGTCGATGCCCGACCGATCCGCAAGGGACGCCTGGGAAAGCCCGTCGAGTTCGGTTACAAAGCCCAGATCCTCGACAACGCCGACGGGGTCATCCTCGATCACAACGTCGAGGTCGGCAACCCGCCCGACGCCCCACAACTGGTTCCGGCGATCGCACGGATCGCTGCAAGGACCGGACACACTCCGCGGGCGGTGACCGCCGACCGCGGTTACGGCCAGGCATCGGTGGAACGCGATCTGCACGACCTCGGCGTGCGCAGTGTGGCGATCCCGCGGGTGAGTAAACCCAGCGCGGCGCGCCGCGAGTTCGAACACCGCCGCGCCTTCCGCGACAAGGTGAAATGGCGGACCGGATCGGAGGGACGGATCAACCACATGAAGCGCAGTTACGGCTGGAACCGCACCGAACTCACCGGCATCACCGGAGCGCGAACCTGGTGCGGGCACGGCGTCTTCGCCCACAACCTCGTCAAGATCGGCACCCTCGCCGCCTGAAACGACCACCGCACACCGCCGGGTACACCCAATCAACAACTTCACCTACAAGCGCCGCACCGATCAAGGGTTTTTCAGGTCGAAGTAGTTAGTCTCGTTGCGCTTGCGTGCAGTGCTCTAGATGACGCCGGCAGCGATGATGCGGACTTTGTTGGGCTGCGTATCAGCGTTGTTAGCCAGCAAGGTTCGGGTCTCCCGTGTACGTACTGAGCGTTACAAATTTCGCGGATACCTGCACGGGCCGCGAGTGGACCGTCTCGGTCTATGACAGTTTCGAGGATGCGCGTTCAGCCGCCGCCAGGACGGCCGCCGTGGACGATCTGACGGTTGTCACACGGCACCGGTTGCGCGTGGGCACCAATGTGGTCCGTGCTAACGGTGTGTTCGTTGGTGGTGATAGCGCGGCGCTGTACGGGTTCCGCATTACCTGTGAATCCTGAATGTCGTTCGCGGCACTCGCGGGGCTGTTACCAGGGACCGGGGCGGGATCTCTGTGTAAAGAGGCTCGGGCGACCCAACCCGCCGAAACTGCGATTCGGATGTTCACCCGCCGGACATGTGTTGTACAGTCGTCGGTAATGCAACAGCGATGAAGCTCGCTACCGCACCTTTGACCGGTAAATCGGCTGGTCAAGGGGCTAATGGCTTCTACCCCTTGGTTCTCGACTGTCGTCGAGAGGGTAGGAGTGTTCATGGACAGCGCCGTTTTTCCGCGGGCCGTTGCGTCCAAGCGGGGAACGACCTTCGTTGAGCCCAATCGCAATCTGTTCGAGTGGCTGAGCGCGATCAGCGCGACCGTCGACCATACATCCTGGGTGTTCCGCGCAGCGAGGCCCGTGGCCTTCGCGTGCGGTCTCAGCGTGTCGATTTATATACCGATCATCACGAATGACCCTTCGGCGCTGGTCTTTTTAGCTGATCCGGCCGGCGGGGCCTTAGCCGTGATCGCCGCGTCGTTGGTGATCTCGTCTTCCAGGTCGGTCACCGCCGGCCGGCTGAGCGGCCTTTGGGTGAGCCGGGTGGGTGGGGCCGACAGGGCTAGGCGGGCGGGTGTGAACGACAAATCCTGCAGATGCGGGACGAAATGACGCCCATGACTATCGATTGAATGTGCTGCGAGTGTTCACCGATGCTGACGGCAAATTTGGGAATCCGCTCGGCGTGGTCTCTGCAGGCGCAGTGCCTTCGGCGGACCGGCAACGGATTGCTACTGAATTGGGCTATAGCGAAACGGCTTTCATTGAAGATCCGATGCCAGGGTTTGGCTCGGCGCGTGTTGAGATATTCACGCCCGCTCTGGAGTTGGTGTTCGCTGGTGACTCGGCTGTCGGTGCGGCCTGGTGGTTGCGCGACCGTGGGACACCGATTCGCAATCTCCAACTCCATGCCGGAGTGGTCGAAGTCCATTACACGGGTGATCTGACCACTGTCGAGGTGTTCGCCGAATGGACTCCGGAATTCGCTCTCCACGAATTCAATTCACCCCACGATGTGAGAGACGCCGATCCGGGGGATTTCTCCGATGGTTTTCCGCACTACCTGTGGGCGTGGGTAGACGAATCGGCTGGGCACATAAGATCTCGGGCCTTCACGCCGGAGCTGGGTGTGGAGGAGGACGAGGCGACCAGTGCTGCTGCGATACGCATCACGGATTATCTGAACCGCGATCTCACCATCACTCAGGGCAAGGGTTCGGTGATCTATACCTGGTGTAGACCCAGCGGGTGGGTAGCGCTCGGTGGTCGGGCCATTCGCGAAGGGCGGTTGCGTATTACGTAATGCGAGCGCCTGAAGGGCGCATCTAATCCTTTGCGAAGGGCTCGACCAGTGAGGATGGAACTTGAAAGATATGTTTGGCAGGCGGCGGATCTCGCCTTCGTCATCCGACGTCTTGAAACGGCGTCTACTCGGGAAACCACTGACTAGCGAGCAACTGGAATCGGAGAGATTGTCGACTCCTGTTGCGCTCGGCGCGATTTCACCGGATGCGATCTCCTCGACCGCATACGGTCCCGAACAGATCATGATCGAACTGCTGCCGGCTGCGGGGATGGCCGCGTTCGTGCTGCTACTTCCGATCATCGGCGTCATCTTGGTGATTTTGACGTTGGTGACCGCGTCATATCGCGGGGTTGTCATGACCTACACACGGGCTGGCGGCTCGTATATGGTCGCGCGGGACAACCT
>NZ_JBAPRN010000580.1:0-4280 GCF_049281135.1 Mycobacterium sp. | reverse complement strand
CCAGGATCGGACGCCGAGCCCACCGACTGGCAGAAGCCGTTAGCGGCACAAGACGTTGCATCAAGCTCAGCCGAGTTGTCCTCGGTGGGGATGAGGTCAGCGGTGACTTGCGAATGGTCCTTGGAATCAGTGGTCTGAATCATGGGAGCGCGGCCCTGCTTGGCGGTGGAGTAGTAGCCGGCCGACATGCAGGTGAAGGTGGCTCCGACACAGGAGATCGACTGAAGTCCCGCCGCGCCGCCGTTGGCGTCGGCCGCTACAGCGGCCGCGCCGTAGGCCCAGACGTACTTCTTCTGGTCGTCGATGAGCGCGTACTGGTTGTGATCGATGGAGTCATCGAGGGCATAGCCCACGGCACGGCATTCGCCGGGTGCAGAGCAGGAAACGCTCGCGAGCGACGCTGGTTCTTTCATGTTGAGGTACTCCGGTGCCTTCTGCGCTTACCAGACGCTGGGCTTACCGGGGTTCTTGCTCGGGATGAGGTCGGCGATCAATCCGTCTGTTTCCTGAGTACCCATCGAGTTGTCGTGGATGGCCTGCCCGACTGCTGCGCAGGACCCAGCCGCAGGGCACGAGACGGAGGAGAGCTGGCCCTCGTACGATCCGGGATAGAGACTGCCGTCGCCGGTGGCGTCGAGGCCTTTCCACTTGCTGCCGGCCTGAGTCTCGATGACACCCTGGCTCCCGTCGGTGCCGACTGCGACGCACGAGCCGGGCGCCGGACACGACACCGCGGTGAGATTCGTCGAGCCCGCGCCCGTCCGTGCCGAGAGAGTGACGGCCTTCCACTTCCCGGCCTTCTCGACGTCGATGGCACCGCTGCCGTTCTGTGAGCCCACGGCCACGCAGTTGCCCGGTGACGAGCAGTCGACCGCGTTCAGCCGCAGGCCGGTGGCGACACCGTCAATGCCGGGTGCCCGGCTTGCGGTGAAGGCGGTGTTGCTTGCAGCTGCCGGCATTCCCACCAACAGCGCTGCGAACAGCGCCACCAGCGAGACCCCCCACGCCCGTCTCATGCCGAAATGCTGCCACAGGTCGGGTGATGTCGACTCGCGTTTGGCGGATTGGCGGTCGATCGCTGATCCGTCCTCCTCAAGGGGGACGACGTGGCTCCGAACATCGCTCGCGCAGGTGATTCGTGCGGGTGTGCCCGGCTCGTAGGTTGCCGACACAGCATCCTTAACTACTGGAGGTACGTCATGCAGAAGGCCCTCGCCCTTGCCGCGCTAGGTAGCGCAGGCGCAGTCGGGATCGCCGCAGTCGCGATGCCCGCGCTCGCCAGTTCCGAGTCGACAAGCCACACCCTCAAGTTCGTCGCTGTGACGCAGAAGCAGACCCAGCCCTCGAAGCGCACGTTCGTCGAGGACGCCGAAGCTGAGCGCGGCGGGAAGGTCATCGGCTTCGGCATTCTCGATGGCCGCATCACCTCAAGCACCGGCGGTGTCGGGGTGGTTGTCTTCGGTACGAAGGCTGGGCTTATCTACGCGAAGGTGACGATCAACAACACGCCCACGACGCCCGGAACCATCACCGGCGGCACCGGATCCTTCAAGGGAGCCAGCGGAACGATCTCGGTCACCAACCTGAACAAGTCCGGATCCCGCGCGAGTGTGACGATCCGCTACCACTCGTGATCCAGGCGTTCGAGGCCGCTACGGAAACTGCTGCCAGCGCCCCTCGGAGACGACCTCGACGGTGTCACCAGCCACCTTGATGGCGGTCTGGTCGTCGATGGCAAACGCCGGACCGCCGATCTCAGCGGCCCAACGCTCCGCCTCGGCCGAAGTGTTCGTCGGGAAGACATCCAGATGGGGGAAGATCGAGAAGTCGACGAGCCCCAAAGTCCGGTCGTCTTTCGCCGACGGCCAGTGCACGAAGTCGGCACCAATCCTCGGAGTCATCACCATGCTGCCGGCGCTGACTCCGACCCAGAGCGTTTCGGCCATTGACGGCAGGAGGTCTGCCAGCCCGGACGCGCGAACCCAGTGGCACAGGTACGTCGCATCGCCCCCGTCCACCAGAAGCACGTCGGCCTCCCGGACCCAGGGCACCCAGCGCTCCGCACCGACGCTGGGCAGCGTCGACAGTTCGAGCAGACCCAGCGACTTCCACTCCAGCGAGGTCATGCCACCCCACGGAGGCAGGCCGCTGACGAATCCGCGCGCCGAGACCGGGCCACACAGGGGGTGGCCCCACTGAGCGGTCGGGATGCAGAGCGCAGTCGCCTCGGTGGTCGGCTTGCCCAGCAGGTCGACCAGCGCAGCGCTGATGCCCGGGTTGGTGACGCCCCCGGAGGTGAGTAGCAGCTTCACGACGCCCCCTGAATCGAGTGCCACGAGCGGGGTCGCGTACGAGGACCGCACTCCGATCAGCCACCCTCTCAGAAGCATGGTCCGCACGCTCGCTGACAGTGATGCGACTCGGTCTCACTGGTTTCCTGACACTTCAGTTGATCCTCGAATCAGTCGACTGGGGCAGGGTGACACCATCTTCGCCCGCTGATCCTGAACGGCCCACATCTCCGGACATGGAGTGGGTCTTTCCGGTCCCTCCACCGCGTCGTACCACACGCGGCCTGCGGGCTCCTCTCGTGGCGCTGCTCGTCGTGCTCATGGTGTTCGTGGCGGCTGGCGGCGGGTGGGTGCTGCTGAACCGGTCGAGCAACCACGCTGCGGGCGCCACGCCGACAGGCACCTCGGCGATCCTCACTCCAGCCATGGCGCAACAGGTGCTCGATCACTACTGGCCACGCCACGAGGCGGCGTTGGTCGCGAAGAACCTTCCGGCCCTTGCCGTGATGGCGAGTGGGCCCGCCAAGAGCTGGGAGCAAGCTGCCGTGGGCTGCGGGTGCCTGGATGTCATATCCCCGCGTCGCATGTTGTCATCGACCGTCATCGTGCCGCCTCAGACCCGGTACCCGGCACACTTCATCGGAGAAGCCAGCACCGAGACCGACGGCCAGGGTTGGATCGAAGTCCTGGTGTTCACCAAGCAGCGTTCCGGCTCACCCTGGCTGGTCACCGAGGACAGCGGGTACGGGCTGCCGCCCGGCAACACCCCAACCCTCATCGCGTCGCTGACGGCGGGCTTCGCCCCGCCGATCACTGCCGAGCAGAGGCAGTCCGCTTCCCACATCGCCTCACGCTGGGCCAGGGTCTGGCAGAAGGCGAAGAACACCGGCCGGATCCCGACAAACACCGGCTTCGACCTCACCGGAGACACCGGAAATCGAGTCGCCTACCTCGCCGCGCATCCCCAGAACGCCGTCCAGGCCAACGGTGCGTACGGGCACTTCCGGTTCTATGTATCGCCCAAGGACCCGCTGATTGTGGCCCCCGTGCTCAACGGCGGTCTGCTCGCGTGCCAGCCCGTCCGCGAGAGCGTCATCTACAGCGCGCTTCCTGGCGAGCAGCTGCTGCAGGATCCGCTTCGGCACAACTGGGGACCGTCACTCGCGCCCGGCACGTACCCGGCTGTCTACAGCGATGACATCTGGCAGACCTGCTTCCTGATCCGTGCGGGGCTACCGATCACCGTTCTGGATCAAGACATCGGTGGCTCCGTGGTGACGCCAGCCGGCGCGACATCAACCTGAGCGCTGTGCTGGGCGGCGCACCCGCTCAAGGCCGGCTCATCCTCGGCCGACCTCTGATTGGTGACAGACACGATCGTGCCGCAGTCTGCGCCGCCCTCTCGCCGTGGCAGCAGTCGCCCTACCTCCCGACCTGTTGTTGCCGGCGTCGCGGCCATCGCGGTTCTCGCACTGCTCGCAGTCGGCTACGAGGTGACCAAGGGAGGCTCGAGCCAGACACCGCAAGCCGCGCCGGTCACCCGGAGCGCACCCGTCGCGACGACGGTAGCGCCCCCAGCGACTCCCCAAGCGCTGCTTCGGGCGGCGACCGCCGACGCACTCTCCTCCGGCGCGGTGCGCCTCTCGATTCGGAACGTGACGAGCGGCGGCGGAGTGTCCAAGGTCACGAGCATCGACATGACCTCGAGCGGGCTACAGCGGATCACGGTGCACGGCGAGGTACTCCTGGCGCAGGTGGACGGCAGAGAGACCTACTTCAGCGGCAACGCTCGCGGCCTGACGAAGAGCATGGGGTTCCGGCCCGCATTGGCATCACAGATCGCCGGCCATTGGGTGCAGCTGTCTCCCGGTGAGCCTGGCTACAGCAGCGTTCGCCAGCAGATCACACTGCCCTCGGTCATGCATCTGGTGGTCGCGATCTCAACGCTCCATAAGAAGCTGCTCCACTCTACGAAGGACGGCTTAGCAG
>NZ_JBAPRN010000579.1:0-1921 GCF_049281135.1 Mycobacterium sp. | reverse complement strand
CGCCTGGGCCGTCGAGGATCCGGCGAACCCGACCGCGATCTGGCGTTTCCGGCTTGAGCCCAGGAACGGTGGAACGGAATTGTCGGAGTGGATGCAGATGGGTCCCGCACGCTCAGGGCTGTCGTTCGCGATCGATCGCATGCCGGAAAAGGAACAGAAGATCGTGTTTGTGCGGATGCGCGAGTTCGAACAGAACATGGCCGCCACCCTGGCCCAAATCAAGAAACTGGCTGAAGGCTGATGCGGACCGCCACGACGGTTGAGGCCGCCAGCTTCGATCGCTGGTCGCAGCAACGAGACTTCGCCGTCGAAGCCGAGAAGCTGGGGCTGGACGTTTTGTGGGTCGCCGAGGCCTGGGGGTCGGACGCGCCGTCGGCGCTGGGTTACTACGCGGCAGTGACCGATCACCTGCTGCTCGGTTCGGGCGTCATACAAGTCGGCACTCGGACGCCAGTTGCGGTGGCGCAGGCCGCGATCACGCTGTCCAACCTGTCCGGCGGACGGTTTCTACTCGGCCTGGGTGCGTCCGGTCCACAGGTCATCGAAGGGCTGCACGGGGTTTCGTTTGCGCGCCCCCTGTCTCGTCTTAGGGAAACAGTCGACATCGTGCGTCAAGTGGTCGATGGCGGGAAGATCGCCTATCGGGGCCGTGAGTTCCACATTCCCCGGGCCGGCGGCGACGCCGTTCCGATGAAGTTGTCGATGCGCGCGGAGCACAAGATCCCGATCTACCTCGCGACGCTGTCGCCGGCCATGCTGCGGTTGACCGGTGAAGTCGCCGACGGTTGGCTTGGCACCAGCTTCGTGCCCGAGGGCGCCGAGGCAGCCTACTTCACTCATTTGGATGAGGGGCTGGCCCGCAGCGGGCGCGGCCGCGACGGCCTCGACATCTGTCAGGGGGCCGAGGTGGCCTTCGCGCCCGACGAGGATGCGTTACGGGTCATGGTCGGTAGCCGGAAGAAGGAGCTCGCATTCAGTCTGGGGGGCATGGGATCGGCCTCGACCAATTTCTACAACCAGGCCTATAGCCGGCAGGGCTGGGCTGATGTCGCCACCCAGGTTCGTGAGCGCTGGCAGGCCGGCGACCGAAACGGCGCAGCCGATCTGGTGACCGATGAGATGGTGCTGGCAACCACGCTTGTCGGCACCGAATCCATGGTGCGGCAGCGATTGTCGGTGTGGCGAGACGCCGGTGTGGACACCGTCAGGCTCTATCCGGCGGGTGACACCCTCGACGCCCAGTTGTCAACCTTGGGCAGGGCAATCGACATCGTCCGCGACATCAGTAGTTCTCCGTGATAGTTAGGAGTTGACAGATGCACTGCGTCAGCCGACATGGCGGAGCAGGGTGTCGATCAGCGCGTTGATCGCGGGGCTGGCGCGTTGGGATGCCGCGTAGGCGATTGACAGCGTCCATGTGATGGATGGATGCACGCGAACTGTGCGTAGATCGGGGAAGCGGTTGGCAGCGCTCGCGGGCAGGATGGCGCTTGCCAGTCGGTGCCGGATGAGTTCAGCGGCGATCGCATAATCGGCCACTTCGTAGGCGTTGATCGGGTGGACGCCGGCAGCGGCGAATCCGGCATCGAGGCGCTGCCGTATTCCCCAGCCGAGCGGGAAGTTGATGAAGTCGTGGCCGGCGAGGTCGGCGAGTGCGACTTTTCGCCGATCTGCCAGTGCATGGCTGGATTCGCAGACGAACACCATGGGCTCGCTCATCAGCTCACGCATCGCGACCAGCTGGGACCCCGGCGATGTGATCGACACCAGGGCCATGTCCATTTGACCGTCGACGATGGCGGTCAGATGTCCGGCTGAACCGGTCAGACTTTGCCGCAGGCGAACGGTGATCAATGGATTGGAGCGGCGGAACTCCTCAAGAGCGGCGGGCAGATCCAATGTTCCCCATGACATCAGGGTG
>NZ_JBAPRN010000578.1:0-3779 GCF_049281135.1 Mycobacterium sp. | reverse complement strand
GCTGGGGGATGTGGCGGGTCGGTGACTCCGACGGTGGCGGAGGCTGACGGCGCGGGAAGAAGCCGCGGTTGGGTGGTCCGGGCGGCTTCGGCGGGCGGCCTCTTTCCGGCGGACCGCCGTTACCGGGGCCTGGTGGCGGATTCGTCATCGGCGGCCTGCGCTAGACATGGGCGAAACAGGGGTCGCTCTGGGCTGCCGGTATCGATGCGTTCTGCGTCGAAAAGTGCGCCACCACACCGTCATTGGTGACCTGAACGCTGTCGGCCTTGATGCCCAGCGGATATTGCTTGAGTAGCGCCGCGGTGAACGTGTTCAGCGCGGTCTGCGCGGTCTCGTGAGGGATGAGGACGCCGAGCGCGTTGACTTTGTAGACCTGCAGCGTCAGCTGGCCGTCGGAAACCTGCGGCTTCACCGTGACGCCGCCCAGGCCCATCGCCCCGGTGAGCTCGATGGTGCCGTCGTTGGGGTTGGTGCTGACGCCGTTGACCAGGCCTCCGATGAACGGCAAGGAATTCTGAATGGTCTCCTGGATGCCGTCCGACGTCCAGGTGATGTTGGCATCCAGCTTGCCGATGGTCCCCTTGGAATCGGCGTTGCCGTGCAGATCGACGTCGTCGATCTCGATGTCGGCCTTCATGCCCTTGGCGTTGCGGATGTTGTGGCCGGCTGTGTGAATCGTGATGTCCTTGTAGTGACCGGTCAAGTGCTGCAACAGGAATGGGCTCGAGCCGAACGATGCGGTGGCGCCGTCCTGGATCACGCACTGGGTCGCCGACGCGACGATGTCGTTGGCGCGGTGGCGGGCATAGAGTTCGCCGCCGACCAGACCGCCGATGCTCAGTGCCGCCACGATGACGAGAACCAAGATGATCGACACGGGGTCGCCGCGGAAACGGAAGCGCCGTTCGGATTTCACGGGATCGGCGGGGTCCTGCAACGGCGGCTGGTGCTCAAACGGCGCGGTGGCCGGATATTCCTGGGCGGGCGGCAGATATGTCGGCGGAGCCGGTGGCTGATACGGGTGGCCGGGCTGCGGCACCGGCTGGGTGGGCGAACTCTGATCGCTCGGACGCGCCCACATCGAGGACGGGTCCTGGTGGGGCGGTCCCTGCGGATTCGTCACCTGGGCGATTCTGCCTTATCCGGATTAGCGAACGCTGAGTAGTTGCGTAGCACCGCAATAGTCTCGCGGGCTTTCGACACCCGCTCGAGGGCGACGTCGGCGAGCAGTAGTTGCGGGTCGGCGCCCGCTGCGGCCACCACGTCGCCGAACGGCGAAACCACCAGGCTGCCGCCCACCCCGGTGGGGGCGCTGGAGGCCAGCGGCTCACCGGGGTCGGCCTGCCCGGCCGCGACGATGTAGCTGGTGGAGTCCAGCGCCCGGGCACGAGCCAGCAACGTCCACTGCTCGAGCTTTCCGGGGCCGGCTGCCCACGACGCGCTGACCGCCACCAGCTGAGCCCCGCGGCGGGCCAGCGTGCTGAACAGTTCGGGAAAGCGGAGGTCGTAGCAGGTGGTCAGCCCCACCCCGACACCGTCGACGTCGACCACGACCGGCACGCGGCCGGGTGCGACCGTGGTCGACTCGGTGAACCCGAAGGCGTCGTAGAGGTGGATTTTGTCGTAGTGGGCGTCGGCGCCCGGTCCCGTCACCAACAGCGTGTTGTGGACCCGGCCGTCGTCGGCGGGGGAGAACATGCCCGCCACCACCGTGATGCCGGCGCCGGCCGCGATTTCGCGAACCCCGTCAGCCCATGGCCCGTCGACCGGCTCGGCGATCGGGGCCAGCGGAACCCCGAACCGGCACATGGTCGCCTCCGGGAACACCACGAGCGATGCGCCGGATTCGGCAGCGCGCCCGGTGTAGTCCCGCACGAGCTGCAGGTTGTCGGCCGGGTGGGTGCCACTGAGAATCTGCGCCACCGCAATCCGCATGCCTGCCAGCCTAGGGGCGATCGCAAGGGCGGCGCAGCTGGGCGCAGCGATACCGGCGTCGATGCCGTGACCTCCGGAATGCCACCGCTACGCCCGGCGGATCAGCTGGGTCGTCGGGGATGCCAGAATCATGGCCATGGTTGAGTTCACTCTGACGCAATCCACGACGGCGCCGATCGAGAAAGTGTTCGACGTCCTGACCAACCACCGCGGGATCGCGGACTACGTGCCGTTGCTCCGGCGCAGCACGCTGGATCGCGAGGGCACTCCCGCGCCGAACGGTGTCGGCGCGGTCCGACGCCTCGAGGCGCTCGGACCCGCGATCGTCGAGGAGGTCATCTCCTACCAGCGACCCTCCGGCTACGCGTACAAGTTGGTCTCCGGCGCGCCGGTCCGCGATCACGTCGGCACGGTTTCGCTGCGCGAGGCGGGAACCGGAACCGAGGCCAGCTGGCACCTGGTGTCGACGCCCAAGATCCCCGGTCTTGATTGGCTGTTGACGCCCGTGCTGAAGAAGGTCATCGGTGACCTGTTCAAGGGCGCCATCGCGACCGCCGAGCGGGACGCCTGAAACCCGTTCAGGCTAGGTGGTTTCGCCGATCCACGTGGTGGTGAAGCGTTGCTCGCGGATCAGCAACTCGACCAGTTGGTTGCCGATGAAGTTCTCCAGCTTGCCGCCGACCAGCGGGATGCGCACCTCGACGGTGGCCTGGAACTTCAACCGGGCGCCGCCCGATTCGGCCAGCGGCTCCAGCGTCGCGGTGCCGGTCAATGACGCCGGCGAGTCAAGGATCGAGCCGGTGACGGTCGCCGTCGCGGTGCCGTCGGTGATCGGCTCCCAGCGCTCTTCGCGGCGGATGCGCAGATCGCCGCGGTGGAACTGAGTGACCACGCCCGGCAGCCGATCCGCGCGCAGCACCTGGGTGGTGACGACGTCGATGGTGCCGTCGTCACCGGACGGGCCGCCGAGTTGCATCGAATCCAGCGTCGTGTCGTCAGCGCCCGAGTCGGTCAGCCGGGCCAGCCAGTACTGCTCGTCGCTGAAGGCCCGGAGAACCTCTCCGACGGTGACCACGTAGTCGGTGGACATGTCGAACGAACGCGGCATAGCAGGTCAGGCTACCGTCAAGACTCATGAAACCGGGTGACGTGGGAACGGTTTTCGCCGGTGCGCGCGTCGACGAGAGTGTGCCGCTGGCGCCGCTGACCACGCTGCGGATCGGCCCGATCGCGTCGCGGGTGATCACCTGCGCCAGCACCGAGCAAGTGGTTGCGACGCTTCGCCATCTCGACGGCCAGGCCGCCCAGCCGCTGCTGGTGTTGGCCGGCGGCTCGAATGTGGTGATCGCCGACACGCTGACCGATCTCACCGTAGTTCGGTTGGCCAACAACAACATTGGTGTCGAGGGCAACATCGTGCGGGCCGGGGCGGGTGCGGTCTGGGACGACGTGGTGGTCGCGGCCATCGCCGCCGGCCTGGGCGGGCTTGAGTGCCTGTCGGGCATTCCCGGCTCGGCGGGTGCCACCCCGGTGCAGAACGTCGGGGCCTACGGCGTCGAGGTGGCCGACACCATCACCCGGGTGCGGCTGCTGGACCGGCGCACCGGTGCGGTGCGTTGGGCGCCGGCCGGCGAGCTCGGTTTCGGATACCGGACCAGCGTGCTCAAACACTCCGAAGCCGCTGTCGTGCTGGAGGTGGAGTTCGCGCTGGACGCCTCGGGTCGCAGCGCGCCGCTGCGCTACGGCGAACTGGTGACCGCATTGGACGCAACCGCCGACGAGCGGGTCGATCCCGCGGCGGTGCGCGACGCGGTGCTTGCCCTGCGGACCCGCAAGGGCATGGT
>NZ_JBAPRN010000577.1:0-3733 GCF_049281135.1 Mycobacterium sp. | reverse complement strand
CTCGAGCCAGTTGACGCCGTAGAGGCCGGCTATGTCCAACAGCACCCCGCGTGTGACGAAGCCGTGCTCGGCATGCTCCATGGACAGCGATCGCGCCCCATGCAATGAGTTGGTGTCGCTCGTCGGGAACCCGTTGTAGTTCTTACCGTCCCAGGAATAATGTGCAAGACCATCCACATGGGTGTTGGAGCCATGTGCAGCGATACCGACGTATTCGGTGACGGCCTCGTACCGCAACCGGCGACCGATGTGATCGGTCACTTCGTTCAGGGTCATGAAACGCTGCACCAGTGCGAAACCCGAGTCCAGCGGGTCCGGGTCAAGCGGGTCGATCGGGCGGGACAGCGAAATCGCCCGACCGGTCCGGATAAGGGACGCCGCAGCGAGTCTCACCTCGTCGGTGATCAGATTGAGCGTCCCGATCCGGTCATCGCCGCCCCACCGGCCCCAGTTGGACAAGTCTGATAGGTATCTCTCCACTCCCTTCGCCGTTAGCCCAGCCTTCTCCGTAACCGCAGCCGCATCGGGCATTTGAGCCTCCTTATTTCGAGCCTTCGGATATGCAGACGGGGCTCGAGCATGTTGGGTGCAGCCCGCGCCGTTGTTACACCCACAGCCTTATTCAGCGCTTCGCGGAATGTCTTTAGCCGCCAGGATAAAAGTCGAGCGCGGGACGTAGTCCTCTAGAACACCTCTAGACCGTTGTGTACGGCGGGACAGAGGTCGGCGCTCAGGTTTTGTCGCCCAGGACATCGACATGGTCGAACGTTCTCACAACCCTGGAAGCCGTGAGTGGTCGTTGCGACCAGTAACTCCCGACACACGAAGGAAGCGCTATGACAAAGAACTTCGGGGACTGGCAGTGGACCGTCTATGGCGATGCAGTACACGGCATAAGTTCGCGGTTCCCGTTCGACTTTGAATCGATTGAGCGGAAAGCCTTTGACGCGATGCCTGATTGGGTGTACCGGTATGTCTCGGCCGCGGCCGGCGACGGTCGCACGCAGCGCGCCAATATCGATGCATATTCGCGTTACGGGATCATTCCGCGAATGATGGTCAGCCCGCCCGAGCGTGACCTGTCCATCGACTTGTTCGGTAACCATCTCGCCTCGCCGATGTTCATGGCCCCGATAGGCCTGATCGGGTTGTGCTCGCCGGACTTCCAAGGAGACCTCGCCACGGCACGCGCATCCGCTGATACCGGTGTGCCGTTCACGCTGTCAACGTTCTCACAGGCTCCCATGGAGGACGTTAGAAAGCACGCTGGATCCACGCCAAGCTATTTCCAACTGTATCTGCCGAAAGACCGTGAGCTGGCAGTCAGTTTCCTCGATCGTGCTGAGAGCAGCGGGTATTCCAGCGTGGTGATGACCGTTGATTCCTGGACGCTGGGCTACCGGCCGGCTGACCTCGCGATCGGAAACTATCCACAAGCGCGCGGCTTCTGCATGGAGAATTACTACTCCGACGAGAACTTCACCAAGCACCTTGCGAAACCACCACACGAAGATCCGGCGGCGACACTGCGCTACTACGCGACGATATTCGCAGCACCGTTGTCGTGGGAAGACCTTCGTTGGATCCGTGCCAATACTAAGCTCCCCATCACGGTCAAGGGGATTCAGCACCCCGATGATGCCCGGTTGGCGATCGACAACGGTGCCGACGTACTCTACGTCACTAATCATGGTGGTCGCCAAGCAAATTCGGGGATCCCAACCCTCCAATTGCTGCCGGGGGTCGTCGAGGCGGCGGGCTCCACTCCAGTCATGTTCGATGGCGGCATACGCAGTGCCACAGACGCCATCATCGCGCTGGCACTGGGAGCAACCGCCGTCGGTATCGGCCGGTCCTATGCCTACGCCCTCTCCTACGGCGGCGCCGAGAGCCTGACGCACTACCTGAAAGCGTTCCTGGCCGAGCTGGACCTATGCCTGGCGATCTGCGGATTCAAGGACATCGCCAGCCTAAGAGAAGCGGGTTGCGAAGAAGCACTGACATTCCACTGATTTCGTTGCGACCCACTAACGCAACTCCGGAGCAGTTTCCCTGTCGACACTTCGGCCGACCGCGATGCGTTCGATTCCACCCTGAACCGGGGAGTCGACACAGTTGAAGGGAGCCCCCCGGCAGCAAGGGCTCCCTTGCGACTAGCACTGAGACTGGGTCGCCACCCGGAAAGTAGGCAACTCATGACCACCTCAATCCTTCGAACTGCGGATGGCTGGTGGGTCCAAACTGCCGATGTCGCAGCCAGAATCGCCATGCCTGCAGCTACCACCGGTGAGTTGCTGACCCACCGCACGGCCATCGACGCCGCCGTCCACACCGCACACACCATTCGCGTCAACAGCCTTCGCCTGATCTCCCCGGTGTCCGTTCCCTGCCGCGTGGTGGCGCAGATGACGAACTTCGCATCCCACGTCAAGGGCGCCGGCATGGATCCAAAGACGATTCCGCTCACCTTCTTTCGCAAGACATCTGGTTCAATTAATGGGCCCTTTGGCACGATTATCAAGCCCCCGCATGTCGAGCTCCTCGACTACGAGGTCGAGATCGGACTGGTAATCGGCCGGGATATTCCGGTGGGCACCGAAATCACCGAGTCGAACCTGGCCGACTTCATCGCCGGTCTTGTCGTGACCAACGACATTTCAGCCCGCGACATCCAGCTGACGAAAACCCAGTTCTACGAAGCCAAGTCGTATCCGACGTTCACCCCGGTCGGCCCTGCCTTGGTACTTCTCGATGCCGAGGAACTCAACCGCTTCGGCGATCTGCGCCTCGAATTGCAGGTCAACGGGGAAGTGAGACAAAACATGCTCGTCCACGGCGACATGATCTACCCACCGCTGCAGGCGTTGCAGTCGCTGGCACGATTCCAGCCGTTGGGCACCGGTGATCTGATCATGACCGGCACGCCGGTCGGGACAGCTCTGGGCGCGCCCCCCAAACCGCAAGAGCTAAAAGCCTTCTTGAAGCGCGAGGCCAGCAACTCGAAGTACCTACAGCACGGCGACATCATGGAAGTCTCAATTGCAACCAACGACGGTGCCATCGACCTCGGCACCCAGCGCACCGCTGTGAGGTACGCGTGACAGAGGTCCCGCTCCATTCCCTCTGCACCGAGAGCGCTAACCTGCGATGACGGACACCAACGCAGCAGTTACTACCGAGGACATCCTCGCCTACAGCGGCGCCGGCGCCGGGTTCGAGGCTGTGATGGCGAACGCAGCCTCCGCCGGAATCGGCGGAGTGCTTCCGCTGCCCGAGCTGACCCGGTTCGCGTGGTCGTTAGCCCGACACCCAAAACCGGTCGCATCGCGGATCGGGCGGCTCGCGACGCAGCTGTTCGGGATCGGACGCGGCGAACCAGCGGAGGCGCCCGGCAGATTGGACAGCCGCTTCAGGGACCGTGCCTGGGCGGACAACTCGTTGCTGAACGGCGTGGCACTTTCCTACCTGGCCTGCTGCGACACCGTCGAAGGCGCGCTCGACGATGCCGATGTCGACTGGCGCACCAAGGAACGGCTTCGGCTGTTCATCGACAACGTGATGGCTGCGGCCGCGCCGACCAATAACCCGCTGACGAACCCGGCCTTTTGGAAGGAGCTCATTGACACCGGCGGCGGGAGCCTGAGGGCGGGCATGGACAACCTTGTCGCCGACCTCCGCTTACCCACCAAGTTGCCGAGTAGCGTCGATCAGTCGGCCTACCGCATCGGCGAAA
>NZ_JBAPRN010000576.1:0-3954 GCF_049281135.1 Mycobacterium sp. | reverse complement strand
CCACTTCCACCAGTGCGCCGCGGTAGTCGGCCGCCGGCGGATAGGGCCGATCGGTGGGGAGATCCAGGCGTTCGGGCATCCCGGCCAGAGTCTGCTCCCAAAAAGCCAACTGCGCGGCGATCGCACTGGCGGGATCGCCCAGCTCGCCGAGATGTTCACGCTGCCACAACGTGTAATCGACATACTGCACCGCCAACGGCGCCCAGCCCGGGGACCGCCCCGCGCGACGAGCGCGATACGCCTCACCCACATCACGAAACATCGGGGTCAGCGACCAGCCGTCAAAGGCAATGTGGTGCAACACAATTACCAGCACATACTGCTCGGGTCCCACCGAAAAGATCTGTGCACGAATCGGAACTTCAACCGACAAATCAAACGGATACTCAGCCAGCGCCGCCAACTCATCGGCCAGATCCTGCTGCGGCACCGACACGACCGCGGCGCCTCCTCGCAGCCACATTTCCGCCCGCGCCGAAAGCACCTCTTGCACAGGCACACCGCCAGTGTCCGGAAATACGGTACGCAACGATTCGTGGCGGGCCGTGACGTCATCGAGGGCTGCGGCCAGCGCCCCGACATCCAGCGCCCCGCTGATCCAAAAAGCGATTGGCGTGTTGTACACGGGTGAGGGCCCATGTAATTGACGCAGGAACCACAGCCGGCGCTGAGCAAACGACAACGGAACCACACCGGGACGAACCCTGGGCGCCAACACGACGCGTCGGCTGTCAACCCCACCGACATGCTGTGCTAACTGTCGAATCGCTGGTGCGTCGAACAGGTGTCGGATCGTGAGTTGCGCATCGAGTGATTCCTGCGCCGCGTCGATCACCCGCATGGCCTGCAGTGAATCCCCGCCGAGGTCGAAGAAGGAGTCTTCAATTCCGACGCGCTGGAGTCCGAGGACTTGGGCGTAGATGTCGGCGAGGATTTCTTCGGTAGGGGTGGTAGGAGGTTGGTAGTGATTGTCGTGTTGGTAGTCGGGTGCGGGTAGGGCGCGGGTGTCGAGTTTGCCGTTGGGTGTCAGAGGCACAGTGTCGATTGCGACGACGGCGGAGGGGACCATGTAGGGCGGGAGTTGTCGGGCCAGTGCGGGTCGTACCGAGGCGGGGTCGGCCGTGCCGGTGAGGTAGGCGACCAGGCGTTTGTCGCCCGGACGGTCTTCGCGGGCGACCACGACAGCGTGGTCGACTCCGTCCAATGCGGCAAGTGCGGCGCGGATTTCGCCGAGTTCGATGCGATAGCCGCGGATTTTGACTTGGTCGTCGGCGCGTCCGCGGTAGTGCAGTTGTCCGTCGAGGCTCCAGCAGACCAGGTCGCCGGTGCGATACATGCGGGTGCCGGGGACGCCGAATGGGCAGGCCACAAATCGTGATCCGGTCAGTCCGGCGCGCCGCCAATAGCCCACGCCCACACCGTGGCCCGCGACATACAGCTCTCCCACTACTTCAGGTGGTACCGGCCGCAAAAGTTCATCGAGCACAAACAATGCCGCCCCGGGCACCGGCGAACCGATCGGCACGACGTTGGTGTCTGCGGTCAGCGGTGCGCTGATGGAGGCATAGATCGTGGTTTCGGTGGGTCCATAGCCGTTGATCACCACCCGCGCGGTCGCCCAGCGCTTCACTAACTCGGGCGGACAGGGTTCAGCGGCGAGCACCAGCACCGCAACGGCTTCCAGGCCGTGTGGGGATAACATCGCCGCCGCAGAGGGGGTTTGACTCAGGACGCTGACGTGTTCGGCGATCAGCAGGGCGCGGAAGTCTGTCGGTGATTGGGCCACTGCTTCGGGCACCACCACCAATCGTCCACCGTGCAGCAGCGCCCCCCAGATCTCCCAGACCGAGTAGTCGAAGGCGTAGGAGTGACACTGCGTCCACACTTGGCCGGCCAGGTCGAAACCGGCATCGAGTGCGTCGAACAATCGGGTGATGTTGCGGTGGGTGACGGCCACTCCTTTAGGCACACCGGTGGTTCCCGAGGTGTAGATGATGTGGGCGATATCGTCGGGGTCCGGTGGCGTCAGCGCCGTATCGGGGTAGCCGTCGACAGCGGGATCGTGCACATCGATGACCGCCAACCCGTAACCATCAAGACGATCGGCCAGATCCGCGGTGGTGATCACTGCGGTCGGCGCGGCGTCGCCGATCACAAACCCGACTCGCGTCGCCGGTACCGTGGGATCGATCGGCAAATACGCGGCCCCGGTTTTGAGCACCGCCAGGATCGCCACGATCGCCTCGGCGCAGCGGGAAAACAGTACGGCCACACAGCCACCCGGACCCGCCCCATTAGCCGTCAACAAGTGCGCCAACCGGTTAGCGGTCTGCTCAACCTCCCGGTAAGTCATAGAGCGGCCAACACAACTCAGCGCCACCGCATCCGGGATGCGGGCCACCTGACCCGCCCACAAGATTGGAATCGACGCGGAGGTTGCGGGCTCGGTCAACACTCCCCGATTACCCCAAACACTCAGCAGTCCCTGCGGAACAGGCACCGCCTGGTCATCTAGATCCATCCGACTCCCGAACCCGGCTGGCTCAACTGACTAACAGATCTGCGCGCTTACCTAAGCGAGTCTCTCGCGCAGGCTCCTTGGGCGAATATCGGTCCAGTTCTGCTCGATGAAGTCCAGGCACGCCTGTCGGCCGGCCTCGCCGTGAACCACCCTCCAGCCTGTTGGGACCTCCGCGAACGATGGCCACAAGCTGTGCTGTTCCTCGTCATTGACAAGCACGTAGAAGTTGCCGTTATCATCGTCGAAAGGGTTGGTACTCAAGGGTTCTCCGGATTGGTTGTCGGCCATCAGCCGCGAGAAAAGCGTCGACTTGCCCCAGTCAAGCTACTTACTATCAGATTGTGGGAACGTCCCGAGCCCGAATGCGCGATGTCACCTGCCTACCGTACTCGGCGAACCAGAGTGTTTTCCAGAAATAGGAACTCGATTCCGGTACCGAGGAACGTCTCCATGGCCTCTGCCGGGGTGTTGACGATGGGTTGTCCTTTGACGTTAAAGCTCGTGTTGAGAACCATCTCGCGACCCGTGGACCGGCCGACCGCGCCGAGCAATGTGTGAAACGAGGCATTGTCGTTCTTGTTGACGGTCTGTACCCGAGCCGACCCGTTGACGTGTGTCACCGCTGGGAGGTGAGCGCGATGTTCTTCTCGGACATCCGCAGTGATGATCATGTACGCCAGTTCGGTCATCGGCGGCACCTCGAACCAGCGATCCACCTGCTCGATCGTGACCGCAGGAGCGAAGGGCCGAAAGGCTTCTCGCATCTTGACCATCGAGTTGATTCGGTCGCGCATCGCCGGGTGTCCGGGATCGGCCAGAATGCTGCGGTGTCCCAGAGCACGTGGGCCGAACTCCATCCGCCCCCGGTACCACGCGAGGACGTGGCCGTCTCGGATCAGGTCGGCGGCCCGCTCGCACGCCGGCTCCAGCCCATCGAACCGTTCTACCTCGATCCGGTCCCCCACCTCTGAGATCGCGGATTCGATTGCGTCACGAGACGGGGCGGGACCGAGAAACGGCACCGCAAACCGCCGATTCGGTAGATCCCCGTCGAGCAGCGAGGCCCGGTAGAGAGCTGCCCCCAGTGCAGACCCGTCGTCGCCCGCCGCAGGCTGAATGTAGACGTCATCAAAGAGTCCGGACTGAAGCAGCTTTCCATTGGATGTGCAATTCAGTGCGACACCGCCGGCCATCGCCAACTTGCGCAACCCTGTCTGCGCCGCGAAGTGCCCGCAGAGATGTTCCATAGCCCGGTCGAGACCCGCCTGTAAAGCTGCGGCGACGTTTTGGTGCACATCGGTGATCGGGTCGTCCGGCATCCGCGGCGAACCAAGATGCTCGGCGAGATAGCGGCGGGTACCCAGGTGATTCTCCCGCTCTTCGCGGGTCTGGTTGAGGGCCAGTGGCGGAATGCGGATGGAACCGTTCGGGCG
>NZ_JBAPRN010000575.1:0-17338 GCF_049281135.1 Mycobacterium sp. | reverse complement strand
CCGATCCGGCCCGGCTGGATCAGGTCGCCGAGCTATACCTGGAAGTCATCCACATGGACGCCGGCCACGTTGCGGCCGCCATCGCTGGAATTGACACGGTGCAATGATTTTCGACAATCTGAGAGCGGTGCAGAAGAAGGAATTTCCTTCCTGGATCAAGCGAATCCCCGGCCGGGGCGCGGGAGCGCAAGGCGCTACCGTCGTGTTCCCGCACGCCGGCGGCGCGGCGACGGGCTACCGCAAGCTGGCGCTCGCGCTGGCCGCTGGCGGCGGTGATGCGTACATCGTCCAGTATCCGCTGCGCGCTGAGCGACTCCGTGAGCCCGCCGCCGAAAACGTGCAGGATCTCGCACGCAGTTTGTTCATCGCCGGTCCCTGGCGTCAGGTGGCGCCCTTGCGGCTCTTCGGCCACAGCATGGGTGCAGTCGTCGCTTTCGAATTCGCCAGGATCGCCGAATCCCGCGGCGCCGCAGTGGAACGGCTGTGGGCGTCGGCGGCTCCCGCGCCGTCGGCCGTCGCAGCTAAACCTGATTTGCCGACCAGCCACGACGATCTGCTCGTCGATATGACCGACTTCGGCGGGACCGATGCCGCCCTGCTCGCCGACCCGGAATTTGCCGAGCTGCTGGTCACCGCAATGCGTGCCGACTACGCCGCGATCAACCGCTACACCTGCGGCCCCGACATTCAAATCTCCGCCGACATTTCCGTATTGGGAGCCCATGGCGACCTGCGCGTTGATGCCGCAGAACTTCAACTGTGGCAGGAGCACACCGCCGGCTCGTTCGACCTGTCCTGGTACGACGGCGGACACTTCTACCTCGACGATCACATCGAAGCCGTTGCCGCGCAGGTGAATGCTGGTGGCTGAGCACAGGTTTGCGGCCGACGACCCGGTGGTGATCGTCGGGATGGCGCTGGAAGCGCCCGGCGGGATCGACACCGCCGAGGCGTATTGGGAGTTGCTGGTCCACGGCCGCGAGGCGCTGAGTCCGTTCCCCACCGATCGCGGCTGGTCGATCCGCGAACTGCTCGCCGGGTCACGGCGCAACGGTTTCAAAGAGATCCATGACCGTGGCGGATTCCTCGCCGGCGCGACCACGTTCGATCCGGAATTCTTCGGGATTTCGCCGCGTGAGGCCGTCGCGATGGATCCCCAGCAGCGTGTAGCGCTGCGGGTGTCGTGGCGGGCGCTGGAAAACAGCGGCATCAATCCGGACGACATGGCCGGCCACGATATGGGCTGCTATCTAGGTGCGTCCGCCACCGGTTACGGACCGCAGATGGCTGAGTTCTCGGAATACAGCGGCCATCTGCTCGCCGGGACGGCGTTGAGCGTGATATCCGGCCGGATCGCTTACACCCTGGGATCGATGGGCCCGGCGGTGACGATCGACTCGTCGTGCGCGTCGGCGCTGGTGGCTTTTCACGCTGCCGTGCGCGGAGTGCAGAACGGTGACTGCGACGTGGCGCTGGCCGGCGGAGTCAACGTGCTGGGCTCGCCGGGATTCTTCGTCGAGTTCTCCAAGCAGCACGCCCTGTCTGACGACGGCCACTGCCGTGCTTTCAGCGCCCAGGCCAGCGGGACCGTCTGGGCGGAGGGGGCAGCGGTCTTTGTGCTGCAACGAAAGTCAGCGGCACTACGTGACGGGCGATACATCCTTGCCGAAGTTCGCGGCAGCGCCACCAACCACGACGGCCGCAGTGCCGGTCTGAGTGCGCCGAACGGCGCGGCCCAGGTCAGTTTGTTCCGTCGCGCCATCGCCGAGGCGGGTGTCCGTCCCGACGAGGTCGGGATGGTCGAAGGGCATGGCACCGGCACCAGGCTCGGGGACCGTACCGAGTTGCAGTCGCTGGCGCAGACATACGGCGACACCGAACCCGGTCGCGGCGCCCTGTTGGGATCGGTGAAATCAAACCTGGGCCACGCCTTGGCTGCCAGCGGGGCGTTGGGTCTGGCCAAGATTCTGGTGGCCGCCGAGCACTGCGCGGTGCCGCCCACCTTGCATGTTGCCGAGGCGAGCCCCGAGATCGACTGGGAAAAGCAAGGTTTGCGCCTTGCGACCACATTGACGCCGTGGCCTGCCGTCAATGGTCAACGGGTCGCAGCCACGTCAGCGTTCGGGATCGCGGGCACCAACGCCCACGTCATCGTCGCACTTCCCGAGGTGGCGTGATGCTGGCCCATCCGCTGCCCGACGGGCGTGTGCCGGTTTTACTTTCGGCGCATGACGAAACGCTGATCACGCAGGACGCATGGGCGATCCTCGGCCACGTCGACCGAATCGCGCCGGACCACGATCCGACGGCTGAAGTCGCGTCCACCCTGATCCGCCTGCGACGTGTACGACGGCACCGTGCCGTGGTGCGGGCGGCCAATCGCAGCGAGCTGGTGGACGGCCTGTCCGCGCTGGCCCACGACGAAGAGCATCCGCTGATCGCCCGGTCGTCGAAAAGCGTTGCGCCATCTGCCGCGTTCGTCTTCCCGGGGCAGGGTAACCAGTGGCAGTCGATGGGAGCCGATGCCTACCGCCGGCTGCCCGCATACCGTGCCGAAGCCGACCGCTGCGTGGCGGCGTTCGTCGCGGCGGGGCTATCGTCGCCGCTGCCGTACCTGCAGGGTGACGACGACCAGAAATGGTCACGGACCCAGATCCAGGGAGCGCAATTCGTCCACGCGGTCAGCTTGGCATCGCAGTGGCGATTCTGCGGAGTGCTTCCCGATATCACCATCGGACACAGCCTCGGCGAGATCGCGGCGGCCTATGTGGCCGACAAGATCTCGTTATCCGATGCGGTCGCACTGGTCGGGGCGCGCGCAGCGGCAGTCGACCGGCTGACCGGCCACTATGGCATGGCTGTGCTCGGCGTCGGGGTCGACGAGGCGAACGCGCTGATCGGTGAAACGCCGGGCTGGCTGGAGGTATCCGCGGTCAACGCACCGTCGGCCACCGTGGTGTCGGGGGACCACGACGCCGTGATCGCCGTAACGGAGCTGGCTCAGCAGCGGGGCGTGTTCGCGCACCGGCTCACCGTGGACTATCCAGGCCATACCAGCGCGCTGCGGCCGCTGCGCGCCGAACTGAACGAACTGCTACCCACGTCGAGCTTCGCCGAGGGCCCGATGGCTTTCATCGGCTCGGCCATCGGCGCCGAAGTCGGTAGCGGCGTTGATTTCGCTCAGTACTGGTATGAAAGTCTTTGCGGCACAGTGCGTTTTGACCGCGCGGTCGTAGCCGGCCAGAAATGCGGGGCCAACTCTTTCATAGAGGTGTCCGCGCATCCTTCGCTGTTGTACCCGCTGGTCGAACTGGTCGGTGACGACTCGGCGGTGATTGTCGGCTCGGGCCACCGTGACGAGCCGATCAGCGATGTGTTGTCGGCGAACATCGCCGCCGCTGCCATAGCTGATCCCGGCTACCCATGGGCCGACGCGTTGCCCGCGGGTCTGAAACCACCGCTGCGCGGATTCCCCAATGCCCCAATGCGAGCGGTGCATTTATGGGCCGCGCCCCACCCAGGCACCGGCAGGGTCTCGGAGTCGACCACCGCGCTGACCATCGCCGTCGAAGATTGGCAGCCAACGGTGCAAAAGACGCCATCGCACACGACACGTTGCGGGATCGCGATCGTCGGCGACAGCGACGCACCGCTGGCGCGGCTACTGACCGCCGCCGCCGCGGCGCATCACGAGTCGGTGCGGCCGAGCGAGGCGGAAATCGTCGCGGTGATCGCACCGGAACTCAATCAGCCTGACGCGGTGGACGCTGTCGAACAGATCGCCGCCCGCACCGATGTGGGGTTGCCGGATTACGACGCGATCATCGGCCCGCGATGCCGAACCGTGTGGCTGCTCACCGCCGGTGGGGAGAGGGTCCTGCCCGGTGATGCAGATCCCCGGCCTGCACAGTCAGCGCTCGCCGCGATGCACCGCAGCGTCGGTTTCGAATACGGCGACCAGGCATTCGGAACTCTCGACCTGCCCGCCGGCGAGGTGGACGAGCAGACCGCGGCCGCCGTCCTCGACGCGCTGCTCGACAACGCCGGTGTCATGGCTTTGCGCGTCAACACCGTTCGGGGCACGTCTGCGCCGCGACGCTTCATCCGGACCCTGCGCGAGCATCACGATTCCGTCACCACGCGACCGCTCGACGCGGCCGTGCTGCAGAACGTGGTGATAACGGGTGGCAGCGGTGCGATCGGTCTGCGTTACGCGCAGTACTGCATCGAACACGGCGCGCGCAAAGTAGTCCTGTTGAGTCGCAACGGTATAGAGCCCGAGGCGATGAGCCGGCTGGCCGGGCAACATGACGTGCAGGTGTTCGCCGCGCAGTGCGATATCACCGATCGCGCGGCGGTAGCGGCCGTCGCCGCCGAATACGGCGGCACCGGCGCATCGATGCTGATCCACACCGCCGGAATTGCCGCGGCATCCGTCCACGCCGACCTCACCGGTGCCGACCTCGCCGCGGTGTGTGCCGCGAAGGTAAGGGGGCTGGCGGTGATGGCCGACGTGTGGCCGTTGCAGCCGGACTGCCGGGTCTTGGCTTGCTCGTCGGTGTTTGGAGTCTGGGGTGGTCGTGGCCACGCCGCGTACGCGGCGTCGAACCGGATCCTCGATGTACTGGCTGCCCAGCTGCGTTCAAGGGGCTTGGACTGCACGGCGATTCGATGGGGACTGTGGCAAGACGCCGGAGTTGTGACGGCCGATGAGCTCGCCCGCACTCAGCGCTCGGGTCTCGTTGCCATGCGATCCGAGTCGGCGGTGGACGCCAGTCTGGGTCGGTATGGCGACGATCCGTTGATCTTCGACGCGGACTTCGATCGGCTTCGGGTGTTCTTCGAGAGCCAGGGAATCTCGATGCCGTTCCAAGCGCCGTCGGGCCTGGCGGATGCCCAGCAGCGCAACCACTCCGGTGGGCGACCGCTCGCCGACGTCGTGCGGGGTGAGCTCGCGGCGACGCTGCACATGGGCGATTCGGTGTCGATCGACCCGACCGCGTCGCTCATTGACCTCGGTCTGGATTCGCTGTTGGCGCTCGATCTGCGCCGACGCCTGCGCCGGGCCGTGGGGCACTCGGCGCCGGTGGCGCGGATGCTCGGCGGAATCACCGTCAACGAATTGATCGACGTCTTGGGCTCTGGCTCGACCAACGGCCAAGACACGAGGAAGGTTGGAATCCACGCGTGACTGACACCACCGGCCTCGGCACGCTCGATGCGCAACGCCTGGAATTGCTGCGCCGCAAGATCGCTGAGCGTGGCCTGTCTCGACCGGCCGTCGCCGACGACGCTGACGCTGCGATGGATACCGAGCAGCTTCCGGAGATGTCCGATGGCCAGCGCCGGATGTGGTTCGTCCAGTCAGTCGACCCCAACAGCGCGCTACTCAACATCTGCGTCTCTTATCGCGTCACCGGCAACGTCGATATCACGCGACTGCGGCAGGCAGTGGAGGCCGTCGCGGTGCGTCACCCGATCCTGCGCACGACGTACCAGACGGACGGGGACGGCAACCCCTATCCGGTGATTCGTGCAGATCTGCGGCCGGACTGGGCCGAGCACGATTTGTCCGGCCTTGCCGAGCAAGCCCGGCGGCTCAGGCTGGAAGTGCTGGCGCAGCGACAGTTTGCGCAGCCGTTCGACCTGGACAAGGATTCGCCGTTGCGGGTCGCGGCCGTGCGAGTGGGCCCCGACGAGTTGATCCTGCTGCTCACCGCGCACCATGTCGCGTGGGACGACGGTTCGTGGGCTCCGTTCTTCACCGACCTCACCCGCGCCTACGTCGACGGCGGCACGGGAACGCCGCTGAACATTGCCACCGACCCAGTGCGAAGCAGTGACGAGGATCAGGCTTATTGGCGTTCGCTGATGTCGGATCTGCCTGAACCGCTTGAGCTTCCCGGCCCCAGCGGCTCGGTGGTGCCCAGCACCTGGCGCGCGCAGCGGGCCACCGCGCGGCTGTCGGCAGAAACCATCCGGCGTGCCGCGACGCTGGCCAGGGAAACCGGCGCCACCCCCTACATGGTGTTGACGGCCGCGTTCGGCGCGCTGGTGCATCGCTACACGCACGCATCGGACTTCCTGGTCGCCACCCCGGTGCTCAATCGCAGCGCCGGGACCGAGAGTGCGATCGGGTATTACGGCAACACCCTGGTGATGCGGATGCGGCCGGAGCCCCGGTTGACGTTCCGCGAGCTCCTGGTGCAGACCCGGGACGGCGCGCTAGGCGCCCTCGCCCACTCGCACGTCGACCTGGAGTGGCTCGTGCGTGCCTCCAACCCGGACCGCCGGCACGGGGCCGAGCGAATGACCCGCGTCAGCTTCGGATTACGCGAGCCCGACGGCGGCGGCTTCTGCCCGCCGGGCGTGCGGTGCGAGCGCGCCCAGCTGCGCGGCCACGTCAGCCAACTGCCACTGAGCCTGATGGTCGAATTGGACAGGCCCGCAGCGGGTTCGGATCGCGGTGCCGTGGTCGAGGCCGAGTACCTGGTCGAGGTTTTGGATCGACCGTTGGTCGATCAACTCCTGCAGCACTACGGCGTCCTGTTGGACAACGCGCTGGCGAATCCGGATATCACGCTGTCGGCGTGCGGACTGATGAGCGAGGACGACGCCGCGTGGCTGCGCCAAGTTTCGTCGGGTGAAAGCTTCAGCACCCCGGCCAGCACGCTGCCCGACCTGGTCACCGCGCGCGCGGCCCTGACGCCGGACGCCGTCGCCGTCGTCTACGAAGGTCGTCAGTACAGCTATCGCGAGATCGGCGAGGAATCAAACCGGCTGGCGCATTGGCTGATCGGCCACGGAATCGGCACCGAGGACCGAGTGGCGGTCTTGCTCGACAAGTCACCCGAATTGGTCATCACCGCGCTGGGCATTCTCAAAGCCGGAGCGGTGTATCTGCCGGTCGACCCGGCATATCCGGACGAGCGAGTGGCGTTCATTCTGGATGACGCGGCGGCGAAACTGGTTTTGCGCGAACCCGTTACCGGGCTGACCGACTATCCGGCGACCGCTCCGGGGAGTGCCGAACTGGTCCGGCCGCTGAGCCCGCGCAACACCGCCTATCTGATCTATACCTCGGGTTCTACCGGGCTACCCAAGGGCGTTCCGGTGCCGCACGCGCCGATCGCCGAGTACTTCGTCTGGTTCGGCGAAGAATACCGAGTCGACGAAACCGACCGGTTGCTGCAAGTGGCCTCGCCCAGCTTCGACGTGTCGATGGGCGAAATCTTCGGCACGCTGATTTGCGGTGCACGCCTCGTGATTCCGCGGCCGGACGGCCTGCGCGACATCGGATACCTGACCGAGTTGCTGCGGCGCGAGGGCATCACCTCGATGCACTTCGTTCCCTCGCTGCTGGGCTTGTTCCTGTCGCTGCCCGGCGTCAACCAGTGGCGCACCCTGCGCCGGGTGCCCATCGGTGGTGAACCCCTGCCCGGCGAGATCGCCGATAAATTTCATGCCACGTTCGACGCGCTGTTGTACAACTTCTACGGCCCCACCGAAACCGTGGTCAACGCCACCAGTTACCCGGTGGAGGGCGCGCAGGGCACCCGGGTGGTGCCGATCGGCCGACCCAAGATCAATACCCAGGTGCATCTCCTCGACGACGCGCTACAACCAGTTCCGGTGGGCGTGATCGGCGAAATCTACATCGGTGGGACGCATGTGGCGGGCGGCTACCATCGCAGGCCGGGCCTGACCGCGGAACGCTTCGTCGCCGATCCTTTTACGCCCGGCGCCCGGCTGTACCGTTCCGGCGACCTGGCACGTCGCAACGCCGACGGCGATATCGAGTTCGTCGGTCGGGCCGACGAGCAGGTGAAGATTCGTGGCTTCCGTATCGAACTGGGCGAGGTCGGCGCGGCGATCTCGGTTGACCCCAGTGTCGGGCAGGCAGTCGTGCTGACCGCGGACCTGCCACATCTGGGCAAGAGCTTGGTGGGTTATCTGACGCCCGCCGATGGCGCCGGCCGCGACACCGTTGACCTCGAGCGGATTCGGGCGAGGGTGGCGGCAGCGCTGCCGGAGTACATGACCCCGGCCGCCTATGTCGTGCTCGACGAGATACCGATCACGGCGCACGGCAAGATCGACCGCACGGCATTGCCGGAGCCTGAAATCGCGGCGAAGATGCAATACCGCGACCCCGCCACCGTGACCGAACGCCGCATCGCCGCACTGTTTTCCAGCTTGCTCGGTCACGATCGGATCGGCGTGGACGACTCGTTTTTCGATCTCGGCGGCCACTCGCTGGTGGCCACCAAACTGGCCACCGCGATCCGCTCGGAATGCGAAGTCGAGCTGGGTATCCGCGACATCTTCGAGCTCGCCACCGTCGGACTGCTGGCGGAGCGGGTCGACGAGCTGCGATCCGGTGGCCGTGCGCAGGCACGGCCCAAACTCGTTGCGACCACCCACGACGAACCGCTTCCGCTATCGGCGTCGCAACTGCGTAGCTGGTTCGCCTACCGCGTCGACGGGCCGAGTCCGATCAACAACATCCCGTTCGCCGCGAAGTTGACTGGACCGTGGGACATCGACGCGCTGGTCGCCGCGGTCGGTGACGTCGTGGCCCGTCACGAGATCCTGCGCACCACCTACATCGATGTCGAGGGCGTTCCGTACCAGGTGGTAAACCCGGTGAGCGAGCTTGCGGTGCGCCGTGACGCGGGCGATGGCGATGAGTGGTTGCGGGAGCGACTCGAGGCCGAGCGCCGGCACTGCTTCGAACTGGATCGCGAATGGCCGATCCGCGTCGCCGTGCTGGACACCGGATACACCGGCGAACAGGTGCTGTCGCTGGTGGTCCATCACATCGCGTCCGACCACTGGTCTGCGGGCGTGCTGTTCTCCGACGTCATCACCGCCTACCGTGCGCGGCGCGACGGCGAAGCCCCGTCGTGGGCGCCGCTGCGCGTGCAGTATGCGGATTACGCTGCCTGGCAACGCACCTTCCTGGGCGAGCCGGGCGGACAAGAGACGGCGGTTGCCGCCGAGCAGCGGGGCTACTGGAAGAGCCAATTGGCCGGCCTACCGGAGGCCAGCGGGCTGCGACCCGACTTCCCCCGCCCGCCACTGCCCAGCGGGGACGGCGAATCGGTGACATTCTGTATCGATTCGACTACCCGCGCCAAGCTCGCCGAGCGGTGCCGCGAGTTGGGCGTCACCGAGTTCATGGCGCTGCAAGCCGCCGTCGCCGTGGTACTGCACAAGGCGGGAAGCGGCGTGGACATCCCCTTGGGCACGCCGGTCGCCGGGCGACCGGAGGCCGAACTCGATCAGCTGATCGGCTTTTTCGTCAACATCCTGGTGCTGCGCAACGATTTACGTGGCAACCCGACGCTGCGTGACGTGCTGCGCAGGGCGCGCGACACTGCGTTGGCCGCCTACGCTCACCAGGATCTGCCGTTCGACAGGGTGGTCGACAGCGTCAGCCCGGTGCGATCGCTGTCCCGTAATCCGCTGTTTCAGGTCATCGTGCACGTGCGCGATCACCTGCCCGCCTCACGAGTCATCGAATCGGCGCCTGACGGCCAAGACACCGTATGCACTTCGCTGGACCCGGTTTTCGACATGGCACACGCCGACCTCAGCGTCAACTTCTTCGGCACTGACGGATCCGACGACACCGGCTATAACGGCCACCTCATCTTCCGAACCGAGCTCTACCAACGGCAGACGATCGAACGGTTGGCGGGCTGGCTGACTCTGGTCGTCACCGAGTTCGCCGACGACATCGATCAGAGTCTGCGTGACGTGGTGTTGACCGACGCCGACGAGCAGCACCGGATTCTGGCCGAGTGGAGTCGCGGCGATCAGCCGCCCGCCGACCGGCTATGCACGGTGCCGGAAATGCTCGAGGCCAGCAGGCAGTGCGGATCCGGGCGCGTGGCGGTGCGGTGCTCAGGTGAGGACTTGGACTACGTTGCGCTGCATCGCCGTTCGGACAACCTGGCGGCACTGCTCACCGGTCGCGGTGTGCGGCCGGGATCGTTCGTCGGGCTGTCGAGCCGGCGTGGCCTCGACATGGTGGTGGCGCTACTGGCCATCGTCAAGGCCGGCGGCGCGTATTTCCCGATCGATCCCGCCTATCCGGCGGCACGTAAGCAGTTCATGCTCGACGACGTCGCGCCCCAGTGCGTGGTGGCAACGGTCGAGGCCGTCGGCACCATGCCGGACGAGTATGCGGCCGCGGTGGTCTCGCTCGATGACCCCGAGGTCCGAGCCGTCATGGCGAGATCGGAGCCGCCGATGTCGAGGCCGCGCCTGCCGCATCCCGAGGATCCGATGTATTTGGTCTTCACCTCCGGATCGACCGGAAAACCCAAGGGCGCGGTGGGAACTCAACGTGCGATGGCGGCCCGACTGGATTGGCAACTGCGGCACTATCCGCCGAAAGCCGAAGACATCCGCCTGTCGCAAGCCTCGATGACGTTCCTCGAAGGCGGCATGGAATTGCTCGCCGGTTTGGCCGCCGGTGCCACCATGATCTTGGCCGACGACGCCGAGCACCGCGACGCGGAAGCGCTTGCGGTGCTGATGAAACGCGAGTCTGTCGCGCAAATCACCGCGGTACCCAGCCTGGTATCCGCCTTGGTGGACAGTGCGCCGGACTCGGTGCGATCGCTGGCCCGCCTGGTGTGCGGTGGAGAACCGGTGAGCGTTTCGCTGTTGCAGCGGCTGACGGCCGCGTGCGTCGACAGCGTCGGGCACGGTCCCGAGTTGCTGAACAACATCGGCTCCACCGAGACCTCCGGTGCGATGTCCCGAGGGCGGCTGAGCCCGCCAAGCCCGCTGGTCGGGTCGCCGGTCGCCGGCGCGCAGGCCTATCTGCTCGATGACGGGCTACGCCCGGTGCCGGTTGGTGTGGTCGGCGAGTTGTATTACGCCGGCGACCAGTTGGCGCGTGGCTACTGGAAGCGTCCCGGCCTGACGTCGTCACGTTTCATTGCCAATCCTTTTGGCGCCGAACCCGGTAGCCGGTTGTATCGCAGCGGCGACCTGGCCCGGTGGACCGAAGACGGCCAATTGGAGTTCGCCGGCCGCGCCGACCACCAGGTGCAGGTGCGCGGATTCCGGGTCGAGCTTGCCGAGGTCGAGGCGGCGCTGGCCGCAGCCGACGGCGTCGCTGCCGCGGCCGCGCGGACCTGGGAGGTGCACGACGGCACCAGCCTGGCCGGATACGTTGTGCCGCAATGGGCCATCACCGAGGACGCCGAGAAGGCGGCGTTCGCCGCTTCGGTGCGTGCCGCGCTCAGCACGACACTGCCCGGATACATGGTGCCGTCGACGCTGACCGTGCTCGACGCGATGCCGAAGACCGAGTCGGGCAAGCTGAATCGGCCGGGGCTGCCCCGGCCCGCGGTCAGCACCAGCGGCCGCACCGAACCGTCGCGCACCGACACCGAGCGCGCACTGGCCACCGTGTTCGCTGAATTGCTGTCGACCCCCGACGTCGGGCGATTCGACGACTTCTTCGCACTCGGCGGCGACAGCATCCTGTCGGTCCAATTAGCTTCGCGGGCAAGGGCTGTCGGTCTGCCAGTGAACCCGCGGATGATCTTCGAGAACCCGACCGTGCAGCAATTGGCCGCCGCTGTCGATGCGCTGGAAGGGGACGGCGCTTCGCCGGACAACGGAGCTGACGCCACTCGCTTCGAGCCGATGACCACGTCGGGCCTGTCGGCTACCGACCTGGCTGCGGTGACCCAGCTGTGGTCGAAGTCCCGCGACGGAACATCATGACTGCCGCCGAAGCCGAAACACAGGCCGACATCGCGTCCGACATCGAGGACGTGATGGCGCTGAGCCCTCTTCAGGAGGGCCTGTATTCGCTGACCGCGTTGGCCGAATTCACCGAGGGGGAACCCGCCGACGATCCGTATGTGATCGGAATGGCAGCCGACGTCTATGGCGCTCTCGACGTTGCCTTGCTGCGCGATTGCGCGGCGAAAATGTTGATTCGGCATCCGAATCTGCGGGCCAGCTTCTTCAGCCGCGGGATTGCCCGACCCGTGCAGATCGTGCCGTCGCGAGTCGAGCTGCCGTGGCGGGAAATCACCGCCGCCGAACAGGACATCGAGGAACTGGAAGCCGATGAACGCCGCCGCCCGTTCGACCTCGAACGGCTACCGGCGATCCGGTTTCTGCTCATCGAATTGCCGGCTGCGCGCTGGCGATTGGTGATTACCGCGCACCACATCGTGATCGACGGCTGGTCGCTGCCGGTGTTCGTCACCGAGATGATGATCCTGTATCGCGCCGGGTGCGACCCGGGCGCGCTGCCGGTTGCGCCACGTCCGTATCGGGACTACATCGGTTGGCTCGCAGGCCGCGATCAGGAGGCCAGTCAACGGGTTTGGCGTGAGCATCTCGCGGAGCTGCCTGGCCCGACCCTGCTTTCGGCGGCCTACGGCGGCGAGGACGCCGCCCGCACGTCGACGCGCCTGCCGCGGCGCACCGAGTTGCAACTCGGCCCCCAAGCCACCGACCGGCTGGTTACGGGTGCACGTGTACGCGGGGTGACGCTGAATACGTTACTGCAGATGGCTTGGGCGGTCATCCTGTCCCGCCTGACCGATCGTGCCGATGTCGTGTTCGGGGTGACGGTGTCGGGCAGGCCCGCCGAGTTGGCCGGCGTCGAGACCATGGTCGGCCTGTTCATCAACACCGTGCCCCTGCGAGTGCAACTGAACAACGCCGCCACGGTCGGCGAGCAGTGCTGCGCCGTGCAACGCGATTCGGCGATGCTGCGCGAACACAGCTATCTCGGGCATGCCCAGCTACGGGCACTGGGCGGTGTCGGCGAGATGTACGACAGCTTGCTGGTTTACGAGAATTTCCCGACTGGCGGCATCTCGGCCAAAGACGAGCTGGTCGGCACCGGCGTCACTTTCCGGCCCGCCGCGGTGGAAAGCCTCACCCATTTCCCGATCGTGCTGGCCGCGCACATGGCTGACGACGGACTGGTCCTGATGGTCGAAGTGATCGACGGCACGCTGGGAAAGACGACGGCTTCGGTACTTGGCGAGCGGCTGCTGTCCACCGCCGAGCGGTTACTGGATCGGTGGGATCGCCCACTGAGCGACGTCAGCGTCCTGCTCCCCGAGGAGGCGGCAGCGCTCGATGCCGATTCGGCGAAACCGTCGACGGCGCAGGGGATTCACATCCGGTTCGCGGCGGTCGCCGCCGAGACCCCCGACAACCCGGCCATCACCTGGGCGGGCGGGACGCTGAGCTACGGCGAACTCGACGCGACGGCCAACCGGCTGGCCGGCGCGCTTGCCGCCCGCGGCGCAGGCGCGGAAACCCCGGTCGCCATCAAGCTTTCGCGTGGCCCGCACTACGTTGTGGCGATCCTCGCGGTGCTGAAAGCGGGCGCGACATACGTGCCGCTGGAGCCGGGGATACCGACGGAACGGGTGAACTCGATTTTGCGCCAATGCGGCGCCGCGATCGTGATCGACGAAGACTTCGTCGCCGACGGTCCCGACGATTTCCGGCCCGTCGAGGTCCATCCACAGCAGGCCGCCTACGTGGTGTTCACGTCGGGAACAACCGGAGAACCCAAGGGCGTCATCGGAACCCACGCCGCGGTTGGCGCCTACGCCGACGACCATCTGGACCATGTCGTGACACCCGCGGCGGCTCGCCTGGGGCGCCCGCTGCGCATCGCGCATGCGTGGTCCTTCGCGTTCGACGCGGCCTGGCAGCCGTTGGTCGCGCTGCTCGGCGGGCACGTCGTGCACGTCGTCGACGAACACACCCAAACCGATGCCGAGGCATTGGTGGCCGCCATCGCCGAACACCGCATCGACATGATCGACACCACCCCGTCGATGTTCGCCCAACTGAGGGCGAATGGCCTGCTGACGCGGGTGCCGCTGGCGGTGCTGGCGCTGGGCGGTGAGGCGCTCGGCGGCGGTGCGTGGTCTTTCATCCGGATGCAGTGCCGGCGCATCGCGATGACGGCCTTCAACTGCTACGGCCCCACCGAAACCACCGTCGAGGCGGTGGTCGCCGCGATCGACCACCACGACGAACCGTCGATCGGGCGGCCGACCCGCTACACCCGTGGCTACGTGCTGGACTCCGCGCTGCGCCCGCTGCCGCACGGGGTCGCGGGGGAGCTGTACCTGGGCGGCGCCCAGCTGGCCCGGGGCTACCTGCGCCGTGCACCCGAAACAGTGCAGCGCTTCGTTGCCGATCCCTTCGTCGCCGGCGAACGCATGTATCGCACCGGCGATTTGGTGCGGCGCCAACCCGACGGATCTCTGCAGTACGTCGGACGCGCCGATGCGCAGGTGAAAATCCGCGGCCATCGGGTGGAGCCCGCCGAGATCGCGGTCGCACTCGAGTCGCATGCCGCAGTGCGGCACGCGAGCGTCGTGGTGCATCAGCGGCAAGGAGTTCCGCGGTTGACCGCCTATGTGGCGCTGCGGGATTCGTCGGGAAGATCACCGTCGGTCGCCGAGTTGCGACGCATGCTGATCGCCCGGTTGCCCCGCTATATGGTCCCGCAGCGCATCGTCGTGGTCGACGACATCCCGCTCACCCCCAACGGAAAACTGGACGAAGCCGCCTTGGCGGCAATCGATTCGGCGGCGTGCACGGAATCGGGCGATACCGAGCCGGAGACGGCCACCGAATCGGCTCTCATCGAGTTGATCGCCGAAATCCTGCAGGTCGCTCATATCGACCCGAACGCTGATTTCCTGGAGCTGGGGCTGGACAGCATCGTGGCTCTCTCAGTGGTGCAGTCCGCGCGCCGGCGCGGTATCCCGCTGCGTGCCCGGCTGGTGCTCGAGTGTGGCAGTGTCCGCGAGCTGGCCGGTTCTATCGACGCCGAGGCTGCCGAGATGGCCGCGGCGCCGGCCGATGCCGAAACTGAAAGCGGATCGATCCCGCTACTGGCCAATGCGAAGTGGCTCTACGAATTCGGCGAGTCGCGCAGACTGGCACAGGCCGAAGCCATCCGGTTGCCGGTGAACGTGACCGGTGAGCAGTTGCGGACGGCGCTGACGACCATCGTTGACGGCCACGAGGTGCTGCGCAGTCGCCTGGACCGGGCCACCATGACCCTGCGCCCCGGACAATCCGGTGACCTGCTCGCCGAGGTCGCGGTGTCCGGCGACATGCACGCGGCCGTCGGCGCCCACATCGGGCAAGCCATCGAGAGCCTCGACCCGGAACGCGGAAAGTTGTTGGCAGCGGTCTGGTTGCGTCCACCGAGCGGGCAGAGCGTCCTGCTGTTGGCCGCCCACGTTCTGGCCATGGACCCCGTCTCGTGGCAGGTGGTACTCGGCGAGCTCGACGCGACCCTGCATGCGCTCATCGACGGCAGGGCGCCCGTCCCCGTCCGCGAGCACACCAGCTACCGCCGCTGGGTGCACGCCTTGATCGAGCGAGCCGAATCCCTTGACAGCGAGCCATATTGGGTTGCACAACTGGGAGGTGACGACCCCGAGCTGGGTCGGCGACCGCTATGGCCCGACACCGACCGTGCCGGTGGACTGCTGGTGCAGACGGCGATGCTCGACGTGAACACCACTGCCCGGCTGGTGCAGTCCGGTCTGCCGGTCTTCGAGGTCCTGATCGCTGCGGCATCGCGAATGGTGACCCGGTGGCGACAAGAGCGCGGCCAGCCGACCCCGCCGCCGTTGCTCGCGCTGGAAACCCACGGCCGCGCCGATGCCCTGTTCGACGGCGATGACACCACGCTGGACACCAGCGAGACAGTCGGACTTCTGAGTGCGATCTATCCGTTGCGGGTGGACACCGAGGATCCGCGACGGGTGCGGGAATTGCTGACGGCGATCCCCGGCGACGGCATCGACTACGGGCTGCTGCGCTACCTGCGCGGCGATACCGCCGGCCGGCTCGCCGAGTTCAGGGGACCGCAGCTGCTGCTGAACTATCTGGGTCGCGCCGAAGTCGGCGGCACCAGCGGACTGTGGCTGGATCGTGGACTGCTGACCGGAGTTTCGCCGCTGCCAGAACCTGAACTGGCGGTGCGTTACGAGCTGAGCCTGCTGGCCACCGTGCTCGGCAGCGGTGAGCACCAAATGCTGGTCACCCAGTGGCGTGCGCTGCCCGACATCCTCAGCGAGTCGGATATCGCCGCATTGCAAACACTTTGGACCCAGGCGCTCGAGGAGATCGTGACATGACCACACTTGCCGTGCTGGGCGCCGGGGTGAAGGCGGTGGCTGTCGCCGCCAAGGCGCACGTGCTGAGAGAGATGGGCGTCGACGCGCCCGATGTGGTGGCCATCGAGCGACTCGGGGTCGGCGCCAACTGGCAAGCCAGCGGTGGTTGGACCGATGGCGCGCAGCGGCTGGGGACCAGCCCGGAAAAAGACGTCGGCTTCCCGTACCGCTCGTCGCTGGCGCCGCGCCGCAACGCCGAGCTCGACGAGCGGATGACCCGACACAGCTGGCAGTCGTATCTGATCGCCACCAGTGAGTTCGCCCAGTGGATCGACCGCGGCCGGCCGGCTCCGACCCACCGCCGCTGGAGCCAGTACCTGCGCTGGGTGGCCGACGAGATCGGGATGAACGTGGTGTACGGCGAAGTCGACCGTCTCGCCGTGGACGGTGAACAATGGGCGCTGCACACCGATGAAACCACCGTGCACGCCGACGGTTTGATGATCACCGGCCCCGGGCAGGCCGAACGTTCATTGCTGCCGGGCAACCCGCGGGTGCTGTCGATTGCGCAGTTCTGGCATCGCGCGGGCCAGCAGGAGCGGATCAACGCCGAGCGGGTGGCGGTCATCGGCGGCGGCGAGACAGCCGCGGCCATGCTCAACGAGCTGTTCCGGCACCGGGTTTCGACCATCACCGTGATCTCCCCGCAGGTGACACTGTTCACCCGCGGCGAGAGCTTCTTCGAGAACACGCTGTTCTCCGACCCCACCGACTGGACGGCGCTGACCGTGGACGAACGGCGCGACGCGATTGCCCGTACCGACCGGGGGGTGTTCTCGGCCAATGTCCAGGACGCCCTGCTGGCCGACGATCGCATCCGTCATCTGCGCGGACGGGTTGCCCACGCGG
Organism: Mycobacterium sp.; assembly: GCF_049281135.1. Taxonomy (GTDB): domain Bacteria; phylum Actinomycetota; class Actinomycetes; order Mycobacteriales; family Mycobacteriaceae; genus Mycobacterium. Next base: position 275 of record NZ_JBAPRN010000575.1, on the reverse strand, counting down.
TAGGTCGCGACGAGCAGATCCGGCTGACGCTGTCCACCAACCGGGGCAGCGAAAACGTCGAGACCGTACATGGTTTCGACCTGGTGATCGACGGGTCGGGCGCCGACCCGCTGTGGTTCACCACCTTGTTCAGTCAGGACGCGCTCGATCTGCTGGAGCTGGGCCTGGGCGGCCCGCTGACCGGTGACCGGGTCCAGGATGCGATCGGACACGACCTGGCCGTCGTCGATGTGTCCCCGAAGCTGTTCTTGCCCAACCTCGCCGGACTCAACCAG
>NZ_JBAPRN010000574.1:0-3681 GCF_049281135.1 Mycobacterium sp. | reverse complement strand
GATCAACACCGTGCGCAGGCCTTCGGAAGCGCCGTAGACGGCGGCGGCCAGGCCCGCGGGCCCGCCGCCGACCACGATCAGGTCGTAGAAGTCTTGTGACGGCGTGGTGGTCAGGCCCAATGTGTCGGCCAGTTCGGCGTTGCTGGGTTCGATGAGCGGGTCGCCGTGTTCGGTGACGACGACCGGTAGCCGCTTGCCGTCCTCGCCGGCCGCTTGAAGTAGTTGCTCGCCGACGGGCTCGTCGGAGGCGAACCAGTTGTAGTGCAGCCCGTTGCGGGCCAGGAAGTCTCGGACTTCCCAGGACCGCGCCGACCAGCGGTGACCGATCACCTTGGTGTGCGGGATGGGTCTTTCGGGCGCCCGCTTCCAGGCATCCAGCAGATCGTCGATGACGGGGTAGAGCTTCTCCTCGGGCGGGTCCCACGGCTTGAGCAGGTAATGGTCCAGGTCGACGACGTTGATGGCGTCGATGGCGGCGTGAGTGTCGGCGTACGCGGTCAGCAACACCCGCTTGGCCGCCGGGTAGAGGTCCATTGCCTTCTCGAGGAAGTCGATACCGGTCATCTGGGGCATCCGGTAGTCGGCGACGAGCATGGCGACCGTCTCACCGCGCAACTTGAGCTGCTTGAGGGTGTCCAGCGCGTCCGGGCCCGATTCGGCCCGCACAATCCGGTGGGCATCGCCATATTTGCGCCGCAGATCCCTGGCAACGGCCCGGGACACCCCGGGATCGTCGTCGACGGTCAGCATCACCGGTTTGCGTGATGCGGTATCGGCACTCGCGGGGTTAGTCATCAGCGTCAAGTATGCGCTTGTCAGGCCTACCGTGTGGGGGTGAGGGTGGCGGTCCCAAATTCTCTGACAGCGATTTTGGCCAGCACGAATCAGCGGGTATCGTGGAGCAACGGTGCGTCATCGCGCTGGTTTCTTGCGTGCCCTGTCTTAGGAATTTCCTGTCACTGGCTCACGTTATAAAGCCGGCGAATGCTGCGCTGATCCGGGCGTAGAAGCAACGAAACCAAAAGACGAGGATTTCAGAGACGTTATGGCCAAGAAGGACGGCGCCATAGAGGTCGAGGGCCGCGTGGTCGAGCCCCTGCCCAATGCGATGTTCCGCATTGAGCTGGAAAACGGCCACAAGGTGCTTGCCCACATCAGTGGCAAGATGCGGCAGCACTACATCCGCATCCTGCCCGAGGACCGGGTGGTGGTGGAGTTGTCTCCCTACGACCTGTCCCGTGGCCGCATTGTGTACCGCTACAAGTAAAAGCCCGAAGAACTAACCGACGAGAGACAGAACAGGATCAAGAAGCCGTGAAGGTGAACCCGAGCGTCAAGCCGATCTGCGACAAGTGCAGGGTGATCCGTCGGCATGGGCGGGTCATGGTGATCTGCTCCGATCCGCGCCACAAGCAGCGTCAGGGCTAATCGCCCGCGCCGTGCGGCGCACACACAACTGAATGCAGACCTCCCAGCACCAGTGAACGGCAGGCATCTTTAGAGATGGGCCGTTCATCCACGTCCGGAACGGAGGCCGGACCCCGGAGCCCTGAGTTGTTTTCTGGGCCAGGGAACGGGCTGGGAATCAGACCTCCGCATAGAGAAGGAATGCCACCCATGGCTCGACTTGTGGGCGTCGACCTCCCGCGCGATAAGCGCATGGAGGTCGCGTTGACGTACATCTACGGTGTTGGCCGTACCCGTTCCAACGAAATCCTGGCCGCTACCGGGATCGACAAAGACCTGCGCACCAAGGACCTCACCGACGATCAGGTGACCCATCTGCGCGACTACATCGAAGGCAACCTCAAGGTCGAGGGTGACCTGCGCCGCGAGGTGCAGGCCGACATCCGCCGCAAGATCGAAATCGGTTGCTACCAGGGCCTTCGGCACCGCCGCGGCCTGCCGGTGCGCGGTCAGCGCACCAAGACCAATGCGCGCACCCGCAAGGGGCCCAAGCGCACCATCGCCGGCAAGAAGAAGGCCAGGTAAGTCATGCCCCCAGCCAAGAAGGCGGCCGCCTCTGCGCCCAAGAAGGGCCAGAAGACCCGGCGTCGGGAAAAGAAGAACGTCCCGCACGGTGCCGCACACATCAAGAGCACGTTCAACAACACGATCGTGACGATCACCGACCTGCAGGGCAACGTGCTGGCGTGGGCGTCGTCCGGTCACGTCGGCTTCAAGGGCTCGCGTAAGTCGACGCCGTTCGCCGCGCAGCTGGCCGCCGAGAACGCTGCCCGCAAGGCGCAGGAGCACGGCGTCAAGAAGGTCGACGTGTTCGTGAAGGGCCCGGGTTCGGGCCGCGAGACCGCGATCCGGTCGTTGCAGGCCGCTGGCCTCGAGGTCGGCGCGATCTCTGACGTCACCCCCCAGCCGCACAACGGCTGCCGCCCGCCCAAGCGCAGAAGGGTCTAGGTAGGAAGAAATGGCTCGTTACACCGGACCCATCACCCGCAAGTCGCGGCGCCTCGGCGTCGACCTCGTCGGTGGAGACCAGTCCTTCGAGAAGCGTCCCTACCCGCCCGGTCAACACGGCCGTGCGCGGATCAAGGAAAGCGAATACCGCCAGCAGCTGCAGGAGAAGCAGAAGGCCCGCTTCACCTACGGCGTCATGGAGAAGCAGTTCCGCCGCTACTACGCCGAAGCGGCCGGCCGGCCCGGTAAGACCGGTGACGAGCTGCTGCAGATCCTGGAGAGCCGGCTGGACAACGTGGTCTACCGCTCCGGGATCGCCCGGACGCGGCGGATGGCCCGTCAGCTGGTCAGCCATGGCCACTTCACGGTCAACGGGGTCAAGGTGACCATCCCCAGCTATCGGGTGTCGCAGTACGACATCATCGACATCAAGGGCAAGTCGCTGAACACCGTGCCGTTCCAGATCGCTCGCGAGACCGCGGGTGACCGCCCGATCCCCAGCTGGCTGCAGGTGGTTGGCGAGCAGCAACGCATCCTCATCCACCAGCTGCCCGAGCGCGCCCAGATCGAGGTGCCGCTCACCGAGCAGCTCATCGTCGAGTACTACTCGAAGTAATTCTGGCGCCGCATTCGCGGCGGCCAGAAAACCCAACGGCATCAAATAGTGGGTGCCGAGAAGGAGATAGAAGAACACCATGCTGATTTCACAGCGACCGACCTTGTCCGAAGAGGTCATCAGCGACAGCCGTTCGCAGTTCGTCATCGAGCCGCTGGAGCCGGGTTTCGGCTACACGCTTGGTAACTCACTGCGGCGCACGCTGCTGTCCTCGATTCCGGGCGCGGCCGTCACCAGCATCCGCATCGACGGCGTGCTGCACGAGTTCACCACTGTGCCGGGCGTCAAGGAAGACGTCACCGACATCATCCTGAACCTCAAGAGCCTGGTCGTGTCCTCAGAAGAGGACGAGCCGGTGACCATGTACCTGCGCAAGCAGGGCCCGGGCGAGGTCACCGCCGGCGACATCGTGCCGCCGGCCGGCGTCACCGTGCACAACCCGCAGATGCACATCGCGACGCTGAACGACAAGGGCAAGCTCGAGATCGAGCTCGTCGTCGAGCGTGGCCGCGGCTACGTCCCGGCCGTGCAGAACAAGGCCTCCGGTGCTGAAATCGGCCGTATCCCGGTCGATTCCATCTACAGCCCCGTGCTCAAGGTCACCTACAAGGTGGAAGCCACCCGAGTCGAGCAGCGCACCGACTTCGACA
>NZ_JBAPRN010000573.1:0-4836 GCF_049281135.1 Mycobacterium sp. | reverse complement strand
GTGCCGCGGCGATCACGCTGCTGGTGGTTCCCGTCGTGCACAAGCCCGGCGTCAGCGCGCTCGACGCCAGCCTTCCGCCCGGTGTGTCGCCGGTCGCGGTCGTGTCGCCGTCGCCTCCCCAGGGAGTCCGGCCCGCCCGGGCCATCACACAGCGAGACCCGCGGCGGCCGTTCACCGTCTCGGTGTTCGGCGACTCGATCGGCTGGACGATGATGCACTTCCTGCCGCAAACCCCCGGGTTCCAATTCATCGACCACACCGTGATCGGCTGCAGCCTGGTGCGCGGCGGCCCGTATAGCTACCTCGGCCAGACCCTGGACCAGAAAAGCGAATGCGAATCATGGCCGGGCCGGTGGACATCGCAGATCGCCGTCGACCAGCCCGATGCCGTCCTGCTGGTGATCGGCCGCTGGGAGACCGTAGACCGGGTCAATGAGGGACGCTGGACGCACATCGGGGATCCGGCCTTCGACTCCTACATCGGCGCCGAGCTACGGCGTGCGGTGGACATCCTCAGCTTCAGCGGTGCGCCGCTGACCGTCGCGAACCTGCCGTACAGCAGGCGCGGTGAACGGCCGGACGGCAGCCTGTATCCCGAGGATCAGCCTGAGCGGGTGGACGAATGGAACGCCATGCTGGGCAAGACCATTGGCAATCGTCCGGACGTGCGGATACTGGACTTCAAAAAGAAGCTGTGTCCTGAGGGCACGTACACCGCCAAAGTCGATGGCATCCAGGTCCGCAGCGACGGCGTGCACTTGACCGAGGAAGGCGTTCAGTGGCTGACACCCTGGCTCGAGCAATCGCTGCGCCCGCGGTGACTAAACGCCGGCGTGGCAGCTGATCTCCATGCTGTCACTCTCCCGGGCGGCGAAATTGACGCTGACATAGCCGTTTTCACTGTCACGGACGTAGTCGAGGTAGGGCTTCGCATCGGCCATCTCGGTGTTGTCGGCGATGACGAGAGCGCCGGGTGACAGACGGTCCTCGAGCAGTTTGAGCACCGGGAGATACAGCTCTTTCCAGCCGTCGAGCAGCACGAAGTCAATCGGCCCGTCCAGGCTCTCCAGGGTGGAAAGCGCGTCGCCGCCGAGGACGGTGATCACATCGTCCAGCCCGGTTTCGGCGAAGGTCTTCTTCGCGGCGGCGATCTTGCTCTCGCTGAGCTCGGTGGTCACCACCTGGCCGCTGCCGTTGTCGCGCAACGCCGAAGCCAGGTGCAGCGCCGAAATGCCAAATGACATACCGAATTCCACGATGGTGTTTGGACGCGTCGCTCGTACCAGCGAGTACAGCAGCCGGCCGGCCTCTGGCGTCACGGGGATATAGAAGTTGCTCATCGTGTCGGCGCGTTCCTGCGCGGTCCGCGCCGTCGACATGTCGGGGCGGCTCGCGCGCAACTGTGACATCTGTTCGCGCGACTCGGTATACATCCGGTCAAGCGTTTCGGCGACTCGAGGATCCTGCAGTGTGGTGGCCATGCCGTCGAGCCTAGCCACGCGGCCGTGAGAATTGGTCTCCACCATGTTTGACGAGCATTGATAGTGGTGCGAGGATGGACCGGCAAGCACCTCGGTAGGTGAGGCGTCTGCACGGATACAGGCCACTGACCCCGAACGTCGAGAGACGCCCCGGGTCAGGACAGCTCCTCCCGACCTAAGGGTTGAGCCCAAGTGGCTTCCGGGTGTACCACCGGATACGCCGTGCAGTGCCGAAGCTCCGACGATGGGGGTGCAGGTTGGTCCGCCTGCCGGCGGCTCCAAACCCCCGTCACGCGTGCACTGTGGTGACACCCCCGTGTGTCCTGGCCGTAAGGAGGTGAGGGCGATATGAGTCCGAGCGATAGTCCGCATCCATATCGGAAATCCATTTCGTCCCGATCCGGTAGCGGCCTTCCCGCCGCCGCCTGAGCCTCCCGGTGTTCGGTTCTTCTTGTGCCGAACTGCAATTGGCGGTGGCTGACTCGTTCGTATCGATGGGTCGGGCTTCCCCTGAGGAGACCATCATGCGTCCCAATCCCGAGCGTCAGATTCATCGGGCGTGCGGCGACGTCCGCGCGGCCCTGTTCAGGGCATTGGAACTCCTCGCGGACGGCAGCATTCCCACCACCGCCGGCGACGACACGTTCAAAGCACTCAGCGATTTGGGTAGGCTGCAGCGCCATCTCGCCGATGCGCTGCAAGCCACCAACCTGCTCGACCAGATGGTCGGCGTTCCGGTAGAGGAGCGTCAGCCATGGTCGTACTACCGGAGCCGGATAGCCCAGAAAGCGAGACCGGTCAGCGCCGTCGACGATGACAGCGGCATGGCCGGCCAGGCCACCGCGTCCTGACCAGGATCACGAAACCTGAGGCAGCAGAACGATCTTGCCGTGCGTGTGTCGTTGCTCGAGTTCTGCGAACGCGTCGACGACCCGGTCGAGCGGGTAGGTCGCGGCGACATCGAAGTCGAGTGCGCCGGAAGCGACCAGATCGGCGATCTCGGTCAGCACCGCCGGCGTCGAGGCCTCAGCGCTGCCCTCGCTTTTCGCGCCGACCTCGGCGGCCTTCTCGAAGGAGATGATGGTGTTGATCCGCTCCGGTGACACGCCGAGGTCGACCGCCAGCTGCACGTAGTCCGGTCCGAACAGGTCGATGAAGGCATCGATGCCGTCCGGTGCGGCATCCCGCAGTCGCTGCGCCAAGCCGTCTCCGTATTCGATCTGCTCGACACCGTGCGCGCGGAGCCACTCGGCATTGCCCGACGATGCGATACCCAACACCCGCACGTCGCGCAGTGCCAACAGCTGGACCACCAGGCTGCCAACGCCTCCGGCCGCGGCGGAGACCGCGACGGTCTCACCCGGCTGCGGCGCGACAGCGCGAACAGCCGCATAAGCCGTGACGCCGACGACGTACAGCGAACCCGCGACCTCCCAACTCAACTCGGCAGGTTTGTGGATCAGCTGGTCGACCGGGACTTTCGCGTGGGTGGCGTGGCTCGACCGCTGGAAACTGAAACCCAGCACCTCGTCGCCGACGGCGAAATCGCTGACACCGTCTCCGACCTCGAGCACCACACCGGCCAGGTCGCTGCCCTCGCCGGACGGGAAGGTAGCGGGGAATCGTTCGTGCAGTGCCCCGCTGCGGATGCCGATCTCACCGGGGTTGATGCCGGCTGCGCGAACCTCGACCAGCACCTCGCCGGCACTGGGCGACGGTCGATCGATATCGGCCACGTACAACTCCTCGCGCCCGCCGTAACGGTCGAAGCGGACTGCTCGGGCTTGTGCGGCTACCATCGTGCTCTCCCTGCTCGTCGTTGCGAAAATCTCTCGGCTGCAGCGACTTTGAACAATTGACCGAGGTCAGGTGTATCGAGTTGATCGCTCATGCGTTACAGCCCTATGTATGCGCAACAGAGGCAGCCCGGTGATGTCTTCCGGCGTAGCGGTGTGACCGCCGTCACACCGACGTCGCCGCCTCAGAAATCGGGGTCAGGCCACCACGTTGATGGGGTCCCCGATGTGGACCGTGTCGAAGTACCACGCGGCGTTGTCCGGGCTGAGGTTGATGCAGCCATGGCTGACGTTCGAATAGCCCTGAGAGTCCACCGACCATGGGGCCGAGTGCACGTAAACGCCGCTCCAGGTGACCCGGACCGCGTACGACGCGGTGATCTTGTATCCCTCCGACGACTCGAGGGGGATCCCGATGGTCCGCGAGTCCATGACGACCGTGCGCTCTTTGGACAGCGCAGAGAAATTTCCGATCGGTGTTGGACGAGTGGGCTTACCCATCGACGCCGGCATCGTGCGCAGCACCTCGCCATTCTGGCTGACCGTGAACGTGTGCGCGGAGATGCTGGCGACGCCTACCACCTGATCACCGGTATCGAAACCGGTTGACAGCGCATGGACTTCGACGCCGACATGGCTGTGGGCCGGCCAGTAACCGTCCGGCTTCCACTGGACGGTGTTGGTGTCGACCCAGTCGAATCGCCCGGTGACGTGATTCGGTGCGGTGATCTTGATTGCCCGTTCGGCGGCGACACGGTTGGTGACCGGGGCGGTGAACGTGACGATCACCGGGTGGGCCACGCCGACCACGGCGCCGTTGGCCGGCTGGATCGATGCCACGCCCGCGGACTGGTTTGGCGGTGCGATCGCCGCCGTGCCCGTGGCCACCGATCCCGCCACGGCCAGCATTGCGGTCAGGGCCGCAAGCCATCCCATTCGAATCGCTCTCACCACGGTTCCCACCCTCCGAGACGATGCAAGCCCGAAGCGCTCGCATTCCCTAGCTCTAATATGCCCTATCCAGCGCTCAGCAAACAGATTATTAGTTGCGCAAGTCGCGATCGTTATAACCACTTTGCAATTATCAGTGCTGTTCACGCACCAAATGCGCGCTAGAGAGTGATGTCGAAGTCCTACGCTGGCCACGATGTGGCAAGCGGAAATTGCACCGACTATGCGTTGGCTCTGTGGGCCGCGTGGCGCGTCAGCCCGCGGACTTCACTCGCGCCGCAGCGGATTCTGGCATCGGTTCATACCGGGCGAAGGTGCGGGTGAACGAGGCCGCTCCGTGTGAGAGCGAGCGCAAATCGATTGCGTAACGGGTCAACTCGACCTGTGGGACTTCGGATCTCACCAATGTGCGGTCATTGCCGGCCGTGTCGGTCCCCAGCACCCGCCCGCGACGGCCGGACAAGTCGCTCATCACGGCGCCGACGAGGTCATCGGGTATCAGCACGGAGACCTCGTCGATCGGCTCGAGCAGGGCCGGTTTCGCCGCGGCCGCGGCTTCTTTGAGCGCCAGCGCGCCGGCCATCTGGAAGGCGAAATCCGAGGAATCC
>NZ_JBAPRN010000572.1:0-16621 GCF_049281135.1 Mycobacterium sp. | reverse complement strand
GTGGGCCAGCGCCCGCGCCTATCGGCTGGCGGCACGACTGGTCGAGCTCGGTATCGACAACGCGGCCATCACCCGGTCACTGATGGACACCCATCCCTTCGCCTGGATGGCGATGCTGTCGCGGGTGCTGGGCTCGGCGCAACTGCTGCCCGACGCGGTCGGTGGCCGCGGCCTTGTGTACGCGATTGTCGAAAACCAGGAGTGGGACGGCGCGCGCCCGGAAGAAGTCGAGAGCATCGTCGACATCGTCCGCACCACGCAGCAGGCCGAGGTGGCCGCGGTGTTCAAAGAGATTGAGCCGCAGCACTGGTCGGTGTCGATGCGAGCAAAAGCCGCGGTAGATCTCGCCGCCGTCGCCTCGACTTTCGGCGGCGGCGGTCACAAGCTGGCCGCGGGCTACTCGACCACTGGTTCGGCCGATGAGGTCGTTTCTTCGCTGCGCGCCGCTTTAGGGTGAGCGAGCCGGGCCAGCCGCAGCCGGGTAGCCGTGAGATCGCACAACTGGCTTTGCCCGCGCTGGGTGTGCTGTCCGCCGAGCCGCTCTACTTGCTGTTCGACACCGCGATCGTCGGCCGGCTGGGTGCAATGAGCCTGGCCGGGCTGGCTATTGGGGGACTGGTCCTCGGCATGGTCGGCTCGCAGCTGACCTTTCTGTCGTACGGCACCACCGCCCGCTCGGCCCGCCACTTCGGCGCCGACGATCGGCCGGCGGCCGTGGCGGAGGGCGTGCAGGCGACCTGGCTGGCGCTGGGTCTGGGTGCGTTGATCATCGTCGTTGTGCAGGCCGTGGCGGTGCCGCTGGTGTCGGTCATCGCGGGTTCGGCCGACATCGTGAATGCGGCGTTGCCCTGGCTGCGCATCGCGATCATCGGCGCGCCCGCAATTCTGGTGTCGCTGGCCGGTAATGGGTGGTTGCGCGGCGTACAAGACACTGCGCGTCCACTGCGCTATGTCGTTGCCGGCTTCGGCCTTTCGGCGCTGCTATGTCCCTTGCTGGTGTACGGGTGGCTGGGACTACCGCGTTGCGGATTGGCCGGGTCCGCCATCGCCAACCTGGCGGGTCAGTGGTTGGCTGCGCTGCTCTTTGGGCGCGCGCTGCTGGCCGAAGGCGTCCCATTACGACTCGACCGTCCTGCGCTACGGGCCCAAATCGTGTTGGGCCGCGACCTGCTGGTGCGAACGCTGGCTTTTCAAGCGTGCTTCGTCTCAGCAGCTGCGGTGGCGGCCCGCTTTGGTGCCGCCGCGGTGGCCGCCCACCAGGTGGTCTTGCAGATGTGGAGTTTCCTTGCGCTAGTTCTCGATTCGCTGGCTATCGCTGCGCAGGCGTTGGTCGGCGCTGCGCTGGGCGGCGGTGATGTTGCGCTAGCGACCGCGACGGCCCGGCGAGTGACGGTGTCGTCGGCGATCGCGGCCACCGCTTTGGCCGGCGTGTTCGCTGCGGGTGCCTCCGTGCTGCCGGAACTTTTCACCGACGACCGGTCAGTGCTGGCCGCAATCGTAACGCCCTGGTGGTTTCTCGTCGGCCAATTACCTTTAGCGGGAGTCGTTTTCGCGCTCGATGGCGTGCTGCTCGGCGCCGGCGACGCGGCATTCATGCGCACGGCGACCGTGGTCAGCGCGTTGGCCGGCTTTCTGCCGCTGATCTGGCTGTCGCTGGTGTTCGATTGGGGGCTGGCCGGCATTTGGTCGGGGCTGACCATGTTCATCGTGCTGCGTCTGATCTTCGTGGGCTGGCGGGCGCTATCGGGTCGTTGGGTGGTGATCGGGCGATGAGAAGTCAGCGCGAGCGGATGCTCAGTGGCGAGCCGTACCGGGCAGACGATCCCGAATTGGTGGCCGACCGTCAGGCGTGTCAGCGCCTGATCGAGGTGTTCAACGCGAGTCCGGCGGGCGACGAGCGAAGCCAACAGGTGTTGCACCAGTTGTTCGGATCGTTGGGCGAAGGCTCGGTGATCCTTCCCCGACTCCAGTGTGACTACGGTGCGCAGATCGCCGTCGGCGCAGGCTGCTTCGTCAACTACGACGCGATTCTGCTGGACTGCGCCTCGATCACGATCGGCGATCACGTGTCGATCGGTCCACGCGCACAGCTTGTTACGGCGCTGCATCCCGTCGACAACTATGAGGCCCGACGGGCCGGCTGGGAGTCGGCAGCTCCGATTGTGCTCGGCGACACCGTATGGCTGGCGGCCGGAGTGATTGTGTGTCCCGGCGTGACGATCGGCGACAACTCGGTGATCGGGGCGGGCAGCGTCGTCATCGGCGACATACCTGCAGGCATGCTGGCGGCCGGTAACCCGTGCCGAGTCATTCGAGAACTGAAGGGTGCGCAGGCCCCCGGAGTCAAAAAGCTGAATCAACAGCAGTGCTCGCGGAACCAGCGACCGACAACCGAAACCTAGCAGCACCGTGCCGTAACACCGCGGGGCAGCCAATCGAGGTCACAATGGTGGTCGGACGCCCATGTTGACCCGAAAGGCTGCCGCGCGATGTCGAACGCAAGTCTCCAGTTCGGTGTTCTGGGGCCCTTGCAGCTGAGGGCCGGCGGCGCCCTGGTGCCGCTGGGCGCCCCCAAACAGCGGGCGGTGCTGGCCACGCTGCTGATGAACCGCAACCGGGCGGTATCGGTCGACGCGCTGATCGATGCGGTCTGGGACCAGTCGCCGGTGCCGGCCGCGCGAACCAGCATCCACTCCTACGTGTCCAATCTGCGCCGACTGCTCGGCGGCGGATCGCACGACCCAAATAGGGTGCTCGCGAGCGTCTCCCCGGGATATCAGCTCAACGTCGCCGATGCCGATTGCGACATCGGGCGCTTCGTCACCGAGAAGAATGCGGGCGTGCACGCCGCCGCCGCGGGACGGTTCGAAGACGCCAGCACCTACCTGTCGGCTGCCCTGGCCGAATGGCGCGGGCCGTTCCTCGATGACCTACGCGAATTCGCCTTCGTCGATACGTTCGCCACCGCGCTGTCGGAGGTCAGAGTGACGATCCACACCGCCCTCGCCGAAGCCGAGATCGCGTGCGGACGCGCCGACGGCATTATCCCTCGCCTGGAGGTGCTGAGCGCCGAACACCCCTTCCGCGAACGGCTTTGGGCTCAACTGATCACCGCCTACTACGTCACCGAGCGGCAGTCCGATGCCCTCAACGCCTATCAGCGACTGAAAGCGAACCTCGCCGAGGACCTCGGCATCGACCCCGGCCCGACAGTGCGCAGCCTGCACGAGCGCATCCTGCGTCAAGAACCCTTGGACACTCACGAGACAGCGCAGACGACCGCGACGCATGCCGTCGTCGGCCTCGGTCCGCACACCGGCACGCTGGCGGCCCCGTCAGCCGTCGCCGAGCTGCAGCGAAGGGATGGACAGCGCTACCGGTTGGAGGGATCGACCCGAATCGGCCGCCGGCCTGACAACGACATCGTTCTCGACGACGACGAAGTCAGCCGCTACCACGCTGTCGTCATCGACACCGCAGGCAGTTTCGTCATCAGCGACCTGAGATCGACCAACGGCGTCCAGGTAGGAGGCCGACGCATCCGGGGCGCCGCCACCTTGGCCGACGGCGACCATATCCGCATCGGCGGCCACGAGTTCACCTTCGAAATTCGCGCTCACTGAGCTGCGCGAACGCCTAGGAGCCAACGCAAGAATTTCGCAAGAATGTCGCCAGGATCCATCAAGGCGGGCGGTGCATGCTCGTGATGTCGGGAGATAGCAACCGACCCCAGCGAAGGATCGACCTTCGGACCTGGGACAACTGCCAGGTAAGGAAACCACCATGAATGCCAAAACTCCCAAGCTGCGTGTCGCGGCCGCGGGCCTGCTGGCCGGCGTCGGCCTGTCTGTCCTCGGTTCGCTGGCGGCGCCTATCGCGTCGGCCGACCCGTGGGTGCCGGGCACCGGACCGTTCCACCCGATGCGCCACTACGCCGCGGACGTGCTGCACCCCATATGGACTGTGAGGCACCCGGTGCGCGCAATGCTGCCGTGATCTAACGCATCAGCCGTCATTCTGCCCCGTTTCCACCTCCGGAAACGGGGCAGAATGCTGTCACCGAACTTGAGCCCGGCCGCGCTTCAGGACGGCCTCGCGGTTGGCGGCGATGTCGTCGCCGGAGGTCCGGAATGCCCGCGCCGCAGTCGCTTCCATCCATAGACCTTCGCTGGTGTTCGCGTCGTCGATCCGGTGGTAGGACGACAACAGGGCCCGCACCGCGTCCTGGTTATTGCCGACGATGCTGTCGGCCACCTTGCGTGCGGCGGGCAGTAGCCGGTCGTGCGGCACTACCTCGGTGACCAGGCCGGCGCGCAGCGCCTCCTGAGCGGACAGGTAGTCGCCGGTCAGGCTCATCCGACGGGCCAATCCGATGCCGACCTTCTGCGGGAGACGCACGCTGAGCCCCCACGTGGGCAGCAGGCCCACGCGGGCATGGGTGTCGGCGAATCGCGCCTGTTCGGATGCGATCAGGATGTCGCAGTACAGCGTCACCTCGAGTCCGCCGGTGACGGCGGCGCCGTTGATCGCGCCGATGACGGGCTTGCTCAGCGATGGCCAGCGGGGCGAGATGTCCGGCAGCGCCGTTTGCCCACCCAGTTCTTTGAGGTCCAGCCCGGCGCAGAACACCGGGTCCGTGCCGGTGACGATGATGACGTCGACGTCGTCGTCGGTCTCGGCGTCGGCCAGGGCGCCGAAGAATTGATCCCGCAGCGCCGCCGACAACGCGTTGCGCGATTGCGGCCGATTCAGGGTCAGGGTTCGCACCCGCTCGTCGGTGTGGATCAACAGAATGTCGTCAGCCATCAGCGCCGCTCCTCCTCATTGCTCCGCGCTGCATCGTCGCCGGCGCGGGTCATAGCGCCACCGTAGTCAGTCCGGTCCGCCACACCATGGCCGCACCTATCGTTGAGGGATGTGCCGGAATATCACCGAATTGCGGGGACTCGAGCCGCCGGCAACGGCGGAGGAGATCGAGGCGGCGGCCCGCCAATATGTGCGCAAAGTCAGCGGCATCACCCGTCCCTCGCCAGCCAACGTCGAGGCGTTCGAGGCGGCCGTTGCCGAAGTCGCTGCGACGACCACGCGGCTGCTGCACGCCCTGCCGGAGCGCCGCCAGCCACCCAAGACCGATCCGCCGTTGCGCCGCCTCGCGATGCGTTGACGAGCGTGCTTACCGTTCACGGAGTCTGGTCGACGAGCACGGCGCCCGCGGGCCAGTCGCCGATAGTGCCCAGCGACGTGGGCTCGGCAGTCGCGGTGAGTCGCACGATGTCGGCCAGTTGTTCCGGAGCATCGCATTGCAGGTAGTGATCGGCGCTCGGCAGTATCCAGTAGCGGTTCATCCCGGGCTTGTTCCGGAGGAATTCGTCCCACACGTAGTTCGCGACCCGAACCGGCGAGACCGTGTCGTGCAGGCCCCACACCAGGCTGGTGTTGACGTCGTTGGCGGAAAGTGCCTGGAGCCAATTGGTTTCGTCAGCGGCGCGTTCGTTGAGGTATTGAATTGTGTCCGGCAGCACCGCGATCCCGTCGTTGTGCGCAAAGCATTGCGCCAATGCGGCGATCTCGGGATTGCTCACGTCGCGCCGCGGCATGAAGGTCGTCGCACCCATGCCCGCGGCCAGCATCTCCGGCTTGGTCGCGCGCGCGGTGCTGCGCGCCACGGTGGGATCGAGCAGCGCTTTCTGGAATCCGGTCAAATTGGCCAGCGGCAGATAGATATTCGCGTTGGTGAGGATGACGTTGGCCGGTGGGCTCGCATCCTCGAGGTCGGCGAACATCGACAGCGCGATCATGCCGACGCTGGTGCCGCGGTCATGGGTCAGCAACGTGTAGTCCTCGAGCTGCCAGAGCGTGGTGATCGCGTAGATCAGCAGGCGCGCATCGTCGTACAGCGAATACACGTATGGCGCGGCCGGCTTGTCGGACAGGCCGTAGCCGGGGAAATCGAGCAGGTAGATGTCGAAATCGGCGTGGAGCTCGCGGGTCAGCGACACGAAATCGATGCTCGCGGTGGGGAAACCGTGCACACAGACCAATGCCGGCGCCCCCGGTGTGCCGCAGCGACGGGCGAACACGGCGACGTCGGCCCCGCCGTTCGCGGGCGTTGTTGACCGCCACTGGATTTCCGTTCCGCCGCTTCGCCATTCGTCGAAGATGTCCATCAGGAACCGACCGGGAACACGATCCGCGAGGTGCCGAAGTGCACCTCATGGGTGGACGGCTTCAGTTGGCTGCCCGTCGATGTCGCCTCGCCGGTGCCGAGGTTGCGGTCGAAGCGCGGATGGGAGCCACCGGCGATCAGCACCCGGATGCGTGTCCCGCCCCGGAATCGGTGCGAGATCGCGTCCAGTTCGAGGCTGACGTGGTCGGTCGCGTCGGTCAGCCTCCGGTAGCCGTCGCTGATGTTTCGGGAGCGGCCCTTGGGGTCGACTTCGCTGATCCGGACGAACACGTCGACGTGCGGGTTGTCGGAGCTGTGTGCCAACTCGGCGACGGGGTTGCCGTGTACGTAAAGATCGTTGGTGAGCGCGTCGCTGGTGAAGCTGAGCACATCGCGGCGCGCCGTCAGCTCGGTGTCGTCGCGGTAACCGCTGTCGGGGGACAGCAGTCGTCCGCCGATCGTGGGTGTCGGGTCGGCGGGGTCGTAGCGGAAGCTCGCCGAGGATGCCGCGGCCGGCGCCGTGTCGGCCAGTCCGCCGCCGGGTTGCAGGTAGACCGCACGCTCGGTGGTGGCCGGCGGCCAGTCCGGCAGCTCCCGCCAGCCTTCGCCGGAGACGAAGAACCGGACTCGGCCGGACCGTGGGGTCGCGGGGCGACCGGCCAGATGGGTGTCCAGCCATTCCTGGGTTTCCCGGGCGATGGTGGCCAGACCTGCGAGGAGCATCTGGGTGTGAGTCCACGGCCCCATGGTCAGCGCGACGTCGACGTCCCGCTCGCGAAGGTGCCGGAACTGATGGAGCGTCTGACCCAGGAACAGGTCTTGCCAGCCGCTGAGCAACAACACCGGCACCTGGATCTGGTCCAGGGCGGACTCGACGTTCAGCGGCCCCCAGAACGGGTTGTCATCCGCGGGCGGTGTCAGCCAGGACTCCCACCACGGAGCCCCTTCGCCGAGCAGTGCCCGGCCGGATGCGCCCAACGGCGCCTCCGCGGCTGCACGCACCACGCTCTTCTGAGCCCGGAGTTGACGTACGCCGGCCCGGATCCGGCCCGGATCTTCCTGGTGCGCAACCAGATTGCTCCAGCCGAGGAAATCGTTGACCGTGAACGAGCCGGTACCCCACGCCGACGCACTGAGATCATGGGGACCGGCGGTGATGACGGCCGTGACCAGTTCCGGCGGCGGATCCTGTAGCAATGCGTACTGTGTGAACCCCAGGTAGGACATCCCGATGGTGGCGAAGCGACCGGTGAACCACGGCTGCCGGCGCATCCACTCGACCGTGTCGGCGCCGTCGGCTGCCTCGTTGGCCATCGGCACGAAGTCTCCGGCCGATCCGAATGTGCCCCGCACGCTCTGCAGCACCACGCGATATCCGCGGGCCGCGTGGAGATCGCCGAATACCAGCGAGAACGGAAATCCGCGGCCGTAGGGTCCGCGAGCCAGCAGGGTGCCGACGGTCTCTCCGACGGGTTCGTACACGTCGGCGATCAGCTCGACGCCGTCGCGCATCGGGACCTTCACGCTGCTGACGGTGTAGCTCGTCGTCGGCGCCGACAGCCGCAATGTCCGGGCCAGGGCGCGGCCGGCGAGCCGTCGGGGAAGGGTGCGCAGCGCCGAACCTGGGGGCCGGTTGGAGGTGGTCGTCACGGCATCAGGTTATGGCCGCATCAGCGATAGCGGGTTCAGAATTTGTAGTACGGCGAAAGCTCGTTGGCCCGCTGCAGGTTGGTCGCCGGGCAATCGACCTCCGGGCTGGAGTAGATCGTCGAGTAGAACAGCGACTGCTGGATGACCCCGTAGCTGGTCTTGAACGCCACCATGCAGGAGAAGTAGAAGTAGCTGTTGTGGTACGTCGGCTTGAGGTTCCACCATTGCGCGGCGCGGTGGCCGTTGATCGTGGTCTCGACGGCGTCGGCCGGCAGCGACTGGTCGTACTTGCGCCAAATGATCGGCTCGACGGCCAGCTGGTAGTTGCCTGCGTCGTAATGGCAGCGCAGCCCCTCTTCGGGCGTTGGCGGGGTGAAGCCCAGGCCTAATCGCTGGACCACGTCGAACGGGATGTCACGGCACGGGTCGAAGGGGCTCGGGTCGGTGGTCGCCACGATCGGGCTTTTCATCGTGGTGGGCGGGTCCATCGGAGCGGCGGTGGACCGTAGTTCCACCTTGGGCCCACCGACCGTGGCCGGCGGCGCACTCTGCCACACCACCACCGCTGCCATGAACAGGGCCCCGAACGCTGCAAGCAAGCGCAGCTTGGCGACCATGACATCCCCTCCGTGCCTGATAGTCCGTCTCCTACTCGGCCCGCTGGGCGGTCCGCATCGTCGCCGGACGGGCTCGACTCCTGCCGGGAGCTTACAAGTCGCAGCCGCGCCGCCACGGAGTAAACGAGAACCTGTTCTAGTCCGTTGCGGCGCCACGGTGGCGCAGCGCCCACCGACCAGTCGTTAAGCTGGGGAGTCGTGGCTTGGCAGGAACATGGGCAGCAGCCCCCGACCGCTCGGCAGCCGACCCTGTGGGCGGTATCGGATTTGCACACCGGCCATGTCGGCAATAAGCCCGTTACCGAATCGCTCTATCCGTCGACGCCGGACGACTGGCTCATCGTCTGTGGCGACGTCGCCGAGCGCACCGACGAGATCCGCTGGGCGCTGGATTTGCTGCGCCGACGGTTCGCCAAGGTCATCTGGGTGCCGGGTAACCACGAGCTGTGGACCACCAACCGGGACCCGATGCAAATCTTCGGCCGTGACCGCTATGACTACCTGGTCAACATGTGCGACGAGTTGGGCGTGGTAAGCCCCGAGCACCCGTTTCCGGTGTGGACCGAGCGGGGTGGTCCGGCCACGATCGTCCCGTTGTTCTTGCTCTACGACTACTCGTTCCTGCCGCAGGGCGCGACCAGCAAAGCTGAGGGGCTGGCGATCGCGCGGGAGCGCAACGTCGTCTGCACCGACGAGTTCCTGCTCTCACCGGAGCCGTACGCCACCCGCGAGGCGTGGTGTCACGAGCGCGTTAGCGCAAGCCGAAAGCGGCTGGACGATCTGGACTGGATGAATCCCACTGTGCTGGTCAACCACTTCCCGATGGTGCGCCAGCCCTGCGACGCGCTGTTCCTTCCCGAGTTCTCGCTGTGGTGCGGGACCACTGAGACCGCGGACTGGCACACCCGGTACAACGCGGTCTGCTCGGTCTATGGGCATCTGCACATTCCGCGCACCACCTGGTACGACGATGTGCGCTTCGAGGAGGTGTCGGTGGGCTACCCGCGCGAGTGGCGCCGCCGCAAGCCGTACAGCTGGCTGCGCCAAGTGCTGCCCGATCCGCATTACGCTCCCGGCTATCTCAACGACTTCGGCGGTCACTTCGTGGTCACGCCGGAGATGCGAGCGCAGGCCCAGCAGTTCCGTGACCGGCTGCGCCAGCGGTAGATCCGATGACCCTGACCAACTTGGTGTCGGCCGTGCTGCCCGACGACCGGAACCTGGCGTGCGCGGAGCTGTATTCCGATCCGCCCGGACTGTCGCCGATGGCCGAAGAAGAACCCTTGATCGAGCGGTCGGTTGCCAAGCGCCGCAACGAGTTCATCACCGTCCGTTACTGCGCCCGTATAGCCTTGGGCGAACTCGGGTTTCCGCCGGTGCCGATTCTCAAGGGGGAGAAGGGCGAACCGTGCTGGCCTGACGGTGTGGTGGGCAGCCTGACGCACTGTGCGGGCTATCGCGGCGCGGTCGTCGGTCGCGACGGCGCGGTCCGTTCGGTGGGTGTGGATGCCGTACCGCACGACGTCTTGCCCGACGGTGTCCTCGACGCGATCAGCCTGCCGGCCGAGCGCGCCGAACTGGCCGCCTTGCCTTCCGGTCTGCATTGGGATCGAATCCTGTTCTGCGCCAAAGAAGCAACGTACAAAGCCTGGTTTCCGCTGACCAAGCGCTGGCTTGGCTTCGAAGATGCGCACATTATTTTCGGCGTCGACGACTCCGGCTCGGCCGGGTCTTTCGAATCGACCATTCTGATCGACGGGGCCACGCTGTCCGGCCCGCCGTTGAGCACACTGGCTGGACGGTGGTCAGTGGACCGCGAGTTGGTGCTCACGGCGATCACCTTATGAGCGCCGGCCTCGTCGTCGTCGACAAGCCGGCCGGTATGACCAGCCACGATGTGGTGGGGCGTTGCCGACGGATCTTCGGTACCCGGCGGGTGGGGCATGCCGGGACACTGGATCCGATGGCCACCGGCGTCTTGGTGATCGGGATCGAGCGCGCCACGAAAATCCTGGGGCTGGTGACCGAGACCTCTAAGTCCTACGCGGCGACCGTCCGGCTGGGCCAGTCCACGTCCACCGAGGACGCGGAAGGGGATTTGCTGCAGCAGGTTTCGGCGCAGAACGTGACCGATGAGGCGATCCAGGCGGCGATCGCGGCGTTGCGTGGCGATATCGCGCAGGTCCCGTCGGCGGTCAGCGCGATCAAGGTCGGCGGCCAGCGGGCCTACCGACTTGCGCGTGAGGGCCGCGCCGTCGAGCTGGCCGCGCGGCCGGTGCGCATCGATCGGTTCGAAGTGGTGGCGGTGCGTCGCCACGGCGAACTGGTCGACGTCGACGTCGAGGTGGACTGTTCGTCCGGAACCTACATTCGCGCCCTGGCCCGCGATGTCGGCGCCGCGCTGGAGGTGGGTGGTCACCTGACCGCGCTGCGGCGCACCCGGGTCGGCCGGTTCGGCGTCGATCAGGCACGTTCACTCGACGACCTGGCGGAGCGGCCCGGGCTGAGCTCGTCGCTCGACGAAGCCTGCCTGCTGCTGTTTCCGCACCGGCAGCTCACCGATGAGGAGGCCGACGCCGTCGCCAACGGCCGGGCGCTGAGCCCGGCCGCGATCGACGGTGTTTACGCCGCTCACACCGCCGATGGCCGGGTCATCGGATTGCTGCGCGACGACGGTCCGAAGACCAAGTCGGTGGTCGTCGTCCGGCCGGCGACCCTATAAACGCACATCGAGCGCCGAAGTTCGGTAACATTCTGTATTGAATGTAAGTTGACCGAGAAGGCGTGGGGTAGGCAAGGTGGCGGAAGTCAGCGAACGACCTGTTCGGCGGACGCAAGCGGAACGCAGTGCCGCCATGCGCACGCGCCTGCTTGACGCCACGATCGAGTGCCTGGTCACCTACGGCTACGCCGGGACGACGACGCCGCGAGTCGCCGAGCTTGCTGGCGTCACCCGAGGAGCGCAGATTCACCACTTCCGCTCGAAGGAAGACCTGGTGGTCGCGGCGATCGAACACTTGGCGCAACAACGTGCACAGGGAGCGATTGGCGAGATCGGGCGCGTCGAGGCCAGCAGCGATCCGGTCTCGATGGTGCTGGAGTTCCTGTGGGAGGCCCATCAGGGTCCGATGTTCGTTGCCACCGTTGAACTTTGGGTCGCAGCACGCACCGATCGAGTGCTGGCGGAGCACATCGAGCGGGTGGAGCCGCTGGTCAACAGCACCCTGATCTCGGCGATCGCCCAACTGGTGCCCGACCATGCCATGCGCAAAGAGCTGCGCAACTTCGTCTACACCGCAATGGATGCGCTGCGCGGGATCCTGCTGAACAGCTTCGTCGACCGCGACTCCGGTCGCGCGCGGCGACGGTGGGAGCGCGCCTGCGAGCACTTGCGGATCATCGTCGCCGGCTTGTTGACGGCCGATTCGCTGGACTGACGAGCCGTACCGGCGCGGCCCTTCGCCTCTTCTGATCGCCCACTTGGGTGCCTACGAGCCCGTTGCAAAGATACAATCAGGTGTGTATGTTTCGATGTGAGGCTGAGTCAGTTCAAGGGAGTGCTATGTCCAACAAGGTCTATGTCATCGGTGTCGGGATGACGAAGTTCGAGAAGCCGGGCCGCCGGGAGAACTGGGATTACCCGGATATGGCGCGCGAGTCCGGCACCAAGGCGCTCGAAGACGCCGGTATCGACTACGCAGCGATCGAGCAGGGCTACGTCGGCTACGTCTATGGCGAGTCCACGTCGGGCCAGCGCGCGCTCTACGAGCTCGGCCTGAGCGGAATCCCGATCGTCAACGTCAACAACAACTGCTCGACCGGGTCGACCGCGCTGTACCTTGCCGCGCAGGCGATTCGCGGCGGGCTGGCCGACTGCACGATCGCGCTCGGGTTCGAGAAGATGAAGCCCGGTTCGCTGCAGTCCACCTACGACGACCGCACGAACCCGATGGACAAGCACGTCATGGCGATGGCCGAGATCTCTGAGGTGCTGTTCCCGCCGGCGCCGTGGATGTTCGGCGCGGCCGGCCGTGAGCACATGCAGCAATACGGCAGCACCGCAGAGCATTTCGCCAAGATCGGCTACAAGAACCACAAGCACTCGGTCAACAACCCGTATGCCCAGTTCCAGGAGTCGTATTCGCTGGAGGACATCATGGAGTCGCGGATGATCTACGACCCGCTGACCAAGCTGCAGTGCTCGCCGACATCCGACGGGTCCGGCGCGGCGATCCTGGCGTCCGAGGCATTCGTCGACAAGCACGGCCTGGCCAGCCAGGCGGTGGAGATCGTCGGGCAAGCCATGACGACGGACTTCGCCAACAGCTTTGACGGCACCTGCAAGGGGCTGATCGGCTACCACATGAATGTGCAAGCTGCTCAATCTGTTTACGACCAGTCAGGTTTGGGGCCGTCGGACTTCCAGGTGATCGAGTTGCACGATTGCTTCTCGGCCAATGAATTGCTGCTTTACGAGGCGTTGGGCCTGTGCGCCGAGGGCGAGGCGGCCAAGCTGATCGACAACGGCGACGTCACCTATGGCGGGCGCTGGGTGGTCAACCCGTCCGGCGGACTGATCTCCAAGGGGCATCCGCTGGGAGCCACCGGGCTGGCGCAGTGCGCCGAGCTGACCTGGCAGCTGCGCGGTCGGGCCGACAAGCGGCAGGTCGACAACGTCACCGGTGCACTGCAACACAACATCGGACTCGGCGGCGCAGCCGTCGTCACCGCATACCAGCGCGCCGAACGCTAAGCCCCGCGAACAACATAGGAGCGAGCAGCAACCATGGGACACATCGAAGCAAGCCGAGAACTGTCGGCCAGCCCGGCAGCGTTGTGGGGGACCGTCAGCGACCTGGCCAACTGGGACAAGTGGTTCACCGTGCACGAGAAATGGCTCGACGGGCCGCCCGAGACGCTGACCGAAGGCGCCAAGCTGACGGCCAAGATCGTCATGCTCGGGATGGCGAACAAGATCGAGTGGGCCATCGAATCGGTCGAGGCGCCGCATTCCCTGGTGCTTTCGGGCACCGGAATGGCCGGCGTCAAGGCTCGCTTCACTTTCACCATCGATCCGGCCGAAAAGGGCTCGAAATTCACGGTTTTGGGTGACTTCGAGGGTGCGCTGATCAAGGGCGCGCTGGCTAAGGCGGTCGAAAAGGACGGCGCCAAGCAACTCGACAAGACGCTCGACCAGCTGGACGCCTTGGCGTCTGCGGCAGCGTAACGGCGCTTGGATGACCGAGACGCTGGAATTCGACGACACCGGACTGGACCGCTGGACCGCCGATGAGCGGTTTGACGTGACCCAGGACCGGCTGGCCGAGTACGCGGCGGCTACCAACGATCCGATCGAGGCGCACCGCAGAGGGGACATTGCGCCACCGGTTTTCGCGATCGTCCCCGTTTTCGAAGCCTTGCTCACCCCGGCGGTCGACGTGATGCCGGTCGAGGCGATCCCGCGGATTGTCCACGGCGAACAGGACTTCCACTTTCACCGCCCGATCCGCCCAGGGGACAAGCTTGTCTCGCGCGGCAAGATGATCGGGTATCAAGGGCTGGAGAAGGGCACTCGTGCCGCGATACTGCTCGAATGCCGCACCGAGGGCGGTGAACTGGTCAATGAGCAGTACGTCACGACGTTCGTGCGGGGGATGTCGGTCGGCAAGACGATCGGCGAACTGAGCCCCGACCACAAATTCGACGACAAACTGCGTGAGCAGGCGCCGGTAGCCAAGGTCGTGCAGCACATCGACAGCGACCAGACCTTCCGCTACTCGCCCGCAGCCGGTGACCCGATGCCGATCCACCTCGATGAAGAGGTGGCCAGGGACGCCGGTCTGCCCGGCATCATCGCGCACGGGCTGTGCACCATGGCGTTCACGTCGTGGGCGGTGCTCACCGAGCTCGCCGGCTCGGATGTCAACCGGCTCAAGCGCTTCGCGGTCCGGTTCGCCAAGCCGGTGCTGCCCGATGACGACCTGGAAACCAGGATCTGGACCGTCGGCAGCGGCGATGGAACGACAAGCTACGCATTCGAGACCGCGCGCGGTGGTGACTTCGTCATCACTGACGGGCTTGCGGTAATAGCCGACTCATAACAAGGGAGTTCGATCAATGGGTGCACTAGAGGGCCGGGTTGCGGTCATCACCGGCGCGGGCCGGGGCATCGGGCGCGAACACGCACTGCTGTTCGCCAAAGAAGGGGCCAAGGTCGTCGTCAACGACCTCGGCGGCAGCAACGAAGGGGAGGGCGCCGACACCGGGCCGGCCCACGAGGTGGCCGAAGAGATCATCGCGGCCGGCGGCACCGCCGTCGTCAACACCGAGAACGTCTCCTCCTGGAGCGGCGCGGAAACTGTTGTACGACAGGCGATCGACGAGTTTGGTGGCCTCGACATCCTGGTCAACAACGCGGGAATCCTGCGCGATTCGTTTATCGCCGGCATGGAGGAAGCGCAGTGGGATGCGGTCATCGCGGTCCACTTGAAGGGTCACTTCGCGATGCTGCATCACGCGGCCGCCTACTGGAAGGCGCAGTCGAAGGCCGGTGATCAACCCAATGCCGCGGTGATCAATACCGCCTCGGGTTCGGGTGTGACAATCCCGAACGCGGGCCAGGCCAACTACGGCTCGGCCAAAGCGGGCATCGCGGCGCTGACGTTGATCGCGGCCGAGGAACTGGAGCGGTACGGGGTGCGGGTGAACGCGATCGCACCGATCGCGCGGACCCGACTGACGCTGGCCACGCCCGGCATGGGTTCGCTGATGTCGGAACCCGAGGAAGGTGAACTCGACCTGTTCAGTCCGGCCAACATCTCGCCCTTGGTGGCCTACCTGGCTACCGAGAACTGCCCGATCACCGGCAAGGTGTATGCGGTTCAGGGCGGCGCGATTTCGGCCCTGTCCGGTTGGCACGACGTCGACACCATCGAGACCGACGGTGTATGGGTGATCGACGACATCGCTGCCCGGCTGCCGCAGTAATCAAGGAGCAGAGCATGTTCGAATGGTCCGACACCGACCTGATCATGCGGGACACCGTCCGCGGATTCATCGACAAGGAGATCCGGCCGAATATCGACGCGCTGGAGACCGGCGAGATTTCGCCATATCCGATCGCGCGCAAGCTGTTCAGTGAGTTCGGCCTCGACGTGCTCGCCGCCGAAGCGGTCAAGACGATGCTGGACAAAGAGCGGGCCAGGCAGGAGAAGCAGGAGACGGAGAAGCGCTCATCCGGCGGCTTCGGCGGCCTGGGTGCACAAGCATCGATGGCCGCCGTGCTGGTGTCCGAACTCGCCGGGGTCAGCCTGGGGTTACTCAGTACGGTCGGTGTGAGCCTGGGTCTGGGCGCGGCGACGATCATGAGCCGCGGCACGCTCGCCCAGAAAGAACGCTGGCTTCTTGAACTCATGACGCTGGAGAAGATCGCGGCGTGGGCGATCACCGAACCCGACGCGGGATCGGATGCCTTCGGCGGAATGAAGACCTATGTCAAACGTGACGGCGATGACTACATCCTCAACGGACAGAAGACGTTCATCACCAACGGCCCCTTCGCCGATGTCCTGGTCGTTTACGCCAAACTCGACGACGGCCAAGCCGACCGGCGGGCCCGGCCGGTGCTGACCTTCGTTCTTGACTCCGGGATGCCAGGACTGACGCAGGGCAAGCCGTTCAAGAAGATGGGCATGATGTCATCGCCGACTGGCGAGTTGTTCTTCGACAATGTTCGGCTGGCGCCAGATCGGCTGCTCGGCGAGACCGAGCACCATACCGGCGGCGACGGCCGGATGAGTGCCCGTGCGAATTTTGCGGGCGAGCGCGTCGGTGTCGCGCTGATGTCGCTGGGAATCATCAACGAATGTCACCGGCTCTGCGTCGACTACGCCAAGACCCGCACGCTTTGGGGCAAGAACATCGGTCAGTTCCAGCTGATTCAGCTCAAGCTGGCCAACATGGAAGTGGCCCGGATCAACGTGCAGAACATGGTGTTCCAGACACTGGAGAAGCTACAGGCCGGCAAGATGCCGTCGCTGGCAGAGGCCTCGGCGATAAAGCTGTATTCCTCCGAGGCCGCCACCGACGTCGCGATGGACGCGGTGCAGCTGTTCGGTGGCAATGGCTACATGGCCGAGTACCGGGTGGAGCAGTTGGCCCGCGACGCCAAGTCGCTGATGATCTACGC
>NZ_JBAPRN010000571.1:0-9220 GCF_049281135.1 Mycobacterium sp. | reverse complement strand
GATGACGGTTCGGGTAATGGCTGGATCCTTCAGGCGGGCGTAGCCGTCTTCGATCTCCGAGAGCGATATCTCCCGCGAGACCAGATCGTCGAGATTCAACCGACCCTGCAGGTACAGGTCCGCGTAGTACGGGACGTCGCGCTTGAAGTTCGACGAGCCCAGCGTCACACCCTGAACCCGGGTCTGCCTCAACACCGAAGCAACAATGCTCACGGGAACGCTGGCCGCCGGATCGGCGACACCGACGAGATAGAGCCCGCCGCCCACAGCGAGCATCGATACGCCGCTCTGTGCCACGGCCGCGGTACCGACGAAATCGAAGACGTGATCGGCGCCGGTTCTCGTGATCGCCGACACCGCTTCGACAACATCCTCTTTCGCCGAGTTGATCACATGCGTGGCGCCGAATCGAGTCGCGGCATCCAGCCGTTGCTCTTCCACGTCGACGGCGATGATCCTCGATGCGCCGGCCAGTACGGCGCCGCTCACGGCGTTGATTCCCACGCCTCCGGTTCCGATGATCACGACACTGTCGCCGGCTCGCACGTTGGCGGTGTTCAGGACCGCGCCGGCCCCTGTCAACACCCCGCAGCCGAGAAGCGCTGCTTGGGCGAACGGCGTTTCGTCGGCGATGGTGACGAGCTGGTTCTCGTGAATCAACGCCTGCTCCGCAAAGCCCCCGAGCCCAAAGATCTGAGATACCGCGGCGCTGTCGCGTGACAGACGCGGCGGCTGGTCGGCGGCGCGTTGGGTTGCTTCGGGGCGTTGGCACTGCAGAGGCCGACCGTCGAGGCATCGCGCGCATCCACCGCAGCTTTGCGCCAGACAGCCGACCACGTGGTCGCCTACCGCAACACTGGTCACCGACGGCCCAACCCCGGCCACCACGCCCGCCACTTCGTGACCCAGCACCGACGGCATGGCATATCCCATGTCGATCGTCGCGATGGTGTGGTCGGTCTGGCAGAGCCCGACTGCCTTGACGTCGACGAGCACCTCTCGCCCAATCGGCGCCGCAACAGAGATCTCTTCGACGCTGAATCCGCTGCCGACGGCATTGACCACCGCGGCTTTCACCGTGTGCCCTTCGAGCTGTTAGGACCCCGCGTCGCCGCCCCACGTGGAACCCCCCGGCGGTGGGGTTGGAGTGATTCGCGCAGTGGCCGCATGACCCGCTTTCGTCGTGTTGGGCGAGTGGCCGATCGGCTGCGGACGCCCCGAGCGCGTCAGATCCACTCCAATGCGATATTATATCGTGCACTTCAGAAGCCGCAAGTATGGACGCAGATGGACGCTCGGCAATCCTGAGGTCCGTACAACGCACCTGAGGTCCGTACAACGCACCTGAGGTCCGTACAACGCATAGGTCTAGCGAAGAAGCTCCGGACTTTCACGATATGGTATCGTAAGTGTCGGGTTGGTCACCAAGTGAAAAGTCACGGATCGCGCCTGCCAACGACGACACCGAGCCTGCAGGGGTGCCGCCGCAGACGTGATCATCAAAGGGCGACCGGATTCACTGAGGACACGCCCTTGATGCCAGAGCGAAACCCACGATCGGACTCTCGCCGCGCGTTTGACGCAACCGGCGGCGCCACTCACGTTGCCGGGTGCCCGCATACACGGTGGCCAGGGAGTCAGAAAGGCCTTCGAAATGAAAACCCGGGCGTCCATCCTGCGTGCACCGCACGGCAAGTTTGAAAGCGTCGAGCTCGATGTCGACGATCCCGAGCCGACCGAAGTTCTCGTCAAGATGGTCGCGTCCGGCCTGTGCCACTCGGATGATCACATAGCCACCGGCGACCTTCCTGTCCCGGTGTTTCCCTTCTGCGGCGGTCACGAAGGGGCGGGCGTTGTCGTGGAAGTTGGCTCGGCAGTGCGCTGTCTTTCGCCCGGTGATCACGTCGTTTTCGCGTTCCTGCCGTTCTGTGGTCGCTGCCGGTTCTGCGCCAGCGGGCAACAGAACCTGTGCGACGACGGCGCAAATCTTCTGGTCGGGTCGCGCCTGGACGACCCGACGAGCTTCCGGCTGCACCTCGACGGTGTCCCCGTCGCCCAGATGGCCGCCCTCGGGACGTTCGCCGAATACACCCTGGTCGACATGCGGTCGTGCGTGAAGATCGATGCCGATCTCCCGTTGGACAAGGTGTGCCTTGCCGGCTGCTGCGTGGGCACCGGGTGGGGGTCTGCCGTACATTTGGCGGACCTGCGGCCCGGAGACACCGCCATCGTGATGGGCATCGGTGGCATCGGTATCAACGCTGTGCAGGGTGCCGCGCACGTCGGAGCAGCGAACGTCATCGCTGTGGACCCAGTCGAGTTCAAGCGTGAGACAGCGCTCAAACTCGGTGCCACACAAGCATTTGCCACGATGGACGAGGCGGCGGAGGCCGCACGTGGTTTCACTAATGGGCAGGGCGCCGACGCCGCGTTGGTGACCGTCGGCGTCACTTCGGGACAGCACATTGCTGAGGCGTTCGCGGCGATTCGCAAGGGCGGCACAGTCGTAGTCACCGGCCTGGTGCCGATGGCAGAAGTGGGAATCCCGATCTCGGCGATGGAATTGACTCTGTACCAGAAACGCCTGCAGGGCAGCCTGTTTGGGGGTTGCTCACCCAGCGTGGATGTGCCCCGGCAGCTCGAGATGTACCGCGCAGGCATTCTCAAACTCGACGAACTGGTGACCCGCACCTACACCCTCGACGAGGTGGCGCAGGGATTCTCCGATCTGCAGGCCGGACTCAACATCCGCGGTGTCGTGCTCTTCGACTGAACGGTCGCAGCGCCGTCCCCATTGCTTCTCACCGACCGGTCCAACGCTGAGCGCGCAAATCGCCCCATAGGGCGGCGACGGTCTCCGGTGCTGTTGTGCGCGAGCTTATTCGGTGTCGCGGCGCCGTACGAGCGGCAGCGACTCCATCCCGCGAAGCTCGCCGCCGTGCCAGGTGGGAACGAAGCCGGCGGCCGGAACCAGCCCGGACAGGAGTTCGAGCGACTCCTCTAGGAAGACCCGGATCATCATTTGTGCGACGAACAAACCCAGACAGCGGTGTATCCCGTACCCGAAGGCAACATGGGAGTTCTTGCGGCCTTCGATCCGAAGCGTGTCAGGATTGTCGAATCGACGCTCGTCGCGGCACGCCGAACCCCACACCAGGAGAACCCTCTCCCCCGCTCTGACGGGACAGCCGTCAATTTGGGTGTCAACCGTGGCGATGCGCGAGGTTGCCGGCGCGGCTGCTGCGAGTCGAATGAACTCGTCGACAGCGCCCGGGATGAGCTGAGGGTTCGCGTGCAGAGTCTGCAGATCGTCTTGGTGGCTGACCAGGTGATGGGCCGCGTAGGTGAGCGCAGACGTCGTCGTGTCCAGCGCACCGTTCACCATATTCATGCAGGTGGCGATCAGGTCGTGCTCCGACAGTGGCTTCCCGGCGACCTCGGCATTCACCAGTGGACCGACAGCACCACCGGTGAGCTCGCCGCTGCGGAACTGGCCCACTACTTCGAGCAATCGTTGCGCGACTAGCTGTCCGGCAGCTGCTGCGGGCGCATCCTCCTCGCCGCGCCGATGGTTGACGATCTGAATCAGTCGGTAGAGTTCCTCCCCGTATTGCACCGGGACGCCGATGACTTCCAGCGTTACGTGCATGGGCAGCGGGCCCGCCAACTTCTCGACGAAGTCGAACGCGTCCTGGTCGACGACATCGTCGATCAGTAAGCGGACGTAGGCCCGCACACTCTCGGCTTTCTTCTCGACCTCTTTCTTGCTGAACGCAGACGCCAGGAGTTGACGGTATTCGGAATGCACCGGGGGATCCAAGGTAAGCGGGTACAAGTCGACCTCGATCGAGGGGATACCGACTTCGGCGCTGGAGAACACATCGGGCCGCTTGGCGGCGTCGCATACGTCGTCATAACGGCTAACGACGTGGAATCCACCGTGGGCGTGGCTCTTGGGAATGCCCTCAATCTCTCGCAGAAGGCGCCACGTCGGTCCGGGTTCGTCGGCCAGTTCAGACGACTGATGGTCGAATGCGCGAGCTACTTCCAGTGGCTCAGAAGTGCTGGTGACGGCTCGGTCTGTCATTGGCTAACCCCTTGATTGTGGTGCCGCCGGGACGGATCAATCGACCCGGGTTGCGTCGTGGTCAAGGACCGGTCCCTACCGGCGCCCGGCCGGGCACCGGGCGCTCGGCGAGCCTGACCGCACCTGCCTCGAGCAGGTACTGAACGCGGTCGGGCGGAATGTCCCAGTCGCAAAGAACGTCGACGGTGTCCTGGCCAGCCAGCGCGGGCGGGCGGTCCAGCCGGCCGGGCGTACGAGACAAGCGCGGCGCGGGCGCGGGCTGGCGGATGCCGTCGACCTCGACGATTGTGCCGCGATGCGCGCTGTGGGCATGCTTGGCCGTCTCGCTTAGCGTCAGCACCGGCGCGAAGCAGGCGTCGGTGCCCTCGAGCAGGTCGCACCACTGTTCGCGCGTGCGGCTGGCGAACAACGCGATGAATCGCTGCTTGAGCTCGGGCCAGCGGCTCGGGTCCTCCTGCACACCGAAGGCTGGGTCGTCCGTGAGTCCCAGGCGCGCCAGCAGCTCGGCGTAGAACTGGGGCTCAATCGCGGCGACAGAGATGAACTTGTGGTCCGCGCACTCGTAGACATCGAAGAAGTGCGCGCCGCTGTCGAAGAGGTGGGTCCCGCGTTTCGTCTCGTCGAACCTGCCGATTTGGCTGAACCCCCAGAACAGGGACATGAGAGAAGCGACCCCGTCGACCATGGCCGCATCGACGACCTGGCCCTTGTCGCTGGACGCGCGTTCGAACAGCGCACACAGCACACCGAACAGCAGGAACATGCTCCCCCCGCCGTAGTCGCCGACCAGGTTCAGCGGCATGCTCGGCCGCTCGTGCGGGCGGCCGAAGTGGGCAAGCGCACCGGCGAACGCGATGTAGTTAAGGTCGTGTCCTGCAGCCTGATTCAGCGGGCCATCCTGCCCATACCCGGTCATCCGCCCGTACACAAGCCGCGGGTTAGCGGCCAGGCATTCGTCCGGACCGAGTCCAAGGCGTTCCATTACGCCGGGCCGAAAGCCCTCGAGCAGTACGTCGGCGGTGCGCACCAGGTCGAGCAGCGTCGCGCGGCCGTCCGGGTGCTTGAGGTTGATGGCGATGTTGCGACGCCCGCGCAGCGTGACCTCACCGAATGGCGGCTCCGGTGGTGAAGTCGGCGGCACCGCCGACGGCCGGTCGACGCGCACGACGTCGGCGCCCATGTCGGCCAGCAGCATGCAAGCATGCGGCACTGGTCCGACGCTGCCCATCTCGATGACCTTCAGGCCGGCGAGCGGCCCGGTTGTGTCCGGCACGGTCGTGAGTTCGGTACTGGCTTCGGCCACAAGGATCCCTTCGTCTCTGGACGATGCGATGCCGGCCACCGCCTGCCAAGCCGGCAACTTAGTTCGCGGCGATCGAGACCAATTGTCGGGCAAGCTCTTTCGGGCGGCTGAACAGAGGAAAGTGCGAGGCCCACACTGGATGTATCGCCGTCGGCCGTAGCCTGGACAGCTGATCTTCGGCAACGGTCAGTAAGCCGGTGCGATCGTTGAGACACAAAATGTAGTCGCGGGGAATATCAAGATCCCAAAACCGGGCAAATCGTATCGGCGTTAGCAACGGCTGTAACGACTGCGGCCGAACCTGGCTGTAGGCCCAATTCACCTGCTCTGGTGTGCAGTCGTTGTAGAAGACTGCGCGAGCAGCATCCGCATCGGTGAGGCGGTAGCTGTCCGGAGTGAGTTCAAATTCCTTGACGTCGCCCACAAATGGCAGCACCTCGGCCAGGGAGCGATCCTCTTCTGGCACAAGTGCCGCTATATAGATCAGCCGGCGAACCTTGTCAGGCGCGGCGTCGGCGGCTAAGCAGATGAAGCTGCCCCCGAGGGAGTGCCCAACAAGCACGTCGTCGGGTTCGAGTACCTTGAGCAGCGCGTCACGGTATCCATCCAGAGTGGCCGGTTCGTTCGCGCGCGCGCCGTGCCCGGGAAGATCCGGTGCGATGGCCGCGACGCCGAGCGCAGCGAGCTCGTCGAGCACGTATTTCCAGCACCAGCCACCATGCATGGCACCGTGTATCAAAACGAATCGCATCCGGGCCCTCCTGGTTTCTCGCCTCGGAGCATCGCTGCGGGGCTCACCCTCACCTAGATAAGTGCAGAAACGCCGGTGAGTTCACGTCCGATGATCAGCTTGTGGATCTGAGTTGTTCCGTCAGGAATGGTCTGCATTCGGGCATCCCTGAAATACCTCTCGGCTTTGCATTCCTTGGTGAGGCCCATTCCGCCATGCACTTGGATCGCCTGCGACGTCACCGCGACGGCCATTTCAGTACATAGCGCCTTGGCCATGGACACCTCAGCGCGGGCAGGTCGCCCCGCTTGAACCAGGCTCGCGGCGTGAAGTGCCATCAGTCGCGCCGCGCTC
The DNA here is from genome assembly GCF_049281135.1 of Mycobacterium sp. Lineage (GTDB taxonomy): Bacteria > Actinomycetota > Actinomycetes > Mycobacteriales > Mycobacteriaceae > Mycobacterium. The sequence continues at coordinate 2,746 of NZ_JBAPRN010000571.1, read as the reverse complement.
ACTTGGGTAGCCATGTCCGCCAACATCTCCTGCACCAGCTGGAAGGAAGCGATCGGTTTGCCGAACTGATGACGGGTGCGCGCATAGGAGACGGCCTCTTCCAGCGCCGCCTGCGCGATCCCGACCGCGGTGAACGAGATGTTGAGACGCGCGCGATCGAGCAACTGCAGCATGACCCGCAATCCCCCACCGGGGGCACCGATTCGCGCTCCGTCCGGCACCGAGCAGTCGACGAAATCGACTTCACAGGTGGACACTCCGGTCATGCCCAGGCATTTGATGGGTCGGGGATCGTAGGCGTACTCGTCGCGCTCAACCAAGAACATCGACAGCCCATCGTCTTCTTCGGGTACGCGACATGTCACCAAGATCGCTTCGGATATCGTCGCGTTGGAGGTCCACAACTTTTGCCCGTTGATCACCCAGCGGTCGCCCACCCGATGTGCTTTCGTTCGTACCTCCGCGGGGTTTGATCCCACGCTGGGTTCGCTGAGTCCCACCGACACCAGCCGACCGGGCTCGAAATGCCTACCGTAGCGCTGGCGCTGCGGCTCTGACAGCAGCGCGCCAATGGGCAGCGGCGAGAAGAACAGCGCTGCCGCCATCGCCCCAAACGAGGCGTCGACGTGATTCAGCTCCTCGGTGAAGATTCCGATGGCGACAAGGTCGGGGCTGCCGTCCTCGCGCAGGGGTTCACTGTTGGCAATCTCGTGCTCCGAGAACCTCTTTCGAAGTTGGTGGACTTCCTCGCGCGTGAGCGGCTTGGTAAGGTCCAGCTCGGCGCGGGCCGGTTCGACGACGCGGTCCATAAAACGGCGAACATCGGCGCGGTAGGCCTCATGGTGTTCTTCCAGCAACATGCATCCTCCTCCAAACAGACAGACAGCGGTCAGCGTCTTGTATCTGAACAAGTCATCGTGTTGCCGCACCAACCGGCGACGCTGCGGAACCTGGCGTTGTAGCCCGCAGGGCGGGCATGACCTCGTCGAGCAGCGCGGCGCGACTGTCAGTCAGCCGCTGATCGCTCGCGGAGCCGAGCTCGAGAATTACGACCCGGTCGACGCCGATTTGTTGGATCTCGCGCAGTCGCGAGATGCAATGCTCGACGGGGCCTGCAATGCCGAAACGACGGATGTACTCATCGGAGACGGCGGTGCGGTGATCTGCGTTCGCATCGCCATGGTTGCCCAGATCGTAGGCCGAGACCAATCGTTGCACTTCTGCGCTGTCGTCACTGCGCATCGGAGACGTGACCCTGCCATGCATGGCCGAGAACCTGGACAACGTGGCGACGCCGATTGCCGCCAACTTGACCGCGACAGCCGGATCTGGGTGCGGCACGACATTGAGGTACGCGCCGAACGTCAGCCCGGTCGGGTCTAGTCCTGCCTGCACTCTGGCCGCCCTCGCCGTCGTTACCGCCCACTCGAGGCGTTCGGGATCGGCGCCGACAGCGAACGTCAGGCGGTCCGCCAGGACAGCGGCCAAACGGATTACTTTTGGCCCAGTGGCCGCGACATCCACCGGGACTTTGGGCAGCGACGGATTCAACCATCGCAGCACGCTGTGTTCGGGTGCGTCCGCATTCGGCAGCCGATCGACGCTCCCCATCTCGGACCGGTCGCTCTCGTCAAAGGGAACCGGTTCGCCGCGGAGATAGCCCTGCAGCCGGCCAAGGTACCTCTCGAAGACCCTCGGGGATGCAGGTGCCAACCCCAGATGTGCCAACGAGTTGTCACCGCGGCCGATTCCCAGCACCGCCCGGCCCCGCGAAAGTTCCTGCAGCGCAGCGATCGCCGATGCCGTGACCGCGGGATGGCGGGTGAACGGGTTCGTCACGCCGGTGCCCAGTTTGAGGCTTTTGGTCGCGACCGCGGCTGCGGTGAGCGTGACGTAGGCATCGCTCATCAGGCTTTGGGTGTCGGGCACCAGCATGCCGTCCCAGCCCGCCCTCTCGGCGGCGACGGCTTGTTCTGCGGCGCTGGTGACCGAAGTCGCCGCGAGACACCAGAATTCCATCATCGATTCCTAGCTGAGCTCACTGGTCGCGAGGTTTTGCAGCGACTGCAGTATCGAGTCGGTGTGTTCGCCCAGCGCCGGTGCGGCGCCGAGAGCGGGCAGCGGTCGACCGCCGAGCCGGATTGGCGGCCGGGGGATCGACACGGTGCGATTGTCAGCAAGCTGTATCGACTCGAACGTCTCGTTGTGTCGAACCTGCTCGTCACCCAACACGTCTGCGTAACTGCGGCTTTCGCCGGCGAGAATCCCTGACCGCTCCAGGTCGCGCACCCACTGGCAACGCGGTTTTTTCTTGAACTCCGCGCCGATCTCCTCGCGCAATGCGTCGCAATTGGCTGACCGCGATGCCGGGTCGCAGAACCTGGCATCCTCGACTAGCTCGGGCCGGCCGATGAGATCGCAAATCGTTGCCCAGTCACCAGGCCAGTAGGCGGCGATATACAGCGGACCGTCCGATGCATCGAATGTGCCGACCGTCGGGAACACTGTGTCGAAGCTCTCCCGGTCGAGTGTGCTTCCGGTCGCGGAGAACTCGGTGTACAGCGCACCTTGCAAATAGATCGCGGTGTCAAGCAAGTTGACGTCAACAGGTTCGGCGACGCCCTTGCGCTCTCTCAACATCAGCGCAGCAAGGATCCCCTGAGCCAACGCCAGACCGCCGGCGGCGTCGATCACGCTTACTGAATCCACCACTCGCCCAACGATTGCGGCGAGCCCTGATTCAGCT
>NZ_JBAPRN010000570.1:0-4964 GCF_049281135.1 Mycobacterium sp. | reverse complement strand
TCCATAAACAACAGATCGTGGATGTCAGGTGCGCTGTTGTGCTCGCCGTCGCTTAGATACTGCCGACCCCGCTCGAGATAATCCGGGTCCAAGGCGCTCGGGTCCGGGGTCTCGAGGGCGATCCGGCTGCCGTCGGCGCTGAGTTTCACGATCCGCTCGAACAACAGATCCTGGTCGGCCGCCGACAAGTAGGGCAGCAGCCCCTCGGCCGACCACGCTGTCGGCGTGGACTGATCAAAACCTGCCTCACGCAACGCTTTCGGCCAATCGGTTCGCAGGTCGACGGGCACCGCCTGATAGCTTGCGTTGGGTCGCGCGCCAAGTGCGGTGAGTGTGTCAGCCTTGAACGCCAATACTTGTGGCTGGTCGATCTCGTAGATGGCGCTGTCCTTGACCCAGGGCAGCCGCCAGGCGCGGGCGTCCAGCCCGGCGGCCAGAATCACGGCCTGGTCGATGCCGTTGGCGCCGGCGGCGATGAAGTACTCATCGAACCACTTGGTGCGCACCGCGGCGTAGTCCTTGATGATCGCCAAATGCCCGGCTACCGACGACGAATCCCAGCCGCGCTTGATCGCGGCGTCGACGAAAATCTGCGCGTAACGGTCGGTGAATAGCGGGCAGTCGGTCACGGATTCAGCGGCCCGCGCCATCGCCATCCCCAGCGCCGTCGCGCCCACGCTCTCGGTGATGTCCCAGCTGTCGTCGTCAGCCCGTGTCATGACCATCGCCCGTCTCGCTTCCCCGGCAGTGCTGAGTCGACGACCACGCTGTCCGACCAGACCAGGCTAGTGAAATTACCAACCATCCGCTGGGTCGCAGGTGGGCGTGGTGTACTTCGAGTGCAATGAGCACCGATGTAGCAGTGGATGTCAATGCGGGCGTGGCAGTGATCACGCTGAACAGGCCCGAACATCTCAACGCCTACACCGCCGAGATGGGCGCCCTGCTGAGCGCGGCATACCGGGACTGCGACAACGACGACAATGTCCATGCCATCGTGGTCACCGGCGCCGGACGGGCATTCTGTGCCGGAGCGGATTTCTCAGCCAGCAGCTCACCGTTCGACTCCCCGCCCGACGACAGCGCGTTTTCGGCGTCGCCGATCGACCCGGCCGCGTTTGAATTGCGCAAACCGGTGATCGCCGCCGTCAACGGTCACGCGATCGGGATAGGTTTGACCATCGCTCTGCAGGCTGACATGCGGGTCGTCGCCGACGACGCCAAATACGGTGTGGTGCAGGTCCGTCGGGGCGTGATACCTGACTGCATGTCGCATTGGACACTGGCGCAGCTGACCAACCTCGGTGTGGCCGCCGAGGTGTTGCTGACCGGGCGGACCTTCAGCGGCGGAGAGGCCGTCGGATGGGGTATCGCCAACCGAGCGCTGCCCGCCGCACAGGTTCTTGATCACGCGGTGGACATTGCCCGCGACATCGCGACCAACGTCGCGCCGATGTCGGCGGCACTGTGCAAGCGGCTGCTGTGGGACAGTGCGATCAACGGCTACACACCGCGGCAGGTCGCGTCGTTGGAAACCCAGCTGCACCATCGGGTGATGGGAACCGACGATGCTCGGGAAGGCGTCACCGCATTCCTGGAGCGACGGCCGCCGCGGTTCAGCGCGCGGCTGTCCACCGAGTGGGCTCCGCTGCCCGAACCGGAGTTGTGAGCGTGCACATCGACGTAATCGCCGACGGTCTGGGGTTCACCGAAGGCCCGGTGTGGCTACCCGACGGTCGGGTGGCACTCACGTCCATCAGCTACGGCTGCGTCTATGTCGTCGACCCGTCCGGCGGCCCACCCGAGCGCATCGACACCGGCGGCGGGCCCAACGGCTTGGCATGCAGTGCCGACGGCACGTTGTACGTCGCGCAGAACGGCGGGGCCTGGGGCGCAAGCGGTCCCGCCGAGCCGGGCGTCCAGGTGATCACCGGCACCGACGTCGAATACCTCGTCGAAGGATTGGGCGCACCCAACGATCTGATGTTCGGTCCGGATGGGCGACTGTGGATCACCGACACCCGCGGCGCGTTCGACATCGGCACCCCCGACGCCGGACTGCCGGGCCACGTGTACGCGACCGATGTCGGCTCCGGTGAAACCCGACAGATCATCGACGACGGACCGGTATTCATCAACGGGCTGGGGTTCACCCGCGACGGCTCCAGATTGCTTGTGACAGCGACATTGTCGTCACAGCTGCTGTCCTATGACACCGGTGCATTCGGTGCGCCGGACCTGGTGCACACTTTCGTCAACGGCTGGCCGGACGGGATGGTCGTGAGCACTCGCGGTGATTACTGGGTGGCACTTACCGGGGCCGACCGGATCGACGTCGTCGATGCGGAGGGTCGGCGTATCGGGCAGGTTGGATTACCTTCAGGATCGCTGGCCACCAACATCTGCATCGGCGGACAGCAGTCCGACGAACTCTTCGTCACCGCTGCCCAAAGCCAGTCGCTGCTACGAATTCGGTTCGACGACAACGATCCAGAGGGCGCCTGGCTCAGGACGTGAGCAGTTCGGCCAGGGCCACGCCCAGGTTGTGCAGATTGGTTTCCAGCGAGTAGGTTCCGTCGACGGTCCAGTTGACGATGCCGCCGGATAGCGCACCAACAATGATGTCGGCCAACGTTTCCGCGTCGTGTCGTTCGCTGACCTCGCCGCGAGCCACGCCCTCTTTGACGAGCTCGACGAACGTTTCGTGCAGGTTGAACCCACGCTGGATGCCATATCCACTGGCGGCCAGCATTTCCCCGATCATCTCCCGGTAGGTGTCACCGGATTTGACCAATGCGATGGCAATGTCGTCGAACACACCGATAAGCCGCACCGGGATCGGCTCGTCGCCGCGATCGAAGAATACATCGTGCAGGTTGACCAGTCGTCGTTCCGCCAACGCGCGCATCATGTCTTGACGAGTGGCGAAGTGATTGAAGAACGTTCGGTTGGCCACATCGGCGCGCTCGCAGATCTCTTCGATCTTGGTCGCATTGACGCCCTGGGCGAGGAAGAGGTCGAACGCTGCCGCGAGAATCTTCTCGCGAACCTCCTGCTTGCGCCGTTCCGTTCTGGTCACGTTGTCGCACACAATTTCTCGGAGAGCGCCCACAACTGCGCCGCGTGCTCGGCGTCGTCCGCGTAGGGTGCGACCGCGTCGCTGACCCCGCAGCTTTCCAGGTACTCCCCGCCTCGATCGGCCAACTCGGGGCTTACCGCGGCCCACACCTGGGTGGCCGAGCCGTACTCGGGCGTGGTGAAGTCGAGGTAGCCGTCGGTGCGTTCGCCGCGTCCGGCTCCACTCGCGGCGGCATATTTGCGCAACTGCGAGAAGTCGGACTTGGACATGTACCGTGCCAGCGAGGTGGCCACGGTTCCGGGATGCACGGCGTACGCGCGGATTCCCAACTCGCACAACCGGCGGTCGGCTTCCTTCGCGTGCAGGATGTTCGCCGTCTTGGAAGCGCCGTAGGCGGCGAACTTGTCGTATTCGCGATGCTCCCAGTTCGGATCGTCGAGGTCGACGTCACCCATGACGTGGCCGCCGGAGGAGAGGATGACGATCCGGGCGCCCGGCGCGGCGGTGAGTTGCGCTATCAGCAGCCGAGTGAATTCGAAGTGGCCGAGATGATTTGTGCCCAGTTGTATTTCGAAGCCATCCTGAGTGCGGCTGAACGGCGTGAACATGACACCCGCGTTGTTCATCAAGATATCGATGACAGGCGTGGCCTCGCGGACCTTCCCGGCCGCGGTGCGCACGCTGGTCAGCGAGGTCAGATCGAGCTGAATGGTCGCGGTGTTTGCGTCGGGCACCTCAGCATGTATCCACCGGTCCGCCTCGCCCAGGGCATCGGTGTTGCGGGCGGCCAGAATCACCCGCGCACCCGCTGCCGCCAGCGCCCGAGCCGACTCGCGGCCCAGCCCCGACGACGCCCCAGTGATCACACATGTCTTGCCCGAGAGGTCGATTCCCTCGACGACGTCCAGGGCGCTGCGCGTCTCGGTCATGCCGGCGCGAGCTTCCAGAGCGGGATGACGACGCTGGCTTCGCATTCCTCGTCGACGATCCACTTGCACATGCGCCGAATCGGCTCGATGGCGTCCTGGGGTGCGGCGATCGCGACATTGCATGCGTAGCCCAAACTGGTCAGTCGTTGGGCACCGAACAGCGGCAACGTGTCTCGCAGCCGGCGCTTGAGCGATTCGGGATAGATGCCGATAGTCTGGGTATACGCGTTCACCGCGGCGGTCACCTTGTCGATGCTATCCACCGGCACGATGTTGGCAACGCGCCCCGACAGCATCGGCGAATAGTCGACGGGCTCGTCGAACTGGGACACCACGATCGCACCCTCGCGTTGCTCACCGCCGATCACGCGGTAGAAGTCGTCGTTCATCCGGGACGACTCCAAGTGGTCGAGCAGTTCGCGGTTGGGGTAGCGCGGCGGGGTGCTGACGATGGCGGGCAGCGACGTCAACTCTCGATAGATCAATTCGCCCAACCGGTTCGCGTTCGCAAGACCGTCGGTGTCGGTGCCGCTGAGCACGTAGATGACCCGCGCGTTCGCGCAGCCCTCTTGGTTCGCGACGCCGATGTCGGTCGCGGCGCGGCGGGCTACTTCGCGCATCGTGTCGTCGTCAGCGAACGCCTCGCGGCCGATGATCGTTGCGCTGCGCTTGGGATCCAGTGCGATGAGCTCCAAACCGGGCTGAATGTAACGGGTTACGTGCTTGACCGACGCGAGTCCACCCCAGGCCACTATCTTTTCGATGTGGTGCGGCTTGTAGAGGCTTTCCTCGACAGTTAAGTCACCACCCTTCCAGTATCCGACCACCAGGTGCTTGGTGATCGGATGGTTGGGGGCCACGTCGGCAAGTGTGCGGGCGATGGCGATCGCGGTCAGCGGGTCGTTCGAGGGCGCCTTGATGATCACGTCCGACCGGGTGATTACCGACCGCAGGAT
>NZ_JBAPRN010000569.1:0-11367 GCF_049281135.1 Mycobacterium sp. | reverse complement strand
GGTCGTGGGGCAACCCGGTGGATCGCAGGCATGGCCCGGTCACGCCGAGGGCCATACAGCCGGTCAAGTCGAGGTAGCCGACGTCCTTGGTGCGGGCTTTCCAGATCGCGCTCTCGTTGAGCAGGTTGCCCATCTCATGGAGCACGCCCTTGATTTCTTTGAGGGCGGTGGCGATTTCGGCTTCGGCGCCCGCTGGCAGGTCCGCCGACACACCGCCGGGGCGGATGTAGGCACTGTTCATCCGCAGCCCGGTGATCGATTCGAACAGCGTGAGGATGATCTCGCGGCCCTTGAAGCCGGTGAACATCGGCGTCATCGCGCCCAACTCCATGCCGCCGGTCGCCAAAGCGACCAGGTGCGAGGAGATTCGGTTGAGCTCCATCATCATTACCCGAATGACGTTGACCCGTTCGGGGATCTCGTCGGTGATGCCCAGCAGCTTCTCGACGCCCAAGCAGAAGGCCGTCTCGTTGAAAAACGGTGCCAGGTAGTCCATTCGGGTCACGAACGTCACGCCCTGCGTCCAGTACCGGTACTCGAGGTTTTTCTCGATTCCGGTGTGCAGGTAGCCGATTCCGCAACGGGCGTCGGTGACGGTCTCGCCCTCGATCTCCAGGATCAGCCGCAGCACGCCGTGGGTGGACGGGTGTTGCGGTCCCATGTTGACGACGATCCGCTCGCCGGGTTCGCCGCGCTGCCGGGCGGCCTCGACGATCTTGTTCCAATCTTGGCCCGTGACAGCGATCAAGGTGTCCGAGCCGTCACCGTTGGCGGCGCTTATGTTCTCGCTCATCAGTTGTAGGACCTCCGCTGGTCGGGCGGGGGAATCTTCGCGCCCTTGTACTCCACTGGAACGCCGCCGAGCGGGTAGTCCTTGCGCTGCGGGTGTCCCTGCCAGTCGTCGGGCATCTCGATGCGCGTCAACGAAGGGTGACCGTCGAAGATGATGCCGAAGAAGTCGTAGGTCTCGCGCTCATGCCAGTCGTTGGTCGGATAGATCCCGAACAACGAGGGGATGTGCGGATCACCGTCTGGTGCGGCCACTTCCAGCCTGACTCGACGGTTGTGGGTGATGGAGCTCAGCGGGTACACCGCGTGCAATTCGCGTCCGGTTTCGTCCGGGTAGTGCACGCCGCTCACGCCCAGGCACAGCTCGAACCGCAGTTGCGGGTCGTCGCGTAGCCGACGGGCGACTTGCGGCAGCAGCTCGCGGCGCACGTGCAGCGTCAGCTCGTTGCGATAGACGACGACTTTCTCGACAGCGTCGGCGAATTCGACGTCGTCGTCGGCTTTCAACACCTCGGCCAGCCGGTCGACGATCTCGTCGAAATAGAAACCGTAGGGGCGTGGGCTTCCCTCGTCGATCGTGACCTGGCGAATCAATCGTCCGTAGCCCGAGGTGTCACCGCTGCCGTGGACGCCGAACATGCCGCGGCGCACGCCGATCAGCTCGGCGTCGGATGGCTCGGCACCAACGGGTGTTCCGCCGACCTCGCTGGCTGCACGCTTGGGATCGTGACCGGGTGAACTCATCGCAGCAGCCCAAGGTGCTCGATCGTCGGCCGGGCCGCGAGCGCCGCTTTTTCGGCCTCGGCGATGGCCAGCTCGCGGTTGACGCCCAGCGGCATCTCTTGAATCTTGTCGTGCAGCTTGAGGATTGCGTACAGCAGCATCTCGGGACGCGGCGGGCAGCCGGGCAGATAGATGTCCACCGGGACAACGTGGTCGACGCCCTGGACGATCGCGTAGTTGTTGAACATCCCGCCCGACGACGCGCAGACCCCCATGGACAGCACCCATTTGGGCTCAGCCATCTGGTCGTAGATCTGGCGCAGCACCGGGGCCATCTTCTGGCTGACCCGGCCGGCCACGATCATCAGGTCCGCCTGACGTGGCGTCGCCGAAAACCGCTCCATGCCGAAGCGTGCGATGTCGAAACGCGGGCCGGCCGTGGCCATCATCTCGATCGCGCAGCAGGCCAGGCCGAATGTGGCCGGCCACAACGAGCTCTTGCGAAAGTATCCCGCCAGCTGTTCAACGGTCGTCAACAAGAAGCCGCTTGGCACTTTCTCTTCCAGACCCACGATTTACCTCAATCCCACGTCAAGCCGCCGCGGCGCCACACGTATGCGTAGGCCACGAAAACGGTGAGCATGAACACCACCATCTCGATCAGCGCGAACAGCCCCAGCTGGTCGTAGCTGACCGCCCAGGGGTACAGGAACACGATTTCGATGTCGAAGACGATGAACAGCATCGCCGTCAGGTAGTACTTCACCGGGAACCGCTGCCCGCTGCCGGCGTGCGGCGCGTTGGCCGGCTGGTCGCTGGGCTCGATCCCGCATTCGTAGGCCTCCAGCTTGGCGCGGTTGAAGCGCTTCGGGCCGGTGATCTGGGCGAGCGCGACCGAGCCGAGCGCGAAGGCTGCGGCGATCCCTCCGAGTACGAGAATGGGTAGGTAGAGATTCATCCCGCGACGACGCTTCCTCACTCTGGTCTATGGGCTGGACTGCGAGCGCAACCACAGCCTAGCGACCACGTGGGGTCGCGCGCTCAGCAGGTTAGTTGTGACCTCAACCACAGCTAGACGGGCGGTGAACAGTACGAAACACGCGGCATCCGCCCGATCGAGCGAGAATTGCGAGATATCAAGAGCGCAAGGCGATCCGGTTCATCTACGAGCCCTTGTTCGGACGCGATCCGGCCCCGCCCAGCGGCTGGGCCATGCGGGATTCCGCGGTCGGTCAGACGCTACTGCACCGGGGTGCGCAGCAACTCGAGCACGGTCCGGCTGAGCCGGATCGGATCGATGGGGTGGGGTACCGCACCCTCGGCGCGCGACCAGCTGGCCAGCCAGGCGTCGTCGCGGCGTCCGGTCAGCACCACGATCGGCGGTCCGTTGTCGATTTCGTCTTTGAGCTGTTTGGCGATCCCCATGCCGCCTTCGGGGCTCGCCTCGCCATCCAGAATGGCCAGATCGATGCCGCCGGCGTCCATCTGCTGGATCACGACCGGTCCGGTCGCGACCTCGATATAGCTCAACTCGGGCAGGTCCGGATGCACTCGCTTGCCCAACGCCGTCATCACGGCCTGTCGGGTCTCGGCGTTGTCGCTGTACACGAGGATCCGCAGGGTACTGGTGGCAGACACGGTCCAGATCGTACTGCCCGGCGGCAGTTACTGCGGCGCCCGGACAAAGTACGCGTCGGCCGACACCGTGGCCGTCTTCGCGACCATGCCCAGCCGGTTCCAGCCGATGTCGAACTGGTCGCGGTCGATCTCGGTCTTCGCCGACACCTGCACCGAGCCGTCGGCGAGCGCACTGACGTGGACCGGCAGCGGCACGTCTGCGGTGACCCCTTTGATGCTGAACGTGGCCCGCAGGGCGGCGTCCTTGCCGGTGGTGGGCTCGACGGCGGTCACCACCACGCTGATGTCCGGATAGCGGTCGGCATCGAAGAAATCGGCCGATCGCAGATGCTCGTCGCGCTTGCCGATGCCGGTGCGCAACGAGGCGACCGGAATGTCGAGGCGGCCGAAGATGGCGCCTCTGCCGGTGACCTGGCCGTCGCCGCTGACGCCGGTGAAGTGGCCTTTGACGTTGATCAGGCCCCAGAAGTTCTTGATCTTGAAGTTGACGGTTGAGCGGTCGGAATCCAGGCTCCAAACCCCTGCGGTGTCCGGATCGTTCAGCAGTGTGTCGACGTTCGTCATGGGCGCTCCCTCCGTTGTCGCCTAGCTCATTATCGCCGCGAGCTCCGCCGGGTCGAAATACTCATCGATACGCCTGATCAGGGCTTGAGAACCAGAAGAGCTACTCAACTTGATAACGATGCACACCCGCAAAGCGATCGATCCGCCGTTGATGCCGGTCGCGTGCAGGACGTGCTGCTGCACGAAGCCGTCGGGGAACAGCTGCCGGTCGAGGGTCTCGTAGCTGCGCTCGGCGGTGACGCCGATGAACCACCGCAAGACCTTCAGCGCCCGCCGCTTGTCGTCGTCGCGGCGCCCGCCGGACCGCCACACCGCGATGTCGTCGCTGAAGAGCTCAACCAGTCGCGCCTCGTCGCCGCGCTCGATCGCCGCGAACAACTCATCGGCCACGTCGACGACGATCTCGGCGGCGAGCATGGCGTATCTCCCTACTCGTGCTGGTAGCCGGGGTGCGCGGCCGCCAGCCGCCGGCCGACCAGCGCGCGCAGCGCCGATTGCACGTGGTCGTCGGCCCCGTCGAGTTCGCCGGCCCGGATGGCGGCGGCCAGCTGAGCTTCATCGACACACCCGACGCGGGCCATTGCCTCGTTGACGCCGTCTGCGGGATCGGCCAGCAGTTCTCGCTCGACCATGCGCAGCGCGTTGGCCGCGACCCGGGAATGGAAATTGACGCGGCCCACAGTTGAGTCCCGCACATCGGTCTCCAGGAATTCCGCCACCGCGGCGATGAGTTCCGCGGCGGTGGGGCGACCGTGCGCGGACGTCATCAGGTCGCGGGCGCTTCGGGACCTCGCTCGACGCCCGTGCGCAGCTTCACCGAGGCGGAGTACGCCAGCGTCCGGAACCGCAAGACCGGGTCGTCGGAGGCCTCGATACCGTCGGTGACGCGCATCGGGTCGAACACGACGATGTCGCCGTCGTGCTCTCGTTCTGTCTCGACGCCGGTGATCTCGAGGGTGCCGACGGTGACGGTTTGAGTGCTCTGCCAGGGTATGGACGGGTCGACGGTCGAGTCACCGTGCGCGGCGATCTGGACCTGGTACTCGAACCGAACCGGTTGGGCCGCAACGCGTTTATCGAGTTCGTCGATCAAGAAGTCCGCGTCCTTGCTCTTCGCGAGGTCCGGCGAAAGGAACTCCTCGCCGGCTGCCGGCTGAAGGTGATAGCGCACGAATCGGTCGCTGCCGTCGGCGGCGATCCAGCGGAATGCGTGCAGACCGTGGTACGACACGGTGGCGTAGCTTGCCGGCACCTTGTTGGCTTCTTTGACGACCGGCAGCGCCTTGATAAAGCGCGGATGGGTGGCGATGTATCCGATGAGTCGCAGCGGAGCGGTGGGACCGGGACGCGACGCCCGAAGCAGCGAGATGAAGCCGTCGGGGGTGCTGGCCGGGAACAGCTTCGCGGTCTGGGTGGACACATCGGTTGTCGACCCGTCGGGAAGCGTGAATTTCACCGCCAACCCGCGCACGCCAGGGGCATTGTCGGGTTGGTGCGGATTGCCTGAGCCGCTGGAGAAGCGAATCAGCGCGGGTACTGCCGTGCCGCTGAGATGCGCGGCGCGGGAGAGCGCGGCAGCCTCGGGGGTGGCGGTGAAGGTGCCGCGGTAGAGCTTCCCCTTGGCGTGCAGCGCCCGATTGCCGGGTTGCGCCCCGCCGGTTGAGCGAATTGCGTCGATTGCCTGATCAGGTGTGACCACAGCACAACCCTAGGCTCTCAACCGCCATGCGCGACCGCGTTATCGAGCAAGTTGAGCAAGTCCCATTCCGTCTCGCAGACGCGACGGCCGATGGTCGCAAGTTCCACGGACGGAGTTTGTCCGCTGAGGTGGCGTTCGGCCTGGTAGCGGCAGATGACACCCCAGCGCAAAGTGGCCTGCACCAGCCACCAGTGAAATGCAGACCGGTCAACCGCGGCGCCGCCGGCTTTTTCGTAGTCATGAAGGAAATCCTCGATACTGCCCAGACCACCGGCCGCGAGATCCCGCGGCGCGCCGAACCGCCAGGCCCGGATGCAGAACCAGGCCAGGTCTTCGTAGATCTCACCGACGTGCACCAGCTCCCAATCCAGCACGGCCGCCAGATCGGATCCATCGACGATGAGGTTGCCCATTCGGAAGTCGCCGTGCACCAGATGCGGTGGCGAGGGCGCCGGCCGGTTGTCGGCCAGCCACCGGAACGCCCACTCGAACGTCGCGGTGGTGTCACCGATGGCGTCCAGCTCGTCGCGCCATGCCGCCATCTGATCGTCGGCACTGATGCCGGGCAGGTTTGGGTCGGCGCGATGGATGGCGGAGAGCGCCTCGGCGCACTGACCCAGCAGTCGCGCCCGGCCGGTGTCGTCCAGCCGGCGCTGGATCCGACGGACAATGGTCTCGCCGTCGATCGCGTCGCAGATCAGAAACGGATTGCCGAGGGCCGCAATGGAATCATCGGCGACGACGATGTGGGGGACCGGCGCGCCGGCGGCCGCCGCGGCGCGCTGGGCGCGGGCTTCGAGTTCCATGCCGGCGTGCACATCGTCGGGCGGTCCGATGCGAAGGATCAGCGATCGTCGTTGCCCGCCCGTGGTGGCGTCGAACGCCCAGGTTGTTCTGCTGGCTCCACCGGTCAGCGTGCGCAGATCTTCGATCGCGGTGCCCGAGCCGAGGGCGGCCTCCAGCACCGCGGCAAGTCTCGGCGCCAGTTCATCCGCGACGCTCACTTGCGGCCGAACTTGAACAGGCGCTGGGCAACTCGGCGGATTTGGATCTCTTCGGCGCCCTCGGTGATCCGGTAGCGACGGTGGTGGCGATAGATGTGCTCGAACGGCTCGTGGCGGCTGTAACCGAGGCCACCGAAGATCTGCATCGCACGATCGGCGGCGTCGCACACCAGCCGGTTGGCGCGATAGTTGGCCATCGACACCTTGTCCGACACTTCCATGTGATGGTTGCGGTCAAGGTGCCAGGCCGCGTACTGCACCAGCAGCCGCACCATCTGCGCTTCGGTCTGCAGCTCGGCCAGCGGCCATTGCACAGCCTGGTTGGCCGACAGCGCCTTACCGAAAACCTTCCGTGTGCCGGCATATTCGGCGGCGCGGTCGATGCAGTACTGAGCCGCGCCCAGGCTGCTGGCGGCTTGGCGAATCCGGTTCTCGTGCAGGAATGTCTGCGCGACCTCCAGACCACGATCGACCTCGCCGAGCACCGCGTCGGCGGGCACTCGCACGTCGGTCAGTTCGACCTCACCGTGATCGGTGGGCATATTGAACGTCCACCAGTAGTACGGGACCTGGAAGCCTGGCGTGTCGGTGGGCACCAGGAAAGCGGTGATGCCCTGGGCCTGTCCCGGTTCGCCGGACGTGCGAGCGAAGATCAGATCGTGGGTGGCGCGGTGGACCCCGGTGTTGAATCGCTTGGCGCCGTTGATGATCCAGTCGTCGCCGTCGGATTTGGCGTGAGTTTCCAGCCAGGTCGCATCGGAGCCGTGCAGCGGTTCAGTGAGCCCGAAGGCCATCGAGCGTTCCCCGGTGATCAGCGCCTCGGACCATGCCGCGCGTTGCTCGTCGGAACCGAAGCGTTCCATCATGATTACCTGCGGGAAGTTCCCGACGATCGACGCCTCGTTCTGCAGGTCGTTGTGTAGCCCAAGGCCCTTGTGCGCCAGATGCTCCCGAATCACCGCCATGTCGAGATTGGTGCCGTCGCGGCCGCCCAGCGACGCCGGTAGCCCGTAACGCAGCCAGCCCGCTTTGTCTGCCCGTCGTCGCATCTCCGAGAGCAGGTCCTCCCATTCCCGAGTGGGGATGCCGTCGTTGTCCCAGTCGGTGCGGGCATGCTCGCGACGCTGGTCGAAGTACTGCATGTTCTCCGCCTGCAACGGGGCGATCTCGCGTTCGATGAACGCATCCATGTTGGCCAGCAGACCCGGAAGATGTTCGGGGAGCGTGAAATCCACGGTGATTTCTCCTTAAGTGCCGTACAGGGTTTTCTTCCACACCGTCGCGAGGGTCGCGATGGCATCCTCGTCGCTGATCTGAATCCCCAGACCGGAGCGGCCGACGAACACCGTGGTGAAGTTCTCGAACAGCAGGGCGATCGCGGCGGCGATGTGTTCGGGGTTGAGTTCGGCGGCGTAGCCGTGCTGCTGCACATGTCGCACCGAGGCCGCGACGATGTCCATGCCGAACCGCCGGAACTGGTTCTGCACGGTGGCAAACCGTTGCTGAGTGGCGGCCAGTTGTGCGACCGCGATCATGATGCCGATGTTCTGCTTGAACATGTTCCAGTAGCCGGTGACCACCGACGTGAAGAATACATCGTCGTCCGGGGAGTCCGGCAGATGCAGATTCAGCCCGGACGGCGTCACGACGTCCTGCAGAAAAGATTCGGCAAGTGCGGCGAGCAGATCCTCTTTGTCGTCAAAATACCGGTAGAACACCGCTGCGGATTTACCTGCCGCAGAGGTGATGTCGGCCAGCGTGGTGCCGTGAAAGCCGCGCTCCGCGAACAACTTGCGGGCTGCTTGCTCGAGGGCCGCCCGGGTCTGGCGGCCCTTCGTAGTCACGACTGCGGCCGGCATCAGTGCTGTATCCGGTCACCGGCACGCAGTAGGGCACTGGGCAAGTCGTGGCCGACAACCGACTTCGCGACGCCGGCCGCAGCAATGGCGGCAGGCAGGTCGATGTCGACGTCGATGTCGCTGTCGCGCAGCAGGTACACCAGGTCCTCGGTGGCGATGTTGCCCGTGGCGCCGGGCGCGAACGGACAACCGCCAAGCCCGCCGGCCGAGGCGTCCAACCGGGTGACTCCCGATTCGACCGCCGCGTATGCGCTGGCCAGCCCGGCGCCGCGGGTGTTGTGGAAATGCCCACCCAGCGGCAGCTCACCGAGAACCGGGCGCAGTTGGGCGATCAGCGAGCGCACCCGTCCCGGCGTGGTCGTGCCGATCGTGTCGGCGATGCAGAACCGGTCGACGCCACGATCGCGCGCGGCTGCGGCGATGTCGAGAACCCGCTGCGGCGGCGTGGGTCCGTCGAAGGGGCAATCCCACGCCGTGGCGACGATGACCTCGACCGTGACATCGCTGTCGTGGGCGATGGCGATGATCTCGCCGATCTGATCGGTGGCCTCGGCGCTGCCGCGTCCGACGTTGGCCTTGCTGAACGCGTCGCTGGCCGCCACCACGTATTCGATCGAACGCAGCCCGGCGGCCACAGCCCGCTTGGCGCCGTTGGGGCTGGCGACCAGCGCCGAGAATTCGATGTCGGGATAGTGGCGCAGTTCGGCGGCGAGCTCGGCCGCATCAGCCATCGACGGCACCTTCGATGGGGACACGAACGCGGTGGCCTCCACCTCGCGCACCCCGGTAGCGGCGACGGCCGCCAGCAGTTCCAGCTTGGCCGACAACGGGATTGGCTTCTCGATCTGCAACCCGTCGCGCAGCGATACCTCGCGGATGTCAACGTGGATGCTCATACGACCTCCTCGGCGCGCAGCTTCTCGAGTTCGTCGACGCTCTTACCGAGCAGGCCGATGTAGACGTCGTTGTTGTGCTGTCCCGGTCGTGCCGAGCCGGCATTACGGACGCTACCGGGCGATTCGGACAGCTGCGGCGTGATTCCGGGCCCCAGCACCGGCCGGCCGAGCCGTTCGTCGTGATGCTCGACAAGCATGCCGCGGGCCCTCAGCTGAGGATCGTTGACCACGTCGGCGACGGTGTTGATCGGACCAGAGATCACGCCTGCGGCGCTGAGGGTTTCGATGATGTCGTTGGGTTCGCGTTCGGCTGCCCAATCGCCGATGATCTTGTCGAGCTCGTCCTGGTTGCGTCCGCGCGCGACGTGGGTGGCGAACCGCTCGTCGGTGGCCAGCTCCGCGCGCCCCATCGCTCGGCACAGCCGGGCGAACACGGTGTCCTGGTTGGCGGCGATCACCACCCACGAGCCGTCGGCGCTGCGGTAGATGTTCGAGGGTGCGATGCCCTCCAGGCGGGTGCCGGACGGACCTCGCACTACTCCGCCGACGTCGTAATCCGGGATCGTGGATTCCTGTACAGCCAAGCATGATTCGTTGAGTGCCACGTCGACCACCTGGCCGCGCCCGGTGACGCTGCGCCGGTACAGAGCGGCCAGCGCGCCCTGTGCCCCGAACATCCCGGCCAGGCTGTCGCCCAGCGACAACGCCAGCCGCGGGGGTGGTCCACCCGGGAAGCCATTCAGGTGCCGCAGACCGCTGGCCGCCTCGGCCACCGAGGCGTATCCGGCCTTGTGCGCGTCGGGACCGGTCTGCCCGTAGCCCGACACCCGAACCAGGATGATCCCTGAATTACGTTGGCTGAGAACGTCGTAACCCAGGTCCCACTTCTCCAGAGTGCCCGGACGGAAGTTCTCCACCACGATGTCGGATTTCTCGATGAGATCGAGGAACAACGCGCGGCCTGGTGGCCGACGCAGGTCCAAGGTGATGGCCCGCTTGTTGCGTGCGTGCACCGTCCAGAACACGTGATGTCCGTCGACTTCGGCCTGGCCCCAGGTGCGCAACGGGTCGGGTGCCCCCGGCGGTTCGACCTTGATGACGTCGGCGCCCATATCGCCGAGCAGCCGGCCGGCGAACGGACCGGCGATCAGGGTGCCCAACTCGAGCACCCGGATGCCGTCCAGCGGACCTGTGGGAGTCACGTAGTTCCTACGAACTTGTGCCGCTCAAGCCAATCGGAGACGATGGTGACGGCTTCCCGCAATTTGTCGCGCTGATCCGGACCGGCGTAATAGTGGGTGGCGCCGTGGATTTCGTGTATCTCCTTATCGGGGTGGCCGATTGCCTCGAACAGACGCCGGGTGTGGCTGGGTGTGCACGCGTCGTCGGCGAGGTTGCCGATCACCAGCGCGGGCACCGCGATATCACGCCCGCACTCCACCCCGTCGCCGTGCGCGTCGTCGTAGCTCCACTGCGAGAGCCAGCTGCGCAGCGTGCAGAACCGGGCGAGTCCGACCGGGCCCATGTTCACCACTTGAGGATCGCCTAAATAGCACGTTCCCGGAACCCGTTCGTTGGGATCAACCGCCGGATCGAGCCACCGCGGGTCGGCCATGGTGCCGTGCACGACGAAGCCGAACTCGGCTACATCGCTGCCGGGACGCCCGCTTGATCTCAATTCGGCCAGTTTGTCCTTGACCCAAGCGGTGATGCGGCGGTTGCGGTCGATCTGCGCTTGCCGGTAGCGGGCCAGAAAATCCTCGCTGTAGGGCGGCTGGTTCGGGTTATCCGGGTTGTACAGGTCGAGCTCCGGGTCTCGTTTGGTCGGATCGGATTCGTCGAGAATGGACCCGTCCATCCATTCGGTCAGCGTGCCGTGCCGGCTGATGTGTGCGGCCAGCAGCATGAGCCCGTCGGCGGCGGGCAGATCGAGCTGAGTGAGGTCGGGCCCGTCACCGGACGGGCTCGACGTGATGGTCGCGTGCTGGGCCTGCTGCTGGTACAACACCGACAGCGAACCGCCGCCGCTCCAACCGGCCAGCACCACCTTCTGGTAGCCGAGCCGTTCCTTGGCATCCTTGATGGCGGCGCCGAGATCTTCGACCACCTTCTCCATCAGCAACCCCGAATCGGTGCCGCGAAACCGGCTGTTGCTGTAGATGACATGGTGACCGGCCCGCGCCAGCGCGTTGATC
>NZ_JBAPRN010000568.1:0-11000 GCF_049281135.1 Mycobacterium sp. | reverse complement strand
GTTCGCCGCCGTCGCCGCGGTGGCGGCCCAACTTTCGGCGAGCGCACGCTTCGCGCGCGGTGCGGCATTCGCGGTGCTGGCCACCGCGTTCACGCTGCGCGCCGTCGGCGACGCGGGCTCACCGTCGTTGTCGTGGCTCTCGCCGCTGGGCTGGTCGTTGCAGGTTCGCCCATACGCCGGCGACCGGTGGTGGGTGCTGCTGTTGCATCTGGCGACGACGCTGTTGCTCACCGCGCTGGCCTACCAGCTGCTCGCGCGTCGTGACGTCGGGGCGGGGCTGATCGCCGAACGGCCGGGCCCGGGCACCGCAGCACCGTTGCTGCGGAACGCTTTCGGGCTGGCCTGGCGGCTGGATCGCGGCGCACTGGTGCTGTGGACCGTCGGGCTGTGCCTGTACGGGTTGCTGATCGGCAGCATCATCCACGGTATCGGTGATGAGCTGGGCGGCGATACGGCACGAGACATCGTCGTGCGCATGGGCGGCACCAATGTCTTGGAGCAGGCCTTCGTCGCGGCCGCGTTCTGCATGCTGGGCATGATGGCGGCCGCGTTCGCCGTGTCGCTGACACTGCGGCTGCACCAGGAAGAGACCGGTCAACGGGCCGAGACGCTGCTGAGTGGATCGGTTAGCCGAAGCCGTTGGCTGACAAGTCATCTCGTGATAGCGCTGATCGGCTCGGCGGTCGCGATCGTGATCGCCGGTGCGGTCGCCGGCCTTAGCTACGGAATCGCCGCCCACGACGTCGGCGGCAAACTGTCGATGGTCGTGGGCACCGCCCTTGTTCAGCTGCCGGCAGTGTGGCTGCCGGCCGCGGTGGCCGTCGCACTGTTCGGGCTGGCACCGCGTTTCAGCCCGGTCGCTTGGGGTGTGCTGGTCGGATTTGTCGCGCTGTACCTGATCGGTTCGCTGTCCGGCTTTTCGCAGTGGGTGCTTGACCTGGAGCCGTTCGCGCACATCCCGCTTGTCACCGCCGGCGCCTTCACGCCAGTTCCGCTGCTGTGGTTGTTGGCGATCGACGTGGCGCTGATCGCATTGGGAGTGGCGGCCTTCCGCCGCCGCGACGTGCAGGCCTGAGGAGGCTGCCATGAATACTGTTGTCAAAGGCTCACTCTCGGCCATTCTGGGCTTGGCGGCGTTCGCGTTGCTGTTGTTCTGGCCGGCCGGGACGACCCACTACTGGCAGGGCTGGGCGTTTCTCGCGGTGTTCGCGTTATCCACCTGGATCCCGACCGTGTACCTGATGCGCACCAACCCGGCCGCGCTCGAGCGGCGAATGCAGGTTGGGCCGACCGCCGAAACCCGGCCGCTGCAACGGATTCTGATCACCGTCATCTTCATCGCGTTCCCGGCCTCGTTCGTGGTCGGCGGTCTCGACCATCGTTTCGGCTGGTCGCAGATGCCCGCGCCGGTGTCGGTGATCGGCGACGTGCTGGTCGCGATCGGGCTTGGCCTGGCGATGCTGGTCATCATCCAAAACAGTTACGCGGCAGCCAATGTCCGGGTCGAAGCGGGCCAGAGGCTCGTCTCGACCGGGTTGTACGGGCTGGTGCGCCATCCGATGTACACCGGAAACGTGGTGCTGATGCTCGGTATCCCGCTGGCGCTCGGCTCGTATTGGGGATTCTTCCTGCTGATCCCCGGCATGCTCGTTCTCGTGCTGCGCATCCGCGACGAAGAACAGCTGCTGACCCACGAACTCCGCGGCTACCGCGAGTACGAGCAGAAGGTCCACTACCGGCTGCTGCCCTACGTGTGGTGAACGCGTGTCGCGAGGCAGAAGCAGGGGCTGTGAAATTGGCCGGCCGGCGACCCTGGTTTCTGTTTCGCGGCAGCTGGTGAACGTCAGATCCAGACGCCCTTGCCCACGGCGACGACGCCGCCGGCGCTGATCGCGAAGCGTTCGCGATCCCTCTCCAGGTCCACCCCGACCATCTCGCCGGGTCCGACGACGACGTTCTTGTCCAGGATCGCGTGACGAACCACCGCGCCGCGGCCGACCCGCACACCCGGCATGATCACGCTGCCCTCCACGATGGCGCCGTCGTCGACCACGACGTTGGAGGACAGCACCGAATTCCGCACCGACGCCGCTGAGATGATGCTGCCCGCACCCACCACCGACTCCTGTGCGGAACCACCGTTGACGAACTTGGCCGGCGCCAGGTTCTCCGACGCACCGAGGATGGGCCAACGCCTGTTGTAAAGATTGAACACCGGGTGCACCGACACCAGATCCATGTGCGCGTCATAGAACGCGTCCAGCGTCCCGACGTCGCGCCAGTAGCCCCGGTCGCGGTCGGTGGCACCGGGCACGTCGTTGTTGTTGAAGTCGTAGACCGCGGCCATCCCATCACCAACCAGTCGCGGAATGATGTCGCCGCCCATGTCGTGATCGGAATGGTCTTCGTCGGCGTCGGCACGGATCGCGTCGATCAGGACCTTGGTGGTGAAGATGTAATTGCCCATCGACACGAACGTGGCGTCCGGGTCGTCGGGCGTACCCGGCGGATCGACCGGCTTCTCAACGAAGCTGCGGATGCGGCCGGATTCGTCGGCGTCGATGCAGCCAAACGCACTTGCCTCGGCACGGGGCACCCGGATCCCCGCGACGGTGGCCCCTGCGCCGCTTTCGACGTGGAAGCGCAGCATCTGCTCGGGATCCATCCGGTAAACGTGGTCGGCGCCGAAAACCACGATGTAGTCCGGATCCTCGTCGTAGATCAGGTTGAGCGACTGATAGATCGCGTCCGCGGAGCCGGTGTACCAACGCGGACCGAGCCGCTGCTGGGCGGGGACCGGGGTGATGTACTCACCGGCCAGACCGGACAGTCGCCAGTTCTGCGAAATGTGACGGTCCAATGAATGCGACTTGTACTGGGTGAGAACGCAGATCCTCAAGTAGCGGGCGTTGACGAGATTGGACAGCACGAAGTCGATCAGCCGATAGGCGCCGCCGAAGGGAACCGCTGGCTTGGCGCGGTCGGCGGTCAATGGATATAACCGTTTGCCCTCACCGCCGGCCAGGACAATGCCCAGCACCTGTGGCGCTTCCCTCATGCATCAAACCTAACGGCCGTCGCGAACCCCTGCCAGATCAAACAGCTGAATACCCACGCTGACGGACTGTCCATCAACAAATTTGGATGACTTCTCCTAACAGGGTGGCCGGGGCTGCGCGGTCCGAGTGCGACTACTACGGTGCCGGGTATGCGCGTGGCGATGATGACTCGGGAATACCCGCCGGAGGTCTATGGCGGAGCCGGGGTGCACGTGACCGAGCTCGTCGCGCAACTGCGCAAGTTGTGCCAGGTTGACGTGCACTGCCAAGGGGCGCCGCGGCCGGAGGCATTCGCGTACCAGCCCGACGCGCAATTGCGCGGCGCCAACCCGGCGCTCTCGACGCTGTCGACCGATCTGGTGATGGCGAATGCGGCCGCGGAGGCCGACGTCGTCCACAGCCACACGTGGTACACCGGGATGGCCGGGCACCTGGCGTCGTTGCTCTACGGCGTCCCCCATGTGCTGACGGCGCATTCGCTGGAGCCGTTGCGGCCGTGGAAGGCCGAGCAACTCGGTGGCGGCTACCGGATCTCGTCGCGGGTGGAGCAGACCGCGGTCAATGCCGCCGACGCGGTGATCGCGGTCAGCTCCGGTATGCGCGAAGACGTGCTGCGGGTCTACCCGACGGTCGATCCCAACCGGGTGCACGTCGTGCGCAACGGGATTGACACCGACGTCTGGTATCCGGCCGAGTCGCAGGAATCGTCGCCCGGCGAGTCGGTGCTGACCGACATCGGCGTCGACCGCTGGAGACCCATCGTCGCATTCGTCGGGCGGATCACCCGACAAAAGGGCGTCGCACACCTGCTGGCGGCCGCGCACGATTTCGATCCTGACGTGCAGTTGGTGCTGTGCGCCGGAGCCCCCGATACACCGGAAATCGCCGCCGAGGTGAGCGCCGGCGTGGCCGATCTGTCCGACTCACGCACCGGGGTGTTCTGGGTGCGGGAAATGCTGCCCATCGGCAAGATCCGCGAAATACTCTCGGCGGCAAAGGTTTTCGTGTGCCCGTCGGTGTACGAGCCGCTGGGGATCGTCAACCTCGAGGCGATGGCCTGCGGCACCGCGGTGGTGGCGTCCGATGTGGGCGGCATACCCGAGGTGGTCGCCGACGGGGTGAGCGGTTCGCTGGTGCACTACGACGCCGACGACGCGGCCGGTTACCAGGCCAGAATCGCCAAGGCGGTCAACGCGTTGATCGCCGACCCGGAGAGGGCGGAGCGCTACGGCCGAGCGGGGCGGCAGCGCTGCATCGCGGAGTTCTCCTGGGCGCAGATCGCGCAGCAGACGCTGGAGATCTACCAGAAGGTGTGCGCGTAACGGCGGGTTTAGCTGGTGACGCCCTTGAGCTCGTCGCCCAGTGCAGCGGCTTCATCGGGTGTCAGCTCGACGACTAGTCGGCCACCGCCCTCCAGCGGTACCCGCATCACGATGCCGCGCCCCTCCTTCGTCGCTTCCAGTGGACCGTCACCGGTCCGGGGCTTCATCGCCGCCATCGAGCGCTCCCTCCAGATTCGAGCTGGCCCGTCAACTGCACATTCACCCCTCCATTGTTCCCTATCGGCGCGGGTAGGTGTACATGACCTCCGGCTCGGCGTTTCACGCAGCGGTTGAAGGCACCCAGCAAGCACGCAGGTGATCGTCGACCATCCCGGTCGCCTGCATCAGCGCGTAAGCGGTCGTGGGACCGACGAAGCGGAATCCGCGGCGCTTCAATTCGCGCGCCATGGCGGTGGATTCCGGCGTCGTAGCGGGGACGTCAGCGAGGGTCGCGGGCCGTGGTCGCTTCGCCGGCGCGAACGACCAGAGCAGCTCCGAGAGGTCGACCTCGGTGTCGACGGTAGCCTGCGCATTGGCGATGGTCGCCTCGATCTTGGCGCGATTACGGACGATGCCCTGGTCGGCCATCAGGCGGGCCACATCGGCGTCGGTGAAGCGGGCGACCTTCTCGATGTCGAAGCCGGCGAAGGCCTGCCGGAAATTCTCCCGCTTGCGCAAGATGATCAGCCAGGACAGGCCGCTTTGGAAGGCCTCCAGACTCATCCGTTCGAACAGCGGCACCCGCCCGCGCAGTGGTTGACCCCACTCCTTGTCGTGGTAGTCGCGGTACAGCAGGAAATCCGGGCTGTCGGGCCGGCCAACCGCCCAGTCGCAGCGGACCAGGCCGTCCTCGGGCGCGGTCATGTCTGCTCCTGCTCGTCGTCGGCATCGGCGGAGTGTCGTTCGTCATCGGCTTCCACCTCGGCGGCGGCAATGGCATGCACCGAGGACAGCTGACCACGCAGCTGGTCGAGTTCCTGGCCGAGCCGATCCAGCACCCAGTCCACCTCGCTGGTCTTGTAGCCACGCAGGGTCTGGGTGAACTTGACCGAGTCGACGTCAGCGCCGGTGACGCCGGACGCCGGGAGCACTGTCGGCGTTGTCCCCCGCGGCAGCGGCGGCAGCGGCTCGCCGCGGCCGAACAGCACACTGGCCACACCGAACAGCACGATCGCTACCAGGACCAAGACCACCACGTAGAGCAACACCAACGCCACGGCACCGATATTGCCTTATCGGTCCGACGCGGTCGCTCAGGCTCTCGCTGGCGATCGCCACGGTCTTACGGGCGGCGCGGTCGGACGGCGTTCATCGGCGGCCGGTCGGCCAGCGACACCGCCGAGGTGCGCGGCGCGTAACCATCGCCGTCGACGAAGAATTGCGTCAACCCGATGCCGGAGTCGGGGATGCCGCAGCGGGACAGCAGCGTCGCGACGACCTGACGGCTCATCGGACCCAGCTCGGCCAGCGGCCGGTTGCGGTGCGCCCGCACGCCGAGGTTCACCTGCGCGATCGCGTCCAGACCCAGCCGGTCGTAGGTGTCGATCAGCAGGCCGATCTCGACGCCGTAGCCGGGCGCGAACGGCACCGACGTCAGCAGTTCGCGGGTGGCTGCATATTCGCCGCCCAGCGGCTGCAACACGCAGCCCAGTTCGGGCCGCAGGGCGGCGAGCAACGGCCGGGCGACCAACTCGGTGACCCGGCCACCGCCGGTCGCGCCCTCGCGACCACTGGCGTCGTGGGCGTTCAGCGGCCGCCGATAAAAGCTCTTGACGAGGTGAATGCCGTCCTCGGTGAGCAGCGGCCCGAGCAGCCGCGGCACGAACATCGGGTGCGGCTCGATCAGATCCGAGTCGACGAAGACCACGATGTCGCCGCCGGTGGCCGCCAGCGACCGCCACAGCACCTCGCCTTTGCCGGGCCGCGGCGCGATCTCGGGTAGCGCTTGTTCGCGTGTCACGACGCGGGCACCGGCGGCGATCGCCCGGATCTCGGTGTCGTCGGTGGATCCCGAGTCCAGCACGATCAGCTCGTCGACCAGGCCCCCGACCAGCGGTGAGATGCTGTCGATCACGGATTCGACGGTGTCTTCCTCGTTGAGGGCGGGCAGCACCACCGAGATGGTTCGCCCGGCTTTGGCCGCCGCCAGCTCCTCGACCGTCCACTGCGGACGGGTCCAGCTTCGGTCGGCCAGCCAGACGTCGCCCGGCATGGCGGCCAATGCGCCCTCAGTGGCGAGATCGACCAGCTCAGATGCCGTCATGCAAGTCCTCTCACCGTGCGCGTCGGGGCTCGTTGCCCCTGGATAGACGCCACCATCTCCAACACCCGTCGGGTGGGCCCGACTTCATGCACGCGGAACATCCGGGCCCCGGCGGCTGCTGCAAGCGCGGTGGCGGCCAGGGTTCCCTCCAGTCGTTGTGTCAGGTCCACTCCAAGAGTCTCCCCGACGAAATCTTTGTTGCTCAAAGCCATCAATATCGGCCACCCGGTACTAACAAGATCTCCCATGTGCCGCAACAGCGCCAATCCATGGAAAGTGTTCTTGCCGAAGTCGTGGGTCGGGTCGATCAAAATGCGATCACGATCCACTCCGGCGGCGACGGCCCGTTCGGCTGCTGAGGTGACTTCGTTGATCACGTGATCGACGACGCCGCGAGTGCTGATGCCGTAGCTGACCCGGTACGGACGGGTGCGCGGCCGGGCACCCCCGGTATGCGAGCACACCAGGCCGGCTCCGAATTCGGCGGCCACCTCGGGCATCGCGGGATCATAGCCGCCCCAGCTGTCGTTGATCAGGTCCGCGCCGGCCCGGCAAGCGAGCCGGGCTACCTCAGAACGCCAGGTGTCGATGCTGATCAGTTGGTCGGGGTAGGCCTCGCGCAGCCACTCGATGAACGGCACCACCCGGGCGATTTCGGCTTGCGTGTCGATGCTCTCCCCCGGGCCCGCCTTGACGCCGCCGACGTCGATCACGTCAGCGCCCTCGGCGATGAGTCGACCCGTGGCGGCCCGGGCCGCATCATCGGTGAAGTTCGCGCCACGGTCGTAGAACGAGTCCGGGGTGCGGTTGACGATCGCCATGATCAGTGGGCGATCGTCGCTGACCCGGCGACCGCACAGGGTGGACTGCACCCTTTCATGGTGCCCGCTGCCCGCACCGGGCGTTCACCAGCCTCGTCCGTCGTGGTCCGTGGTGGCACTCTTTTTTCGTTTTGTGACCGCGGGCGATATCACTGCAACTGCCCGGGTGATATCGCATATGGCAACGATTTCAAAAAAGGGTGCCACCCAGCTGACGGTGCTGGTGTGACTCGTGGTGCCTAGCCCTGCGGTCGCTTACCGTTCGCGACGTCCACGGGATAGTCGTCGTAAAACGGCACGTAGCCCTCGTCGCGGCCGGCCAGCACGTGCAGCGGATCTTCGATGTCGGCGCCGTAGGCCTGTTCACGCAGATCCACTTTGCGGCTCTTGAACGTGGTGGTGTGTTCCATCGAATCGACGATCCGCAGGAACAGCGGCAGTGCGTACACCGGCAACTGCGAGTAGACGGTCTCGGCAAGCGCTTTGCCGTCGAAGTCGGCGCCGTCGCGCAGCTTGACCGCCGCCATTCCGCAGCGGCCGCCGGTACGCGGAATCTCCACACCGAAGACGGTGCACTCCTCGACGGACTTGTTCGAGGCCAGCGCCCGCTCCACCTGAGTGGTCGCGACGTTCTCACCCTTCCAGCGGAAGGTGTCGCCGAGTCGGTCGACGAACGCGGCATGCCCCATGCCCTGCGGACTCATCACGTCGCCGGTGTTGAAGTAACAATCGCCTTTGCGAAACGCGTTGCGTACCAACTTCTTTTCGCTGGCGCTCTTGTCGGTGTAGCCGTCGAAAGGTTGCAGCCTGCTGACCGGGCTGAGCAGCAGACCGGGTTCGCCGGCGGGCACCTTCTGCACCCAGCCGTCGGCGCCGCGCAGCGGCGCACCGCTGTCGGCGTCGTAGGCGACATAGGCCACTGGCATCGCCGCCCAGCCCGCCGAGCGCGGCACGTTGAATACGTTGATGAAGGCGGTGTTTCCCTCACTGGCGGCGTAGAACTCACATACCCGCGCGATGTTGAACCGCTTGGTGAACTCGTCCCAGATCTCCGGGCGCAGCCCGTTGCCGGCGATCAGCCGCACCTTGTGCGCTCGGTCGGTCGGCTTCTCGGGCTGGTTGAGCAGATACCGGCAGATCTCGCCGATGTAGATGAAAGCCGTTGCCTTACTGGCGATCACCTCGTCCCAGAACCTCGACGCGGAGAAGGACTTGCCCAGTGCCAGAGTCGCCCCCGAGTTGATCACCGATCCGACCGCGACCGTAAGCGCGTTGTTGTGGTAGAGCGGCAGGCAGCTGTACAACGTGTCAGAACTCTTGAGCCGCAAGCCAAGTCCGCCGAACACCGCCAGCGCGGACAGCCACCGCTTGTGGGTCATCACGCTGGCCTTGGGGTGACCGGTGGTGCCCGACGTGAAGATGTAGAACGCGGTGTCCTTGGCCAGCACCGCAGACGCCGACGGCGGGTTGGTGGTCGGCGCGGTGGCCGACAGTCGCTCCATCTCCTCGATGGTCGTCGGGGCGATGGGGGCGCCTCCGCATTCCTCCACCGCGTCGACGAAGTCGGATTCGACGACGAGCGCCTTGGCCTCCAGCAAGCCGATGCTGTGTGCCAGCACGTCGCCGCGCTGGTGGTAGTTGAGCATCCCGGCGACTGCGCCGCACTTGACCGCGGCCAGCATCATCAACACGGCGTTGGGTGAGTTGCGCAGCATGATCCCGACCACGTCGCCGCGCCCGACTCCCCGGGCTGCCAGCACGGCGGCGTACCGGTTGGCGGTCGCATTGGCCTCGCGGTAGGTCACCTGCTGATCGCCGAATCGGATGAAGATGCGGTCGCCGTAGCGGTCGGCGCGGTCCTGGAAGATCTTGCCGATCGAGACCTTGAAGTTCGGCTGCGCCCGCGCCAGCGTGAGCATCCCGCGGGCGATCACCGGAAGATCGGCCAACACCGCGGGCGCCCGCGTCGCGATATCGATCAGTCCGATCGACGAGTGGTCACGGGCGTTGTTCTGGGACATGGCGGCCAGCCTATCGAGGCGCAGCAAACGCGCTCAGCGGGGTGCGCAGGCCGCGATCGCCGCGCCGATCTCGTCGACGACCACCAGTCGGTCCATCGCGGCCGGCAACACGTATCCGCTGTCGACCAGCCCGGACAGCCATGACCGTAACCCGTCGTAGTGCCCGGCGGGGTCCAGCAACACCACCGGCTTGTCGTGCATGCCGAGGTAGCCTCCGGTCCAGACCTCGAAGAATTCCTCGAGCGTGCCAATGCCCCCGGGCAACGTGATGAACGCGTCGGCGCGGTCTTCCATGATCTGTTTGCGCTCCCGCATCGTGTCCGTGACGATCAGCTCGTCGGCGTCATGGTCGGCGACTTCGCGGCGAACCAGAGCCTTGGGAATGACGCCGACGGTCCACCCACCGCGCGCCCGCGCAGCCGTGGCCAGCGCACCCATCGCCGAGACGTTGCCGCCGCCCCAGATGAGGGTCCAGCCCCGCTCCGCGATCGCCTCGCCGAGCTCGGCGGCCAGCGCCAGCAACTCGGGGTCGGTGGGTCCCGACGCGCAGTACACGCAGATCGCCCGCGGGTGGGGCGCATCGCGTTTGGGGTGCACAGTCGAAACGTAGACCAACCTTGCCGCCGAGCGCATTTGGGCCTAACCGCATGCGGTCAGGGGCGCGCGCAATAAACTCCGGCGGTGCCGAGTGCTTGGGTTGCCGCGCCGCCGGACGCATTGCTGCGCGAGGTCACGGACGCCTTGACCGATCCGCAGCGTTCCGGCGTGGCGATCCTGGGAGCCGACGGCGTCGGCAAGACGTTGCTGGCTAGCAGCGCCGCGGAGGCCTTCGCCGCGCCACCGACCATCGTGCACCGGGTGGTGGGCACCGCGACCGAGCGAGTCATCCCGTTCGGCGCATTCCGTGCCCTGCTGGCCGACGCCGACATCACCGAGGCGGGCCGACCGGCCGAGCTGCTCCGCGCCGCGCAGGAGCACCTGACCGGTGAGGATGCCCAGCAGCTTTTCGTCGTCGACGACGCGCACCTCCTTGACCACCTGTCTGCAACGTTGATCTACCAGCTGGCGGTCGGCGGCTCGGCGCGGCTGATCGTCACGGTCCGGTCGGACGCCGAGCTGCCCGACGCGGTCGCGGCGCTGTGGGCCGACGAGTTGCTGAACCGCATCGAGGTCGGGCCGCTGGACGCGGCAACGACGACCGCGATGCTGGAATCGGCCCTGCCGGCGCCGCCGAGTGCCGGATTGGTCGACCAGGTGTTTGCCCACAGTCAGGGCAACCCGCTTCACCTGCGGCACCTGGTCGACAGCGGCGACCTGACCAATGGCGCCACCCTGCCGACCCTGATCGACAGCTACCTGTCCGGTCTGCCGTCGCCAGCACGCGCGGTACTGGACCACCTGGCACTGGCTGAGCCGCTGCAGCGCGGCGATGTGACGGCGTTGGCCGGCGAAGGCGCCGTCGACCAGGCCGAAGCCGCTGGCGCGGTGACTATCGACGGTGATCTGGTCTATGC
>NZ_JBAPRN010000567.1:0-1638 GCF_049281135.1 Mycobacterium sp. | reverse complement strand
ATCCAGGCTAGGCGGAGTTGTATTATGAGTTCTGCTGGGCGTCGAGTCGGGCATCAGGCCGGTCAGCCGTGACCTCGGTCGTCGTTGTCGGCGCTGGGCTGTCTGGGCTAGCCGCTGCTTACCGCTTGCAACGGGCGGGCTTCACAGTCACCGTGTTGGAGTCTGCGACCGGGCCGGGTGGTCGCGTGCAAACGGAGCGTCACGGGGACTACATCGTCGACACCGGCCCGGACGCGCTCACCGCCGGCTATGCCAGTTATCTGGGGTTGGTGCAGGACCTTGGGCTCGCGGACAGCCTGGTCGATACCAGCGTGGTTATTGGTCTGGTCCGGGGCGGACGTTTGATCGACCTCGATCCGGCCAAATTGCTGAGACTGCCCTTTACGCCGGCGTTGTCGATGCTGGGCAAACTGCGCTTGGCGGTCGGGTTCATCCGATTGCGGAAGGCGATCAAAGACGTCGACTCCTACGACATGAGCCGATCGGCGGCACTGGACGATCCAGATGTATCTGCGCACGACTTCGCGCTACATCATTTCGGCCGTGAGGTGACCGAGTATCTCATTGATCCGATGATGCGGCTGACGACCGGCACCGGTGCCCGAGACGCGTCCAGCGTGAATGTTCTTGGTGCACTGGGTGCTTGGTCGGCTGGCCTACGCAGCGTGCGCGGTGGGTTGGCGACGGTGACCACTTCGCTCGCGTCGGGGCTTGACGTGCGCTACGGCGCTACGGTTACCCGCGTCGACGAGACGGAATCCGGCGTGAGCGTGTCATACACCGACGCGAGCGGCACCCATGACGTCAGCGCCGGAACCTGTGTCATCAGCGCCATGTATCACCGCGCCGTCGAGATGTGGCCGCCCTTGCTGACGGCATCGCCGGCGTTCGGCGACAAACTGCGCAACGTCAAGTTGATCAGTGTCTCGCTCGGCTACCGGGTTCCCACCAGAAGCAGGGCTTACACCGTCCTGGTGCCGACCGTCGAACAACCCGAGTGCCTGTTGATCTTTTTGCAGCACAACAAGTCCGCCGACCGGGCACCGCGCGGACACAGCCTCGTCACGATTTACACCGACACCGCAGTCACCGACAGGTTCCTCGAGTACACCGACGCTCAACTGGAAGCTTGGGCCGCCGGCGTCGTCGAAGGGCTCTGTCGCGAACTTGCCGGCCATCGAGATTTGTCGGTCGTGACACGCTGGCCATACGCGGGATACCTCGCGGACCCGGGCTTCTGGCGTCGCAACAGCGCCCTGCGTGACGCGCTACCTACCCGGGGGCCGGTACAGGTTGCCGGCGACCTGTTCGGCGCGGGTTCCATGGAGTCCGCGGCACGTTGGGGCGAGCACGCCATGCGCTGCATCGTCGAGGCCCGCTGACTGTTGATCATGGTGCCGATCAACACCGCCTGGCAAAAGGCCATTCTGTCTCCCGCTTGCAGATGCGACATGGTTCGGTCACTCCGATGAGTGCGTTAACGAGCGCTCACACTGCATCGCGTCGATTTCGGTGATTGGAGGTCGATGGCTGCCCGTTTTGCAGAAGATACCGTTCCCCTGGCACGAACGAACCGATGAAGCCGCATTGATGATTAGACCCGAGCAACGCGCCGAAGAGTTGATCTGGCCCGATCCC
>NZ_JBAPRN010000566.1:0-5372 GCF_049281135.1 Mycobacterium sp. | reverse complement strand
GAGGCCACCCACACCGCGCTGAGCATTACCCCGGCGGCCGGGTTCAACCGCGACCCCGCCGCCAGCATTGCCGCGTCCGACAACACCTCTACTGTTTGCAGGCAGTCGCGAGCATTCACCGACCCGGCTTCGGGCACGTGGAACGACCAACCGCCGGCGCCCTCGGCCTCGGCCCGCAGCCGCAACATCGCATGCCGATCCAGCAACGCCTGCAACAGCACCACCACGTCGGCCTCGGTGGCCCCGGCGGGGGCCTGCACCACCGTGGTCTGGTTAAAGTGCTGGACCGGACCGTCAACGCTTGCCAGCCAACGCATGATCGGGGTTGCGACCACCGGCCCAACGCCCTCATCGACCAGTGCAACCGCATTTTCGACCACTGCGGCCAGCCGGGCCACGGTCTGCTCGACGAAGATGTCGCGCGCCCGGCACACCAGGCCAGCGGCCCGTGCCCGCGCCACCACCTGCATCGACAGGATGCTGTCCCCGCCCAGTTCGAAGAACGATTCGTCGACCCCGACCTGATCGAGCCCAAGGACTTCGGCGTAAATGCCGGCCAGTATCTCCTCAACGGCGTCGGCCGGACCGCGGTAGCTGTCGCCTTCTTGGTAGTCAGGCGCGGGCAGTGCGCGGGTGTCGAGCTTGCCGTTGACGGTGAGCGGCAACGCATTCATTGCCACCACCGCGGCCGGAACCATGTACGCGGGCAGCCGCTCGGCCAGCACCGCACGCGCGGTGGACAGGTCGGTGGTGCCGGTGGCATACCCCACCAGCCGCTTGTCGCCAGGGCGGTCCTCGCGGACGATCACCACCGCCTGCTCAACCCCCTGCAGCGCACCGAGTGCGGCCTGTACATCGCCGAGTTCGATGCGATAACCGCGGATCTTGACCTGCTCGTCGGCACGCCCGAGATACCTCAGCTGCCCGTCAGCACCCCACCAGACCAGGTCTCCGGTGCGATACATACGAGCCCCTGGCCCACCGAATGGACACGCCACAAACCGCGTTCCGGTGAGACCGGCCCGGCCCACATACCCGTACGCCGCCCCGGCGCCGGCCACATACAGCTCCCCGACCACTCCTGCCGGCACCGGCTGCAACCACGCATCGAGCACGAAGAAGCCAAGGTGAGCCAACGGGACCCCGATGGGGCTGGACGTGCTCTCGACATCACCGCGGAGGATCTCCCGGAACGAGGCATGCACCGTCGTCTCGGTGATGCCGTACATGTTGATCAGCCGCGGAAGACCTGGGTGCGCGTTCAACCACGTGCTGAGACGTTGAGGTTCGAGGGCCTCGCCGCCGAACACCACCGCCTGAAGCTTGAGCTGACCGCCCAGCTCGGGCCGGAGCGCGTCGGCAGCCTGCAGCGCATAAAACGCCGACGGGGTCTGGCTCAGGACCGTGACCTGTTCAGCGGCCAGCAGGGCGTGGAAGTCTTCCGCCGAGCGCGCCACGGAGTCGGGCACTACCACCAGCCGCCCGCCGTAAAGCAGCGCGCCCCAGATCTCCCATACCGAGAAGTCGAACGCCAAGGAATGACATTGCGACCACACCTGGCCGGCCAACTCCAGATCAGCATCGAGAGTCTCCAGCAGCCGCGTCACGTTGCGGTGCGGGATCGCCACACCCTTGGGGGTTCCGGTGGTACCCGAGGTGTAAATGAGGTAGGCGATCTCATCAGCAGCCGGAGCTGCCGGCGCCGTGCTGGACATGTGACCGGCGGAGTCTGCAAGATCGTGGACGTCGATGACCAACAGGTCGTGCCCGTCCAGCCGCGGACGCAACTCGGCGGTGGTGATCGCGGCTACGGGCGCGGCATCACCGAGCACAAACTCACTCCGGGCCGGCGGCACCACCGGATCGATCGGCACATACGCTGCCCCGGTTTTCAGCACCGCCAACATCGCCACGACCGCCTCAGCCGTGCGGGGCAACAGCAACGCCACCCGCTGCCCCGGACCTACACCTTCGCGGGACAACAGATTCGCCAACCGGTTAGCGGCCTGCTCAACCTCGCGGTAGGTCCACGAAAGCTCCCCGTCGCTGATCGCCACCGCCTCCGGCACGCGGGCCACTTGCGCCGCGAACACCGCCGGAATCGACACCGGCGCAGGTGCCGACTGGGTGAGCACCGCCCGGTTGCCCCAGTCATGCAGACCGGCATGTTCACCGGCGTCGAGCAGATCAGTCGACGCGAGCCTTCGGCCCGGATCAGCGGTCATCGCTGCCAACACCCGACTTAACCGTCTCGCTAGATCGGTGACGTCGAAATTCGAAAATGGCCCCCGGACCCCTGCTGTGCTCAGAAAAAGCTGATCGCCGGCGCCAGAGAAGATGAACCCGAAGTCGCCTACCTGGCCGGGATTGGTGAATGACGCCGACGCCTCCACACCCGCGAAGTCCATAGTCATTTTCGACGGCATGAAGTTGACGCTCACCCTGTCGGCGGGGCGCTCCGGGCGGCCTTTGCGTTCAAGGGCATGCACCGGAAACCGCTGATGCTGCAGCGCTTCTTGTATCCGCGCGTCAACATGCTCACAAAAATCGGCAACCGTAGCTGCGGGACCAACCTTCAACACCAGCGGCACCGCCCCGGAAACCATCCCGGGGAGTGTCTTCATTTCCGGACGCACCCGCCTGCTGACTGGGAAGTCCAACACCACTTCTGAGCCCTCAGCGCACCACCCACGCACCAAAAGTGCACACGCCGCGGTGATGATCGAAGACTGAGGCATGTTCCATACCCGGGACAGCTCTTGAACTTGTCGAAGGACCGTGGCGTCCAATCGAACCGGCGCAGAAGGTGAATGTGACTCACCCGCACCCTCGGCTTGCGGCAACCGATAATTCGATCCGCTTTCCGGTGGAAGGTTCCTAGTCCAATAGGCTTCGTCTTCTAGGTAATCAGTGGAGGCTTCGTATTCTGCCTCGCCGCGAACCAAGTCCTGCAACGAGCCGAAGAAGGCCGGAGGAATGCTTGCCTGAGAAACCATCGCTGCGTAGACAGTTGCGATCCGATGGGCAAGAAGCGTGATTCCGGATCCGTCGACGATTAAGTGGTGGAAGCACGCGAACAAATAGAATTCGTCGACCCATGTCTGAAATAAAGCAAATTTGAACATCGGGCCAGCAGATGGCATTGGCGTGCGCTGAATCGCCAATGCCATGGCACGGGCTTCCTGCACCGGATGACGTGTGTCGCTCAGATCATGGAGGGCCACCTCGATGTCCGGGTAGTCGGTCGCCTTCTGGAAGACCTGGCCATCCACTTCGAAGAGGGTGGCCCTGACCGGTTCGGCCTCCTGCATCACCTGACGGATCGCCTGTTTGAGCACCTCGGGCTTGACCGTTCCGTCGAACCGCACGAGTACACCGAGTTGCCACTCCGTCACCGAGTGACCGGTCTCCTGCGCGAGCCAAATGTCGAGTTGTCCGCGCGTCAGCGGAAGTGCCAGGTCGTCAAATTTCATCCGGTGTACCTATCGAAACCCCCTGTCTCGTTGCCAACCTGTCACGCAGGCTCTTAGGCCGTATATCGGTCCAGTTCTGTTCGATGTACTCCAGGCACGATGCGCGATCCCCCTCGCCATAGACCACCCGCCAGCCGGCGGGAACATCGGCGAAGGTAGGCCACAGGCTGTGCTGCTCTTCGTCGTTGATCACGACGAAAAAACGGCCGTCACCGTCGTCGAACGGATTGATACTCACCGCGTCTCCAGCTGTCTACTCGACATGGGTATAACAAGTTCTAGACGATACTGGAGCCGTGTGCAGCTTGTCTAAGGGTTCGGATATATAGTCTGCCGGACTGAACATTCCATTTGGCGGAGGCCACCAGCGTCGTCGTCCTCATCGGTGCCCTGCGCTCGGTGAACATGCTCTGGCGCAGAGCTTTACCCTCGACACGTTGATGCGGTGGAACCTGCTGTACACCCCATCTCGGCCACGCCGCGCGCCACGCAACCGCTGTCGGTGATGGCCCACGTCAGAGCGGATAGCGGGTCGCCGCCGCTCGGCTCCACTACGGTTCGTAGTACGGCAGCGCATTACGCCCGCGCCTAAGTGCGTAACTGCGATCGCAATATCCGGTACTCCAACAAGCCAGCACGCATCTGCTCGTAGATCGCTGACCCGGGCAACGCCAGGAAGTTCGCCACCCGAGAATTTCCGTCGCCGTAGACCTGCTCCCAGTTGTTGCTCGCTTGATCACGCGAGGCCAAGACGTTGGCAGTGATGTCTCGGTCGGCTTCGGTGACAAAGCCGAGCGCGTGCAGACGACTCCGCACGTAATCCCAGTCCTCGGGGCTCAGGAAGTCGGTGTGCAAAAACCATGCCCCGAGCCGGCAGATCCGGCGAACTTCGTTCAGGAATTTTGGCAGATTCCCATATGAGTGTGACGACTCCACATTGA
This sequence comes from Mycobacterium sp., assembly GCF_049281135.1. Classification (GTDB taxonomy): domain Bacteria; phylum Actinomycetota; class Actinomycetes; order Mycobacteriales; family Mycobacteriaceae; genus Mycobacterium. The sequence continues at coordinate 958 of NZ_JBAPRN010000566.1, read as the reverse complement.
GGACGGCGTCGCAGGACCCGTCTTCTAGTGGAATGTTCAGCGCGTCGCCCACCCTGAAATCCGTCGAGTTGTCGAGATGCGTTTTACGGCAGAATTCGATAGCTTCGGAGGACATATCAATGCCGATGACGTGACCGCTGAACTTTTCCGCGACAAGTCTGGAGTTGCCTCCGCGCCCACAGCCTATTTCGACAACTGTGCGGTCATCCAGGTCAATCGATCCGATGACTTCGAATACCAGCCGGACCGAGTGGGCGTTGAATGTGCCTTCGCGAATGGCGAACGCCGACTCGTTGCCAGAAATCGTCGGGACGTACCCGTAATTGAGGAAAAAGGATGAGTCGGCCACGCCGATGTCTTCCAAGCGGCGGCTCAGTTGATTGTAAAAACTGCGCCATCCACCGGCCGTCGTGGACAGTAGGTCGTCAGCCAGGTGCTCCGACATCGGAACTCGTGATTCAACCTGCACCGAGGGTTCGTTCTGCTGATTCATTATGTCGCCTCAACTCGAGCTTCTAAAGTGGAATTACGTTGGATTGCACTCTTGCTGATAGCTGTTGATTAGCGTTGCCGCGACCACCGAGTACTGTGAAGCCGGTTGGCTTGAGCTGATTTTCCAGCACCCGTAGCTTCTCCACGTGTTCCAACGCCCGAAATCGCTCCCTCAGCGACACGGATGCAAATAGATCTTCCGTAGTCTGGCAAAAGTAGCGGATGTCGCCCGTTTCCACCTCGTTGAGGTCGATCAATTTGCTTGAGTCGGGCAGATTAATGTTGTTTATAGCGGCCCAGTCGAGTTGGCCGCAATCGCGGAGCAAGTCGATGATTTCTTCGAACCGGTATGCGTTGACGATCGGATGAAGGTAGGCGTCCACATCGATACTGACCTGGCTGACCTCGGCTTGAGACTGCGCCGCGGAGCTACCATACCTCTTTACCTCAAGCTGAAGTCCCATGT
>NZ_JBAPRN010000565.1:0-11114 GCF_049281135.1 Mycobacterium sp. | reverse complement strand
GGTCACCCGACTCTTGAGCAGATAACCGATGGCGTGACCGCTGGACAAAAGCTCGACCGCATGCTCGACGTCGACATGCGCCGACAACACCAGAATGCCGATTTCGGGCAGTTCGGCCCGGATGACTCCGGCGACGTCAAGACCCTCGGTGGTGTTGGTCGGCGGCATACGGATGTCGACGACCAGCAGGTCCGGGGTTTCCGCACGGACCAGGGCGAGGGTTTCGGTGGCATTGCCGGTCTGGCCGACAACGACGAACCCGGAGCGCCCGAGCAGGCTCGAAACTCCTTCACGAAGAAGGACGTCGTCGTCAGCCACAATCACGCGTAGAGCGCCAGTCTTTCCGGAGTCCACTCCCATGCGGCCACGTCCTCTCGGCCATTCGACCGATCACATCTTCCTACGGACGGACCCGGAAAGTCACTGACCGCACGGTTGACCATTTAGCCGGTGCTGTAAGCCCAGTAGTCGTAGTCCCCGGTCGGCTGCGGGCACAGGTCGTGGTATGCGGCCAGCACGAACTGTCCCGCTTCGTCGCTGGTGAGTTGTGGATGGTCCTGGACCAGACCCGCGGCTATCTGAGTACCCTCCATGTGCCGAACCCACAGTCTCCGGCACACGCTGTAGCCGTCTTCCAGCATCGCCGGATCCGTTCCGGTGATGCCCGCCGCGCGTGCGGCGGCCAGGAAGTCCGGGACGGCCTGGGGTGGAGGCACTACGGGGCTGGCGCCGGCCGGCGCGGCCAGACCTATGGCGATGACAGCTCCGGCGGCGCCGGCCAGGACTTTGGCCAGCCCCAGTGGATTAAATATGCGCAGCGCGTTCATATCTGTTTCCTCCTTTTACTTTTGGTGTTTTGACGAACTTGTCGCCGGGGTCGGCTGCTCGGCTGGATCGGTGCGCGCTGCACTATGGGCGTACGCGCCCGGCGCGAGCCCGATCAGGGACAGCCAGAAGACGACGGTGATCATGGCCAAAAAAGCGGTGGCGATGAAATGCCGAAACAGCCGCCTGCTGTATGGGTTTTCGGTTTGAAGGGGCAATGACTGCCATCCGCCAACACCATCGTCAGAGCGTCCGCTTGACGGAATTCCAGCTATCGCGGAATCTAGCTGCGATGACGGTATCTCGTACGGGTAGCTCTTCATAGCTGTAAGCCTCGCGCGGTATGCACAGAAAGTCGTCGCGGCTAACGCCCATTGGCCATCCCTGTTAGCGGCAGTTGGCCATTACCGGCTAGCTGCAATGGGCCCGGCGCACAGTAGCGCGCATCACAAGGGACGGCGTGAGATCTGCTGGACTACTCGCTTTTACCCGGACTGCCGAGGGCTGCGCGGATCGCATTAGCGGAAAGCGCCGACTTGGTCAGGAAACCTATGGCGGGGCTGCATTCGATCATGTCTGTCAGGTCGGGCTCGGCGTGGGTAGAGATCAGTATGACCGGAGCCGTTGCCGCGCCGTCGATATCGTGGAGGGCCTCCGCGAGATCGAAGCCGCTTTCTTCTCCGATGTTCACATCGACCAGTGTTACGTCGGGTCGCAGCTCTTGGACGGATCGGAGCGCTTCGGCATTGGTTGATGCCACACCGGCAACGCAGGCGCCTTGGTGTTCCAGCAGCCGTCTCGCCGAATCGAGGAATTCCGGGTTGTCGTCGACGATGACAACCCGGATCGGCTTAGCCGGTGATTCCACAGCGCCATTGTGGCCGCGGACGCGGCCGGCCGGCATTCCCGCTAGCACCCATGTTCACGTCTCGAGCGGCACTAGTTCGCAGGGCTGCCCATCAGACGACCCGTTGGGTCCGAGCGGAATATTCGCCACTAGCGATGTGCCGTCGCCGAGACGACTCGTGATGGCGATCTGACCTCCGAGGGCCTCCACCCGGTCCACCAAGCCGATGAGTCCAGACCCGTTGCGGGCGTCGGCTCCCCCAATTCCATCGTCGCGAATCGAAAGACAAAGCTTGTCATCCTCGGCTTTGACAGCCAGCTGGACCAGGGACGCCTCAGCGTGCTTAGCCACATTCGTAAGCGCCTCTGCCACAACGTAATACCCGGCAACCTCGACATGATCGGGTAAGCGCCGGGGTACCACTACATCCAGTTCCACCGGCACCGCGGAGCGTCGCGCGAGTGTCTTCAGCGTCGGTCCGAGCCCTCCCCGTGACAGGATCGCCGGATGAATACCGCGGGCAAACTCCCGTAGTTCGTCCGAGACACCGACCAAACCGGTGACAACGTCGGAGATTTGGGCGCGCACCGTCGTCTGCTCGGGTGAGACGGACTCCTCGGCCAGACGCAGCTTGAGTCCTAACGAGACCAGGCGCTGTTGAGCGCCGTCATGCAAATCCCGTTCGATACGCCGCCGCGTCTCATCAGCGGCCGCGACGATCCGCGCTCGGGAAGCTCTCAGTTCCGTACGCGCATTGGCGTTTGCAATCGCAATGGTGATGAGGTCGGCGAAGTCGCTGACGCGTTGCTCCGCGCTGGGTGGAAAAGCGTCGCACCGAGAGGAAGCGGCGACGGCCGCTCCCCAGACTTGACCACCGGCCACGATCGGAGCTCCGATAGCTGAGCACAGACCCAACTCCCGAATGCGCGCCGCCGCCGACCCGGCAGCGCCCTCGTGAGTGTCCATTCGTGCCGCCCGGCCAGTTCGCCAAACCGCCGCCGCAACACTATCGCCATCCAGTGAAAAGTGTTCGCCCACAGGCATCTTCTGCAATCCCGGTTCGTCGGCGGCTGCAAGCAACAGAGCTGTGCCCTCAGGCTCGTACCGGAGCAACGCCGCATTCTGGACATCGAGACAAGCGGCTAACTCCGCAACCACGACTGAGAACACCTCCGATTGCGGAACATTGCGCGCCACCAACGTCGCCACCCGACGCAGCGCGGCCTGCTGCCTTGCGGCGAGGTCGGCTTCGTGTCGGCGCCGATCGGCTTCGATGGCGCTTGCTCGGGCCAATCCGGCCAAACTATTGCACAGCACCGCGACGACGAAGAAGATGCCGACGACGACCCAGTTCTCCGGCTGGTAGAGAACAAAGCCGTCCGGCCAGTGCCGGCAATAGTCGAACGCCACGGCGCTGACCAGTGAGGTGATCGCCGCTAATCCGAACCCCCAGACCGTTCCGATCAACAACACCCCCAGCAGGTACACCGTGCCGAAGGCCATGGTTGGAGCCCATTGTTTGAGCAGAATGATGACGGCGGTCTCGACGCCGATCAATCCCACGGCGACGACGAGCCCAAGCCAGAGCGGCGGAGGGGCCGGCCGTACCAAAAGCGGCATGATCCGCGCGCCCAGCCGTCTCGGTCGGTCGCCCGTGGCCTGAGCGATCCGATGCTCCGTCACATGATCGGCCTAGCACGCGCGATGGTTCTGCCGCAATATTGCCAGCGAAATGCCGACAAAGCTTCAAGCTAGCCGTAACCAAAGATTCCGGTTAGCTGCAATCCCAGTGTGGTGTCAGCCGCAATGGCACCGTTTGCCCTGGCCGGAATCATCGAGGCATGACTACAACAGCCCACCACCCGACAGCACAGACAAATGGCGGTAGCCGGCGCCGCGCGGATCAGGTGCGCGTCTTCCAACCGCCGCAGCGGCTTGTGCAGAACCTCCAACTGATCCTTGTCGACCTCATCGAGCTTCATCTGCAGGGCAAGCAGGCCCACTGGAACGTCATCGGTGCGAATTTCCGCGACTTACATCTTCAACTCGACGAATTGGTCGACTTCGCCCGCGACGCCAGCGACACCATCGCCGAGCGGATGCGCGCGCTTGACGCGGTGCCGGACGGCCGGTCGGACACGGTGGTCGCCACTACCAGCCTGCCTCGCTTTCCAGCCAACGAGCAAAGCACCACGGACGTCGTAGGCCGCATCACGACCCGCATCTATGCGACGGTCAACACCATTCGCACGGTGCATGACGCGGTTGATTCCGACGACCCCACCACGGCGGACATCCTACATACGCAGATCGACGCGCTGGAAAAGCTTGCGTGGCTGATCAAATCGGAGAACCGCAGAGCCTAAGCGGGCGTCAAAGCTTCTGCGACAACACCTTTGCGAACGTGTGGGTGTCACCCGGCCAGCGGGCTGACACATAGGAACCGTCGTCGACGACGAATGCCGGCCGCGAATCGGTCGCCGTATCGCGGGCCACCCCCGAGGTCTTCATCCGCCAGTGCGGCGACCCCCGCTCGACATCGCAGAAGTCCGCGGGGCTCTTCAGGGCACGGGTGACTTCGGACTGCACCGACATGTATCCCGACGGCTGGCCACGTTGCTCGCTGTAGGTGCGGTAGTAGTCGCGGTCCCAGAACCGGGTGAGCCGGGTCAGATTCCAAGCGGTGCGCTCCAGCGCCCAGGTAAGCGCGGTGGTGCGGCGCCCGTGCAACACCGAATGACCGGTCTTGGGGTCAACGCTGCGGGCGGCCAGCAGCACACCGTGGCAGATCGCAGCCACGATCACGCCGCGGCCAAACGCGTCGACGACCAGCCGGTGCAGGGTCTCGCTGTCGATGTAGGAACGCATCCCGCGGGCGCGATGGCCGCCGGGCAGCAGCAACCCGTCGATACCGTCCAGCGTGGCTTCCGCCCAGCTGGACGGGCTCTGGTACTCGGGTGAGCTCAGCATTTCGCGGTAGGCCCCGCGGGCGTCCTTGTTGGCCCGCAGCGCTCGCCCCACGACGGTGATCGCGCCCAATACCGGTAGCGCAGACCAGATGTCCAAACCGCGGCCGCTGACCATGATGTCGTCGGCGATTCCGGGTGCACCGCTTTCGGTGGCGAAGACGACCTGGTGGCCGTTGGCGCGCAGCACCTGCCAACTGACCGCGACCTCGGTCGGGTCGAAGTCGCGGTCCGGAATCGGAATCAGCACGGTACCCATCGGTAGTGCCTGAGCTTACGGCCTGCGCCCCCAAACTATCCGCCGATCCCATTATCGAGACCGAGGTGTGTACCGAAATACCAAGGGACACCGACCAGCTGGACCAGCACGACGAGGCCCAACGCGATCAGCGCGACGACCGGCCCGACGACACGCGCTCGTGCCCGGATTCGAGGCAAGATGAGGAGCAGAAACAGCGGAACGAATCCGAACTCCGCCCACATTAGGATCCGCTTGGGTACCTCGACTGCTTTGTCGTAGTCGGTGAAATGGCTGTCCGGAAAACCGGTCAGGGCTAGATCCGCAGCCGCTTGCAGGCCGAACCAGAGCGCGGCGACGATGCCCACAGTGCAGGCGACTATCGGAAGAACCCTCATCGGTGCCCCGTTTCCCCGCACCTTCAAGATCACACGAATCGGTTCACCGGAATGAGAGCGACTCGTTTCGGTACCGGTAGGTCGCCAGTTTGACATGCGTGCGTGCCCCGGTGCGCCGCTTTCCGTGGAGAAGACGACCCTGTTCCCCGGTTGCCTCCTACGCTCCCATCCGGGCGTCGTGATGACCTTCGATGGTGGGGAGTCCGTCTCGGCGCGGGCGAAGCGAACCGATCGCTGGCGTCAGGGGGATGTGAAGTGCATCAACCAGGCCCGGCGCCGCGTGACAGACCCACGGGACGGCGTTGATGGCGCGCATACCTGTCGCAAGCAGTCCGTGGTCGGTGGAGTCCTCATCGGAGTTGAAGCCGGTTTCGAATTCGGCATCGAAGCTGGGCTCGCCTTCGATCATCACGCGCCACACGCCGTCGATGCCGCCGGCGCGGCTCTTCGGCCAGTCCGGTGCTACGTCTTCTGCCATCCGGTCGACGTGCTCGATCGTAATCACTTCATGGCCCTCGACGACCCCGATGCACCGGAACCAGACCGCGGCAACGGTGCCGGGTTCGATCACCCCCGACAGCGTCTCGAGGCGGCGCAATGACGGTGCGAACTCGCACGATTCGCGAATCTCGTCGAGTTGTACGCCAAGTGCTTCGGCGACCATTGTGACCGCCGCACCCCAGCCGTATTTGATCACGCCGGGCATCATGATTCCGCCTTGATAATCGATCGGCTGACCGAAACCGAACAGCTCCCTCATTTCGTAGACGGTGTTGTCACGCGAGTAATCGGTGATCTCCAACCCTCGGATCGAGTAGATCCGATTCGACATCGACGCCATCGCGACGGCCAACAGATCGCAACCGAACCCCGGTTCGATGCCCGATGAATAGATCGAGCTGCCACCCCTTATCGCCGAGTCGACGATGCGCTGCACGGTCGACTGCTTGATAGAACCGCGTGGGTAGACCAGACCCGGAACGGACGTGGTGACGATGTTCTTGCCCGCCTCCAGAATCCGGCAGAAGTCGGTAATCGCCTCGCGAGGTCGGCTGGTCGCAGGCCCGGTGTAGATAATGCAGTCCGCATCGCCAGCCAAAATGGCTTCGTCGTCGCGCGTCGCGGCCACGCCCAATGGGCCGATACCGGCAATCATGCCGGCGTCCTTACCATCCTTGGATTCCGAATGCACCCATACGCCCACAAGTTCAAGGTTCGGGCGGTCCGCCACCGCACGGATGGCCAACCGTCCGACGCGTCCGGTGGCCCACACCACGACTTTGTACGCCTGCTCTGGGTGATCCAACGGTTCGTGGCTCATCGTTACGACTCCTTTCACGCGGGCGAGAGTGACCTCAAGTCAATTCATGCTCTTGCCGGATAATGATTACATGTGTAATTTTTTGGCCGCAGGCTTTTGGGCCGACGGCATCGAACGGCAAGGGGCAATGAACGTGGGTGTGCTCGACGGCAAGGTCGCGATCGTCACCGGAACCAGCAAGCCGGAAGACCACTGCCGACCTGCTCTGACCGCCTTGAAAGGATCGCAGTGACCCGTCGGATCGTCCAGTTCTCCACCGGCAACGTCGGAGTACATGCGCTACGCAGCATCATCGAGCGCCCCGACCTGGAACTCGTCGGCGTCCATGCACGCGGGCGGGACAAGATCGGGCGCGACGCCGCAGACCTATGCGGGCTCGACCGGCCCACCGGAGTGTTCGCCACCGACGACATCGACGCGCTGATAGCCCTGAGCCCGGACTGTGTGGTCTATACGTCCCAAGCCGAGACCCGACCGCACGAAGCGCTACACGAGATCAGTCGATTTCTACAGGCGGGCACGAATGTCGTTGGAACGTCGTTCGTCTGGATGGTGGCACCAGACCAGGCCGACAATTGGCTGCGCGAGCCACTGGCACGAGCCTGTTCCGAGGGCGATACGACGTTGTACATCAACGGAATCGACCCGGGGTTCTCCGGCGACACCCTGGTCTACACCGCATTGAGCTTGGCAGCGCGGGCCACAACCGTTACCGTGCAAGAGATCTTCGACTACGGTAGCTATGACGACGCCGAATTCACTGGTGTAAGTTTCGGTTTCGGGACCGCGCCGGACCACCAGCCCATCCTTTTCTCGCCCGGAGTCCTCGCATCGATGTGGGGCGCGCAGGTTCGAAGCCTGGCCGCCGATCTGGGTATCGAACTCGACGAGGTGCGGGAGCGCAACGACAAGTGGGTCACGCCCGACCCGATCGAGTGCACCATGATGAACGTCGAACCTGGCACGGTGGCCGCCGTCCGCTTCGCGGTCGAAGGCGTGTGCGGCGGCGAGGTGATCATCACCATGGAACACGTCAACAGGCTCACCGATGCGGCCGCGCCCGATTGGCCATATCCGCCGGACGGGCATCCCGGGGTGCACCGCGTCCGCGTCGAGGGCAGCCCCGGCATCGAGATCAATACCCACGTGGGCATATCGGGCATTGACCACAACCAGGGCGGTGTCATCGCCACCGCGGCGCGCGCCGTGAACGTCATCGACGCGGTGTGCCAGGCTCCGAGCGGAATCCTTGCCGCACACGACCTGCGGCCGACCGACCACGTGCGAGGCGTGCTGTGGTAAGTCCGATGCCATGACCGCACCCCGTCGCCCGCCCACCGGCGCCCAAGCCCGCGCCGAGCGCACCCGCACAGTCGTGATCGATGAGACCGTGCGCTGCATCCTCGACGAGGGATTCGCACCACCCAGCGTCCGACGCATCACCGAGGGCGCCGGTTTGACCTGGGGCGTGGTCCAATACCACTTCGGCGATCTGGACGGCTTGTTGATAGCGGTCGTGGACAAGGGTTTCGGCGAATTGCTCGACGCCCTGGAGAAGCTACCACCGCCGGCGGTCCGCGAGGGCAGCGTGCGGGCACGCACTAAGTTCGTCATCGACACCATCTGGGACGCATTCTCCAGTCCCACATCGATGGCTGCCCTGGAAATCCTCATCTCGACCCGTGGCCTTCGCGGCGCCGTCGCCAACACCCACCTCGCCGACCTGATGGCCACGCTGACAAGCCTCGGCCGACACCTAGGCGAAGGACTATCCGCACCGCACGCCGGCCGGATCGGCAACCTCATCTGGGCAACATTGCGCGGACTCGTGGTCGCACAGATGGTCTGGCCAGAACCCGTGGACACCTCCCGGGACCGCCACGCGCTGATCGAGGTGATCACCGCCTACGTCGAGTCACGTGGCGGCTAAGCGGCGTTACGGCAGATCGGTGGACAGGAACGTCAGCGGGAGTCCGAGCACTGAAATCTCGATCTCGTCGAGCTCGAATCCGTCACCGCCGCGGTGCTGACGGAACCGAGTCCGTGCGCCGTATCGCCGTGCCACCTGCTCAGCGGCCGGAGCGTCATCCACACGGATCACCACCGAATACACACCGGGCCCGTTCTGCTGCAAGAACTGCTCCACCTCGCCGGCGCTGTCAGCCGCAGCAGACAACGGGGTGACCAATTCAAGGCCGCCGTCCCAATCCAGCAGCACGCGCAGGCCCACGTCTTCGAGCTCGACGGTTTGGAATCGAAAACCCAACTCCGAGAATAACTGCGCGGTCTCCGGGAGCTGCTCGCGCGGCACCGCAAACACCACGTGATGAACGCTGTTCGCCCGGCTCGGATCGCCCGCAATTTCGGCCACACAAAAACATTACACCTGTTATCGTTTAACTGAGTCGGTATCTTCCAGAAAGGAATTGGCATTGAGGTCGATGACAGGCAAGGCCTACAAGGTTGTGGTGTGGGCGACCGGCGGCGTCGGGCGTTATGCCATCCGCACGGCGGCCGACCGACCCAACCTCGAACTCGTTGGCGCATGGGTTCACTCGGCCGCCAAACACGGTCAAGACATCGGGACCTTGGCAGGTATCGACCCCTTGGGCGTCACCGCCACCCGGGACGTCGAGGCTCTGCTGAATGGCGACGCCGACTGCATCATCTACGCGGCACCTGCAGGCTCACGACCCAAAGAGGCGCTAGCCGACTTCAGCCGAATCCTGGCCGCCGGCAAGAACATCGTGACGACATCGCTGCCCGGCCTCGTCTACGAGAAGGGGTCGCTCTCCGAGCGTTACCTCGAGCCCATCCGCGGCGCCTGTCGCGCGGGCAACAGCTCCATCTACTCGTCCGGCATCGAGCCTGGCTTCGGGTGTGACCTGTTCCCGATCGCCTTGCTGTCCATGTCGCACCGCGTGTACTCGGTGCGCGGGATCGAGATCACCAATTATTCAGAGTACCCGGTCGAATTCGACGTCCGAGAGTTGTTCGGTTTCGGCCAACCGCTGGACTATCAGGGCGGTCTCAAACGCCCTGGGGTGCTCAAGTGGGGGTGGGGTGCCGCGGTCACCATGGTGGCCGACGCGCTGGGCGTCGAACTCGACGAGATCCGCGAGACCTGTGAGTTCCTGCCCACCCCAAGGCAACTGGACACGGCCTGCGGCGTCATCGACGCCGGAACGGTTGGAGCAACCTACGCACGTTGCATCGGCGTCGTGGACGGACAAGACGTCATCACCATCGAACACGTCGACCGGATGGCCGACGACCTGGCACCGCAATGGCCGACGGGTCGCACCCGCGGCACCGACGGCATCTGGCGCGTCATCATCGATGGTGAACCGTCCTTCGACGGAGAATTCGAAGTCGGTTACCGCGACGGTGAAAGCGCCAGCGACCACGGTCTGCTCGCCACCGGGATGCGGGCGGTCAACGCCATCCCGTGGGTGTGCGAGGCACCGGCGGGCATTGTCGATGCGCTGCACCTGCCACTCACGTCGCCGCTCGGCGCACTGCACCCGCACCGCGACGGTGTGCCCGCGTTCTGAGGAACACGGCCCGCACTCAGCGCGGCAGGCCCAGAAGCCGTTCGCCGGCCAGCGTCAGCAGGATCTGCTCGGTGCCGCCGGCGATCGTCAGGCAACGGGTGTTGAGGAAATCCTTGACCCGCTTGTCGAACGCGATGCCGGAGCCCTCGCTGAGATCCATCCGGAATTCCGCCAGCGCCTGCCGATATCGCACGCCAATGAGTTTGCGCACACTGGATTGGGCGCCGGGGTCTTGGCCGCCCACCGCGAGCTGGGCGATGCGCTGGTCGAGCAGCGAGCCGACCTGCGCGGTGATGATCAACCGCGCCAACTGATCCTGTTGCGCGACATCGAGATTCGCCTTGGCCGCCTCGGCCAGCAGCTCCTCCATCGGATTGCCCAGCGCGGTACCTGCGGCCATCGCGACCCGTTCGTTGGCCAGCGTGGTGCGGGCCAGCCGCCAGCCGTCGTTGACCGTGCCGACCACCATCTCGTCGGGAACGAACACTTCGTCGAGGAACACCTCGTTGAACAACGCGTCGCCGGTGATTTCGCGCAGTGGCCGGATCAGGATGCCGGGCGAACTCATGTCGATCAGGAAGTAAGTGATCCCTTTGTGTTTCGGAGCGTCGGGGTCGGTGCGGGCAAGGCAGACACCCCACTGCGCTTTGTGCGCCGACGACGTCCACACCTTCTGTCCGGTCAGCTCCCATCCGCCGTCGACCCGCACCGCTTTGGTGCGCAGCGACGCCAGGTCCGAACCGGCTCCCGGTTCGGAAAACAGTTGACACCAGAAGATCTCGCCGCTCAGGGTGCCCGGGACGAAACGCTCCACTTGCTCAGGCGTGCCGTGCTCGAGGATGGTCGGTGCCGCCCACCAGCCGATCACCAGGTCAGGCCGGATCACCCCCGCCGACGACATCTCCTGATCGATCAGCAGCTGCTCGGCCGGTCCGGCGCCGCGCCCGTACGGTGCGGGCCAGTGC
>NZ_JBAPRN010000564.1:0-10580 GCF_049281135.1 Mycobacterium sp. | reverse complement strand
GGCGATAACTGACCGGTCCGTCGCTCATGGAGTTGATTGAATCAGACCGGAAATAAGCCCGGGCGCTTAGACCCGCTCGCCGCGGTGCCTGCCGAGTTCCTCTTCGGCGTTACCCCAGCGCAGGCTGACGTCAGTGGCCGGCGCCTCGATCTGCCGGGTGCGCCAGCGGTCCTTGGTTTCGTCGACCGCGCGGTTGATGCGCTCGATCTCGGAGCGGAACACGTCGGTGCGAGTTTCCTTGGCGGCGTAGTGGAAATAGGTCAGCAGGCTGCGCAGCAGTTCGAGCTTCTGCTTCTCCCGCTTGGCCAGGTCGTGGTTCGTCATCAACTCGATTCGCTGAACCGGCGGCAACGCCGCCCAGTCCAGCACCACCTTGGTCTCCAGGGCACGCCGGTTGGGGCGCCAGAACTTCCAGCCGCGGGGAATCTCGACGCGGTCGTAGTAGGTCACCGTGCCCGGGAAGCGCGATTCGATGCCCTCACCGAGCTCGGTGCGGTCGAGCGCCGAATCCCACACCGTGCGCCATTCCTGGCCGGGTGCCAGCGTCGGCAACTGACGGGGGAGCTGCAGTTCGACGACATCGGCATAGCCATCGGTGGCGTTTTCGTATTCGGCGACGGTCGGTGGGTGCGGAAACGTGAATGAGACGTCGTAGGCCGGGGTCTTTCCGAAATTCCGGACGACTAGTTCGATTACATGCCAGTCCGCGGCGTGCGGCTCCATAAACATCCCGACATGCGGACGGATTTCATCGGATACCAGCCGGCGATTGCGGCGGATTTGCGCATTCGCAAAGATGAGGGCGATGACGGCAAGGCCGAGTAGGGCCCATACGGCCCACGCCAACCAGGTACCGGATCCTGCCCCCGCCACCTGGTGCCACCGATCGTGGATCCAACCCATAGAAGAACCTATCCTCCGCTTATATCACAGCATTTAAAGGCACGAAAATTCGCTGGAGGACCCGTCGGAGTACAACTATCCACCCATCAGTGTTCGCCACTGTTCGAGATTAGCGACACGGTAAACGTAATTAGAACGCTTGACCTCTGACAGTGAGGCGCTCGGTTCGAGTGAATACCAGTGTCCGGGAAATACCGTCGGATCGCCAGGCAGTTGAGCAAGCTTCTGCAGGCTGCGAAAGATCTCATCGGAATCCCCGCCGGGAAAGTCGGTGCGGCCGCATCCTTCCAAAAACAACGTGTCACCGGCGACCAGTCGGCCGTCGAGCAGAAAGCATTGGCTGCCCGGCGTGTGACCCGGAGTGTGCAGCAGTTCGATGTCGATCGCGCCGACGCTGACCTTGTCGCCGTGCTCATGCGAGGTGAGATCACCCATCGGAATTCCGGTGATCCGCGAAACGAACTGCGCCTCTTGAGAATTGACGTGAACCGGAACGCTGACCCGCTCGAGTAGCTCGGCCAGCCCCTTCAGCTCGAAGCCCATCATCGAGCCGCCGACATGGTCAGGGTGGTGGTGAGTGACCAGCACGCCGGAAAGATGCAGGCCATCGGCCTCGAGCACGTCGACCAGATCGCCGGCCGCGTAGGCGGGATCGACCACCACGCAGTCGCCGGTCTGCCGGTCACCGATCAGGTAGGCGAAGTTGCGCATCTGCGCCGCGATCCCGTCGCCCTGGGCGAAGTCGCGGCCGGAGAGCAGCTGGCGGAAGTACAACCGGTCGGTATCAGACACCCGCTCAGCCTAAGCGGGCCCGCAAACCTCACCGTTTGGTGCCCTTGCGGAGCAGGCTGTACCCTCTTTTAGGCCCGAGGCGTGACCAAAACGGTCGCTCGGGTGCGGCCCCCTTAGCTCAGTCGGTAGAGCGTTTCCATGGTAAGGAAAAGGTCAACGGTTCGATTCCGTTAGGGGGCTCGGTGGACGCCGAGCAGGCAGGCGGCCCGGAACGAAGACAACGCAGTCCCGAGGCGGTGTAGCTCAGTCGGTTAGAGCGAACGACTCATAATCGTTAGGTCGCCGGTTCGAGTCCGGCCATCGCTACAAGACAACAACGAACGAAAACCCGAAAAGAGAACCGACGTGGCCTCCAGTACCGACGTACGGCCCAAGATCACCTTGGCGTGCGAGGTGTGCAAGCACCGCAACTACATCACGAAGAAGAACCGCCGCAACGACCCAGACCGGCTCGAGCTGAAGAAGTTTTGCCCGAACTGCGGCAAACACCAGGCTCACCGCGAAACACGCTGACACAGCCCGTCAGCAATCTATTCAGACTGACTAGGTAGGTTTAAGGGTCATGTCGTTGGGCCAGAATGCCGTCGGGAAGCGCTTCCGCTACCCCGATTACTACATCGTCGAGCGGGAAAAGATTCGCGAGTACGCGGGCGCAGTCAAAAACGATGACCGTCCCTTTCACGAGGAAAAGGCCGCCGAAGAGCTGGGCTACGACGGCCTGATCGCGCCGCTGACTTTCATCTCGGTGTTTGGTTACAAGGCCGTGGAGGCGTTCTTCGTGTGGGCCAACATCGCCACCAATGACGCCCAGGTCGTTCAGGTCGACCAGGCGCTGAAATTTTTCGGGCCGATCAAGGTGGGAGATCGGCTGTATTGCGACGTGGAGATCGAGTCGGTCCGGCGCGCCCATGGCACCGACATCATCATGACCAAGCAAACCATCACCAATGACGCGGGTGACATAGTTCAGGAGACCTACACGACCTTGGCGGGTCGTGCAGGTGACGATGGAGAGGGTTTCCGAGATGCCACTGCGTGAGTTCGATTCGGTCCAGGTGGGTGACCAACTTCCGGAGAAGGTGTACCCGCTGACCCGCCAGGATTTGGTGAACTATGCGGGCGTCTCCGGCGATCTGAACCCAATTCACTGGGACGACGAGATCGCCAAAGTCGTTGGACTCGACACCGCGATCGCGCACGGCATGCTGACCATGGGGCTGGGCGGCGGCTTCGTCACGTCGTGGGTCGGCGATCCCGGGGCAGTCACCGAGTACAACGTGCGGTTCACCGCGGTGGTGCCAGTGCCCAATGACGGCAAGGGCGCCGAGATCGTGTTCACCGGCAGGGTGAAGTCGGTCGATCCGGACAGCAAGTCGGTGACGATCGCGCTGACCGCAACCACCGACGGCAAGAAGATCTTCGGTCGGGCGGTCGCGTCAGCGAAGTTGGCTTAACCGGTGGCGATCAACAGCGACATCCTTGGAATGGTGTGGCACTACCCGGATAGCTACGTGGTGGGCCGCGAGAAGGTGCGCGAATTCGCCAAGGCGGTGAAGTCCGACGACCCGGCCTGTCTGGATGAGGAAGCGGCGGCCGAACTCGGGTACGACGCCCTGGTCGCGCCGCCGACGTTCGTGACGATCCTTGGGCAGCTGGTACAGGCGGACTTCATGCGCAGCGTCGACACCGGCTACGACACCATGCAGATCGTCCAGGTCGACCAGCGGTTCGTCTACCACAAGCCGATCGCAGCCGGCGACGTGCTGCACGCCAAGATGGAAATTCACTCCGTCACCGAGCGATTCGGCGCCGACATCGTCGTCACCAAGAACACCTGCACCAACGATGCCGGCGAGGTCGTGTTGGAGGCCTACACCACGGTGATGGGACACGAGGGCGACGACTCCGTCAACCTCAAGTGGGACAAGGAGAGCGGGCAGATCGTCAGGACGGCGTGATTAGTACCTGAGACTTGCTGCGATGTACACTCGGACCTCGGGGTTTTCCCAGTACCAGCGTGTTTTTCCGTCAGTTGGCGAGCGCGCGCGTCGGGTAAGGCCCCGGCACGCGCAGGTTGGCCTGCCAACCAGCGAAGGGGCGTAGCTCAACTGGCAGAGCAGCGGTCTCCAAAACCGCAGGTTGCAGGTTCAAGTCCTGTCGCCCCTGCAATGGTGGACACTGGAAGGTGACCACCACGCACACGATTGAACGAAGGAGCATGCGGTGAGCGACGAACACGTCGATGCCGACGCCGCAGCCGACGGCGGCGGAACTGACGACTCGCAGGGCGGCCGTACGGCCGTGGCGACGCCGCAGCGACCCACCGGCAAGCGGTCCCGTCTGAAGTCGGAGGCCGGGGACGGCACCGGCGCATCCGGCGCCGTCGAGCTCACCGAGAGCGACGCCGACGACACGCGCAAGAAGGCCAAGAAGGCGACGAAAGCCAAGAAGGCCCGCAAGTCCGACGAGCCGTCGAACAACCCGTTCGTCTTCGTCTTCAACTACCTCAAGCAGGTCGTCGCCGAGCTGCGCAAGGTCATCTGGCCCAACCGCAAGCAGATGGGCTCCTACACCTCGGTGGTGTTGGCGTTCCTGGTGTTCATGGTGACGTTCATCGGCCTGGTGGATCTGGGCTTGGCCAAGCTGGTGCTGTGGGTGTTCGGCTGACGCCGCCACGAGCTGACATAAAAAGGGAAGGACCCATAAACCGTGACTACCTCCGACGGCGATCTGCCCGTGGGTGAGACGGTCGACATCGAAGCCGCGTTGCAAGAAGTGACCGCTGACGATGCACCGGAGACGGCCAATGCCGAGCCGGTGGCCGACGAGGCCGCAGAGGCGCCCGCCGCACCCGAGGAACCGGCTGAGCCCGAAGAGGTCGACCCAGCCGCTGCGCTGAAGGCCGAGCTGCGCGCCAAGCCAGGCGACTGGTACGTCATCCACTCCTACGCCGGTTACGAGAACAAGGTGAAAGCCAACCTCGAGACCCGTGTGCAGAACCTGGACGTCGGCGACTACATCTTCCAGGTGGAAGTGCCCACCGAAGAGGTCACCGAGATCAAGAACGGCCAGCGCAAGCAGGTCAACCGCAAGGTGCTGCCGGGCTACATCCTGGTGCGGATGGACCTGACCGACGACTCGTGGTCCGCGGTGCGTAACACCCCGGGCGTCACGGGCTTCGTCGGCGCGACGTCTCGCCCCTCGGCGCTCATGCTCGACGACGTGGTGAAGTTCCTGCTTCCGCAGGGTGCGGCCAAGAAGCCCGTCAAGGGCGCCGCGAGCACCGCGAGTACCGGGGTTGAGCTGGAGCGTCCAGTGATCGAGGTCGACTACGCCGTCGGCGAGTCGGTCACCGTGATGGACGGACCGTTCGCCACGCTGCCGGCGACGATCAACGAGGTCAACGCCGAACAACAGAAACTCAAGGTGCTGGTGTCCATCTTCGGCCGCGAAACACCTGTCGAACTGGGCTTCACCCAAGTCTCCAAGATTTAGCTAGGAAGGAACACCAATACTCATGGCCCCGAAAAAGAAGGTCGTCGGGCTGATCAAGCTGCAGATCAAGGCCGGCGAAGCCAACCCCGCCCCGCCGGTCGGTCCGGCACTCGGGCAGCACGGCGTCAACATCATGGAGTTCTGCAAGGCGTACAACGCCGCGACGGATTCCCAGCGCGGCAACGTCGTCCCGGTGGAGATCACCGTCTACGAGGACCGCAGCTTCACGTTCGCGCTGAAGACCCCGCCGGCCGCCAGGCTGCTGCTCAAGGCCGCGAAGGTGGCAAAGGGCTCGGCCGAACCGCATACCACCAAGGTCGCCAAGGTCACCTGGGATCAGGTCCGCGAGATCGCCGAGACCAAGAAGCCCGACCTGAACGCCAACGACATCGCCGCAGCCGCCAAGATCATCGCCGGGACCGCCCGGTCGATGGGGATCACCGTCGAATAGACGGCTCCCCAGTGGGAGGGCCAGCTTCGGCCCGCCAACCACAACCCAACATCAGATTGGATGAACGAATGAGCAAGAACAGCAAGGCATATCGCGCCGCCCTCGAGAAGGTGGACCGCGACAACCTCTACACCCCGTTGCAGGCGGCCAAACTGGCCAAGGAGACGTCGTCGACCAAGCAGGACTCGACCGTCGAGGTCGCCATCCGGCTCGGGGTGGACCCGCGCAAGGCCGACCAGATGGTCCGTGGCACGGTCAACCTCCCGCACGGCACCGGTAAGACCGCTCGGGTCGCGGTGTTCGCGGTCGGTGAAAAGGCCGACGAGGCAACCGCCGCCGGCGCCGACGTGGTGGGTAGCGACGACCTGATCGAAAAGATCCAGGGCGGCTTCCTCGACTTCGACGCGGCGATCGCGACCCCCGACCAGATGGCCAAGGTCGGCCGCATCGCGCGGATCCTCGGGCCGCGTGGCCTGATGCCCAACCCCAAGACCGGCACCGTCACCCCGGACATCACCAAGGCGGTGAACGACATCAAGGGCGGCAAGATCAACTTCCGGATCGACAAGCAGGCCAACCTGCACTTCGTGATCGGCAAGGCGTCCTTCGACGAGAATCAACTCGTGGAGAACTACGGCGCGGCGCTCGACGAGGTGCTGCGGCATAAGCCGTCGTCGTCCAAAGGTCGCTACCTGAAGAAGATCACGGTCTCGACTACCACCGGACCGGGCATCCCGGTCGACCCGGCGGTCACCCGAAACTTCTCCGAAGCGTAAGCAAGGTGCTGTTCGCCGTCGAGTGCTGACGGAGAACAGCACGTTTATCTCTTAGAATCCCGGTCATGCTAGGTGCCTCGGATAACGACGGCAGTCGGTTGAACCGGCCGGAGTTGACTGACTACCTCGACGCGGATGGCGGCATCGTTCTGCCGGACGGCGCCAACGTGGTGACGTTTCTGGACCGCCACATCGCTGACATCGGTGATGCCGTCGCATACCGCTTCCTCGACTACAGCCAGCATGCCGACGGCAAGATGATCGAGTTGACCTGGGCTGAGCTGGGCACCCGGCTGCGGGCCATCGGTGCTCGCCTGCAGCAGATCACCTCCAAGGGTGATCGGGTGGCAATCTTGGCGCCGCAGGGCATCGACTACATCGTCGGCTTCTTCGCCGCGATCAAGGCCGGCGACATCGCAGTGCCGCTGTTCGCGCCGGAATTTCCGGGACACGCCGAGCGGCTCGACGCGGTGCTCGGCGACGCCAGGCCGTCGGTGGTATTGACGACGGCTGCCGCTGCCACGGCGGTTCAGGAGTTCGTCCGGTCGTTGCCGCGCGCCAGCAGACCGCGCGTGATCGCGATCGACGAAGTTCCCGACTCGGTGGGTATCACCTTCGCCCCGGTGCGGCTGGACACCGACGACATCGCCTACCTGCAATACACCTCAGGGTCCACCCGATCCCCGGTTGGTGTGGAAATCACCCATCGCGCGATCGGCACCAACGTGCTGCAGATGGTGATTTCGACCGGAATCGACTGGGACATCCGCAGTGTCAGCTGGTTGCCGCTTTACCACGACATGGGCCTGCTGATGATCGTCTGCGTGGCGGTATTCGGCACGCAGGTCACGCTGATGTCGCCGGTCGCCTTCGTTCGGCGGCCGCAACGCTGGATCCGGCAACTGGCGGCGGAGTCCAAACACGGCCCCACCTTCGCCGCGGCGCCGAACTTCGCGTTCGAGCTGGCCGTCGAGCGCGGGCTGCCCGATGAGGGGGAGGACCTCGACCTGACGAATGTGGTGTCGCTGATCAATGGCTCGGAACCGGTGCGGATCGGCTCGATCGAGAAGTTCAACGCGGCGTTCGCTCCCTATGGGCTGCCGAGTACGGCGGTCAAGCCGTCCTACGGTATGGCCGAGGCGACCCTGTTCGTCTCGACCATCGAACTCTCCGCCGGGCCGTCGGTTGTCTACCTGGACCGAGAGCAGTTGGGCGCCGGGCGTGCGGTTCGGGTCCCGCGCGATGCTCCCAATTCCATCCCGCAGGTTTCTTGCGGTCGGGTGGCCCGCAGCCAGTGGGGCGTCATCGTCGACACCGAGAACGAGGCGGAAGTAGCCGACGGAGAGGTCGGCGAAATTTGGTTGCACGGCAACAACATTGGCCGTGGCTACTGGGCGCGCCCCGCAGAAACCGAGCAGGTGTTCGGCAACAAGCTGCAGCGCCGACTGCAGTCGGGCAGCCATGCTGACGGGGCGCCGAGCGAAGCCACCTGGCTGCGGACCGGGGATCTCGGTGTCTATCTCGACGGTGAGCTCTACATCACCGGGCGCATCAAAGATCTGATCATCGTGGATGGCCGCAACCACTATCCGCAAGACATCGAGGCCACCACGGCCGAAGCGTCGTCCAAGGTGCGATCGGGTTATGTCGCAGCGTTTTCGGTGCCGGCGAACGAGGTACCGGGAGCGCCCAGGGATGAGGTCGGCGAGCGCGTCGTGATCGTCGCCGAACGAGCACCGGGGGCCGGCCGGGGTGATCTGCAACCGGTCATCGATGACATCCGCGCGGCGGTCTCCCGTCGGCACAGCCTGCCGCTGGCCGACGTGCTGCTGGTGGCGGCCGGCGTCATCCCGCGAACGACCAGCGGCAAGCTGGCCCGGCAGGCGTGCCGGACGCTGTATCTCAACGGTGAATTGGGCGTACGCGGCCACTCCTGATCGTTGTGCGGCTCATCCTCCGCACTCGGCGATCCGACGGCGCAGATAGTCGCGCCCCGGCTCGGAACCGTTGGACGCCAAGGCCTCTCGGTACCAGCCGAGCGCATCGTCTCGCCGTCCTGCCCGCCGCAATAGGTCCGCGCGGACCGACGCGACGAGGTTGGACCGGGCCAGACGCGGGTCGTGGGCGACCTTCTCCAGGGCGGCCAGCCCGGCGTCCGGGCCGTCGCGGAAACCCACCGCCAGGGCCCGGTTGGCGCGTACCACCGGCGAATCGGTCATCGCCGACAGCTTGTCGTAGGCCACGCAGATCGTGCGCCAGTCGGTCTGCTCCCACGACGTTGCCGTCGCGTGCAGTGCGGCGATCACCGCCTGCGGCAGGTAGGGGCCGGTCGAACCCTGCGCCAGCCGGAGCCGGTCCAGACCGCGGGCGATCCGCTCGCGGTCCCAGCGGCCACGGTCCTGCTCCTCGAGTGGCACCAGCGCGCCGTCGGTGTTCACTCTGGTCGCCCGTCGCGAATCATGCAGCAGCACAAGGGCCGCCAGCGCGTGAGCTTCCAACTCGGTCGGCATCAGGGTGCACAGCTCGGAGGCGAGCCGGACTCCTTCGTCGCACAACTCGTCGCGGATCGCCGACGGCCCCGCCGTCGACCAGTAGCCCTCGGTGAACACCGAATAGATGCAGCTGAGCACATGCGGCGTGCGCTCGGGCAACAGCTCGGCCGGTGGCACCCGCAGCGGGATGTTTGCGTGCCGGACCTTGGCCTTGGCCCGGGTAATACGCTGTCCGACAGCAGTTTCGGTCTGCAGTAGCGCGCGGGCGATCTCGGCGACGGTGAGCCCGGACACCAGCCGCAGCGTCAGCGCCAGCTGTGACAATCGATCCAAGGCCGGGTGCGCGCAGGTGAACATCATCCGCAGCTCGTCGTCGTGCACCGGGTGAACGTCCACCTCAATACGCGTCCGGATGTCATCAACCACCGCCGCCAATTCCCTTCCCGGGCGCACTGACTCGCGACGCAATCGGTCGCGGGCGCGGTTGCGTGCCACGGTCAGCACCCATGCACCGGGGTTGTCCGGCACGCCGTCGCGCGGCCATGCCCGCAGCGCCTCGGCGAACGCTTCCTGGACGGCGTCCTCGGCGACGGTGAGATCACCCGACCACCGGGCCAACGCGGCCACGGCCGGGCCCCACTCCCGCCGAAAGACGCCGTCCAGGTTGACCATTCGTTACAGGCCGGAGAGTCCCGCCAGTTGGCGCAGCTCGACGGTCGACGCGGGGATCATCGCGGCCAGCTTGACCGCCTCGTCACGGTCACTCGCGGCCAGCAGATAGAAGCCCGTGGCGATCTCGGCGCTCTCCGCGAACGGCCCATCGGTAAGCATGACCTGGCCGTCGCGAACCCGCACTGTCGTCGCCGTCGCCGGCTCGTGCAATGCGGCCCCGGCGACGATGTGATCGCCTGCGCCGGCACCGAATTCACCGTGCCGGGCCGATTCGGCCTGCCACTCCGGCGTGCCCGGGGTGTGGACCCTTTCCGGCGGTTCGAACAGCAGCGCCAGCCACTGCGCGTCGGAGCGCGACCAGTCGCCATCCACCGTGTGGAAGATCGGCCGGACTTCCACCGCGCCGCGCTTGGCAGCGGGGATCTCGCGCGCGAGTGCCAGGGTGTCGTCGAGATTCTCGGCCTCGAATACGTAGTAACCGCCGGCGGCGATCTCGGCCGCTTCAGCGAACGGGCCGTCGGTGACGAGTGGTGCATCGGGGCCGCCGCTGATGCGCACACCCTCGGCCGCCGACATCAATGCGTCGCCGGCGCGAATCGCCGGCCCGGCCTTGGCGTGGAAGCTCTGGTAGGCCGCCATCTCGGTGGCACGCTCGTCGGGCGTGAGTTTCGGCTCCGGGCCGATCAATAAGGCTAAGTACTGCATGGTCGTGTCCTCCGGTAGTGAGCAGAACCCTGTGTTCCACTCTCTACCCGTCTGACGAACGGCGCGGCCGGTATCCGACAGTCGCGGAGAAAAAACCTACGCCGCGGCGCCGGGCTTCAGATAGGTGACCAGGCTGACGTCAATGACTTCCTCGGTGAAGTAGCGCTCGCAGCCGCGCAGGTACCTCATGTAGCGCTCGTAGACCTCTTCGGACTGGATCGCGATGGCCTTGTCTTTGTTGGCCTCCAGCGCGTCACCCCAGAGATGCAGGGTCTTGATGTAACTATCCCGCAG
>NZ_JBAPRN010000563.1:0-2750 GCF_049281135.1 Mycobacterium sp. | reverse complement strand
GCAGAAGATCATCGTGGTGGAGGACAAACGGCCGTTCATTGAAACCGCTATCCGCGACCTGCTTTACGGTCACAACGAGGGCGGCCCGTTGATCGTCGGCAAGCGGAATATCGAGGACGGCCCGGTCTTCCCACGCAACGGCGAACTCACCGCCGACACGATCGCCCCCGTGCTTGCGGGAATTCTGCTGGGCCACAGCGAGCTTCCCTCGGTCCGGGAGTGGCTCAACGGGCGCCAATCACCGAAATCGCGGCTGGCGCTTCCCTTGGTAACTCGCAGCCCTTATTTCTGTTCGGGGTGTCCGCACAATTCGTCGACGAAGGCGCCTGATGGCTCGTTGGTCGGCGCCGGCATCGGGTGCCACGGTCTAGTCACGCTCATGGACGAGAAACTGGTGGGCAGCATCACCGGGCTGACTCAGATGGGCGGCGAGGGCGCGCAGTGGATCGGAATGAGTCCTTTTGTCCACCAGTCCCATTTGATCCAGAACCTGGGGGATGGCACTTTTCATCACTCCGGCAGCCTCGCGGTGCGCGCCGCCGTCGCAGCTGGCTCCCACATCACCTACAAAATCCTCTACAACTCCGCGGTCGCGATGACGGGCGGTCAGCAGCCCGAAGGCGCGCTCAGCGTGAAGGATCTCGCGCGGGCATTGCTTGCCGAGGGGGTCACGCGGATCATCGTCACCACTGACGACCCGAAACGCTACCGCCGCAACGATCTACCGCGTGGTGTGCGCTGCTGGCATCGCGATCGTCTGGACGAGGCGCAGCGGACGCTGGCTGCCACACCTGGTGTCACGGTCATCATCCACGATCAGGAATGCGCTACCGAGCTGCGTCGTAAGCGCAAGCGCGGCAAGGTAGTTCAACCCGCTCAACGCGTCATGATCAACGAGCGCGTATGCGAGGGCTGCGGAGACTGCGGCGCCAAGTCAAACTGCCTGTCGGTTCAGCCGATCGATACCGAGTTCGGTCGGAAAACGCGGATCGACCAATCTTCGTGCAATTTCGACTTCTCCTGCCTCAAAGGAGACTGCCCGGCCTTCATGACAATAGTGCCTAGCCGCTCGAGCCCCGCAAAGGTGGCGGTGAGGGAACTCGAGACGGCTGATCTTCCCGAACCGCCTCAGCTGGCCGCCGCGCCGCATACCACCCGAATCACCGGCATCGGCGGATCCGGTGTTGTCACGATCGCCCAGACGCTGGCCGCAGCCGCGACGATGGCAGGGCGCTATGTTCGCACTCTGGACCAGACCGGCCTGGCCCAAAAAGGCGGAGCGGTGGTTTCCGACATAAAGATCTTCGATCATTCGACAGCGGTGGCGAGCCGCGCCGGCGAGGGCGAATGCGACCTGTACCTAGGTTGCGATTTGTTGGTCGCGGCCGAGGCTGGCTACCTGCTCGCTGCCGATCCGCACCGCACGGTTGCGGTCGTCTCTTCGTCGGCGGTGCCAACCGGCCAAATGGTCGTCGACCCGGACACCACGTTCCCGGCATTCAGTGAGGCGATAGCGCCGATACTCGAGGCCACGCGCGCCGAGCACGCCGTGATCCTCGATGCCCGTAAGCTGGCCACGACCTTGTTCGGCCAGGATCAGTTCGCGAACATGCTGTTGGTGGGTGCGGCGTACCAAGCCGGCAAACTGCCCCTACGCGCCGAACACATCGAGGAAGCCATTCGCGGCAGCGGCGTTAAGGTGCAAGAGAATCTGCAAGCATTCCGCCGTGGTCGCCAAGCCGTCGCTGCACCAGCCGATTTGGACGCCGCCGTCGCACAGTTGCGAAATGAACGTCGGCCCAAGCCCATATCGGACGATGCCCGTCGCATTGCAGCGATAGTTAGGGCAGTGCCCGAATCGCCGCTCGGCAAGGACGTCGCGGTGCGCGTCTCCGATCTGATCGCCTATCAGAGTCGCCGGTACGCTCAACACTACGCAGAGTTCGTCGAGCGGATTCGTGTCGCAGAAGCTACGAAGGCGCCCGGTGTTGATGACCTGACCAGAAGCGTCGCTCGGAATCTGCATAAGCTCATGGCATACAAAGACGAGTACGAGGTGCCGCGACTCTGCCTGGACCAAGAGGTCGACGTTCGGGTGCGCGAAGCGTTCGGGTCGAACGCGCGGGTGTCTTATAAGCTGCATCCACCGTTCCTGCGGGCAATGGGTATGAATCGGAAGCTCACCTTGGGTCCATGGGTGCGGCCGTTCTTCCGGGCGCTAGCCACCCTGCGGTTTCTCCGTGGCAGCTTTTGGGATCCGTTCGGCCACACCCACATTCGTCGTATGGAACGGCAGTTGATCGTGGAGTACCGAGCGTGGATGGACGCTGTCGCCGTCATCATGACTCCGGAAAATCACGCGCTCGCGGTCCGCGTCGCCCAGCTACCGGATATCGTGCGCGGATACGAAGATGTCAAACTCGGTAACATCGCCCGATACCGAAAAGAAGTCGAGCAATTGATGTCTGAGCTGAGGATGCCGGCGCCGCAGCTTCTAACCCGGTAACTAGCGGTGAAGTCCCGTCATGCGGGATGAATGGCCTTTGTCGTGACGGTGGCCGCTCCATACCTTCCTTCGAGGATGTCGGCTACCGCATCGATGCTGAACTTCTCGCGCACGGCGGCCAGCGCGTGCCGGCCCATCCGCTCTGCCAGCGTCGGCTCGGATGCCAGCCGCTGCATCGCCTCAGCCAGCGCCTGCGCAGAGTCGTCCGGCACGACGATGCCGGCGCCGTAATCGCGAACGACTC
>NZ_JBAPRN010000562.1:0-15863 GCF_049281135.1 Mycobacterium sp. | reverse complement strand
GTGCTCGACCTGAAGACGGGTGTTGACCTCGAGGAACGAGATCAGCCCGTCCTGGCCGACCAGATATTCGACGGTGCCGGCGCCGTAGTAATGCGCTTCCTTGCAGATCCGCTTGGCGGATTCGTGGATTTCCTTGCGCTGCGCGTCGGTCAGGAACGGCGCGGGCGCCTCTTCGACCAGCTTCTGGAAGCGGCGCTGCAGCGAGCAGTCACGGGTGCCGGCCACGACGACGTTGCCGTGCTGGTCGGCGATCACCTGCGCCTCGACGTGGCGCGGCTTGTCCAGATAGCGCTCGACGAAGCACTCGCCGCGGCCGAATGCCACGACCGCCTCGCGGGTCGCCGACTCGAACAGCTCGGGGATCTCCTCGATGCTGCGGGCCACCTTCATACCGCGCCCGCCGCCGCCGAACGCCGCCTTGATCGCGATCGGCACGCCGTGCTCCTTGGCGAAGGCGACCACCTCGTCGGCGTTCTTCACCGGGTCGGGGGTACCGGGCACCAGCGGAGCCTGCGCGCGGGCGGCGATGTGGCGCGCGGTCACCTTGTCGCCGAGGTCGCGGATCGACTGCGGGCTGGGCCCGATCCAGATCAGGCCGGCATCGATCACCGCCTGGGCGAAGTCGGCGTTCTCGGACAGGAAGCCGTAGCCGGGGTGAATCGCGTTGGCGCCGGACTTCTCGGCAGCCTCCAGCAGCTTGCCGAAGTCGAGGTAGGACTCCGCCGAGGTTTGACCACCCAGCGCGAAGGCCTCGTCGGCCAGCTTCACGTGCGGAGCGTCGGCGTCCGGCTCGGCGTACACCGCCACACTGGGCAGACCGGCGTCCTTGGCTGCGCGGATCACCCGCACCGCGATCTCACCGCGATTGGCGACGAGAACCTTGGCGATCGTCGAGCTGGCGTGACTAGGCACTGCGCCTCCTGTGTGGCTGAACACTTCTCACATGTCTAAGAGAAATTCTTACAAGTCGTGTCGGGGGAAGTTTAAGCGGCGCGCCGTGGGCGACAAGACCCGGTGTCTACTTCAGCCGGATTCGCGCACTCGGCGCTTGATTCGGGCCAACATCGCCGACATTCCACGCAGCCGCAGCGGGCTGATCAAGGCCGCCAGACCGAGGTCGGTGTAGAAGTCCTCTGGGACCGCCAGGATGTCGGCGGCAGGCTGTTCGTCGAGCCCGGCGGCAAGGATCGACGCGAAGCCGCGGGTGGTCGGCGCCTCCGGGGGCGCGCTGAAATACAGCCGCACCCGTTCCGGGTCGTGCGCGTCGACGTGCAAAAACAGCGGCGACTGGCACTCGACCACCGGCTCCATCGCCGCCTCTTCGAGGTCGGCGGGCAACGCCGGAAGGTCGTTGGCGAATTCCAGCAGCAGGTTGAGCTTGTCCTGGCCGTCGACTTCGGCGAAGTCGGACAGGACCTCGGCCAGCGGCGCGGGCATGCTCATCAGGCGGGCACGGTTCCGGGGCTTTCACCGGCGACGATCGGCACTCGCACGGCATTACCCCATTCGGTCCACGAGCCGTCGTAGTTGCGCACGCCGGGGACGCCGAGCAGGTGTGTCAGCACGAACCAGGTGTGGCTGGAGCGCTCGCCGATGCGGCAGTAGACGACGGTTTTGTCGTCCGGCTCGATGAACCCGTAGAGCTTCTCCAACTCGTCTCGGCTGCGGAATCGCCCGCTGTCGTCAGCGGCCTGCCCCCACGGGATCGACCGCGCCGATGGGATGTGGCCGGCGCGCAACGCGCCTTCCTCGGGATAGTCCGGCATGTGGGTGCGCTTGCCGGTGTACTCGTCGGGCGAGCGCACGTCGATCAGCGGCTCGGAACCCAGAACGGTCAGCACGTCGTCTTTGAACGCGCGGATCGGCGCGTCGTTGCGCTGCACGACGGGATAGCCCGAGGAGGCCCGGCTCGGAACATCCAGCGTCGTGTCGCGCCCGTCGTGCATCCACAGGTCGCGTCCGCCGTTGAGCAGCCGCACATCCGGATGGCCGAACAGGGTGAAGACCCACAGCGCGTAGGCCGCCCACCAATTGCTCTTGTCGCCGTAGATCACCACGGTGTCGTCGCGCGAAATCCCTTTGCGGTCCATCAATTCCGCGAACCGCTTACCGTCGATGTAGTCGCGCACCCGTGGGTCGTTGAGGTCGGTGTGCCAGTCGATCTTGACCGCCCCGGGGATGTGGCCGACGTCGTAGAGCAGCACGTCTTCATCGGATTCGACGATGGCCAGTCCCGGCCGGCCCAGGTTGCCGGCCAACCAGTCGGACGTGACCAGGCGTTCCGGGTGGGCGTAGGCGCTCAGCGTCGGGCTGGGATCTGCTGGTAGAGGCACACCGCGAGCCTACCTGCCGGTTCGCGTCCCCAAATCCATCCCAAAGCGCAAACTTCGCGAAGGCATGCTGTGATGACCAAATATCTAGGGTCGTACCCTTTCTTCACACTTTCGACTAATGCCGCACGAATTTGATCTTGCTTATCTTCTGGAAATCGCGCCAAATCCTGCTCTGGTTTGTAAAGCCGGGCCTCATCTACCGTTTGACGCCTCGCCAGAGGTAGATTCGACGGTGCACATCTCCACGGATTGTTGTTCTGCGTAGCTCCAGGCACTGAACGGCGCCCGCGGGGAAGGCCCGCCCGGATGTTCGGTGTCCTTGATCCACGGGTCGTCACCGAACGACGTGTATCGCTGATAAAGCCGGTCGGCTGTCATACCGGGCTCATACTGGTTAGCCAGATCCCGGTCAACGATGGCTCGGCAGACCGCGATCGCTTCCTCGAGCGTGTCGTACAAGCCGTGCGAGTAGCGCTCGCTCTCGTCATACGCATGGAAGTTGTCGTCCACCAACACCTCGAAAGCCATCGAACTCCCCGATTCCTGGGAATAACGGTAGGAAATCGAGCGTAGTGGACGGATGCCTGCTCATCGCGTAATCGCAGTTGAGCTAATCGTGCGACTGGGGGCGTCGTAGTAGTTGAACCATTTGTAAAGCGGCGCATGCGGCGTCCTCGATGGTATGCGGCGAGTCGGCGCGATATTTACTTCCGGTTCGGCGTCTTCTGTTGCGGCGCTTTTCCTTTCACGGCCACAACTCGGCGACGGACAGCCCAACACGTCGCAGCAGTGAGCGGGTCAGCGGAAGGCTCAGGCCGATGACGTTGGACGGGTCGCCTTCGATGCGGTCGACGAACCAGCCGCCCAGCCCGTCCAGGGTGAATGCTCCGGCAACCGCCAACGGCTCGCCGCTGTCGAGATAGGCATCCAGATCCGCTGCCGCCGGTGTACCGAAGTGCACTGTGGTGACGGATGATTCGGCTGCCCGCCGGCTGACTCTGCCATCGCGTAGCCGTACCACGCAGTGTCCGGTGTGCAGCTGACCGGAACAGCCGGCCATCGATTGCCACTCGCGTCGCGCCGCATCGGTCGATGCGGGCTTGCCGGTCAGCCGGCCGTCGATGTAGAGCATCGAATCACAGCCAATGACAACACAATCCGCGGCAACCGCGCCGTCCACGATCGTCGCGACGTGATCGGCCTTGGCCTCGGCGAGGCTGCGAACCACGTCGCCCGGAGCGGTGTCGGGCCCCAGGGTGGCGATGATCGCGTCCTCGTCCACGCCCGACACGACGACCAACGGCTCGACGCCGGCCTGGCGCAGCACCCGCAGCCGGCCCGCCGAGGCGGAGCCGAGCACGACGCGAGTCAATTGCGCCAGTCTCGCCGCATGTGGGTCCGTTGCACCAGGGTGAGCTTCTGCCAGCTGAAGATCGAGTAACGCAATTTGTCGACCGGCAGTCCCCACCGGGTGGCCTCCGGCTGACCCACGTCACCGCTACCGCCGCCAGCGCTGCCTAGCACCGCGATCAGCGCGGCCACCTCTTCGTCAGTCGGGTTGCCTTTGAGCACCCGGATGTGCGGCTCGTGTGGCTGTGCGGCGTCCGGCGTTTCGATGTCGTCGCTCACAGGGGACTGACCGTTCGTCTCGTTCCCGTCACTCACTGCGTTCGTTCCGCTCACTCGACTCACAGGGGAATGTTCCCGTGCTTCTTCGGCGGCACCTGGGCGATCTTGCGCTCCAGCAGGCGCAGCGCCGTCCCGATGTAGCCGCGGGTGTGCGACGGCGGGATCACCGCGTCGACGTAGCCTCGCTCGGCGGCGATGTACGGGTTGACCAGAGTGTCCTCGTACTCCTGCTGCAACTGCAGCCGCAGGGCGTCGACGTCCTCACCGTTCTTGGCCGCTTCGCCGAGCTGTTGACGGTAGACAAAGCCGACCGCGCCTGAGGCGCCCATCACGGCGATCTGCGCCGTCGGCCAGGCGACGTTGACGTCGCAGCCCATATCCTTGGAGCCCATGACGCAGTAGGCGCCGCCGTAAGCCTTGCGGGTAATGACGGTGATCTTGGGAACGGTGGCCTCGCCGTAGGCGTACAGCAGCTTGGCGCCGCGGCGAATGATGCCGTTGTATTCCTGGCTTGTGCCCGGCAGGAAGCCCGGCACGTCCACCAGCATCACGACCGGGATGTTGAAGCAGTCACAGGTCCGCACGAAGCGGGCGGCTTTCTCCGAGGCGTTGATGTCCAGACAGCCGGCGAACTGGGTCGGCTGGTTGGCCACAATTCCCACCGGCCGGCCCTCGATGCGGCCGAACCCGATCACGATGTTCTGCGCGTAACCGGCTTGCACCTCGAGGAACTCGTCGTCGTCGAGGATGCGGGTGATCACCTCGTGCATGTCGTACGGCTGGTTGGCCGAGTCCGGGATCAGTGTGTCCAGCTCGAGGTCTTCATCGGTGAGGTTGTCCTCGATGGCGCCCTCCGGAACCGGCACCGGATAGCGCGGCGGATCGGTGAAGTTGTTGGGCGGCAGGTAGCTCAGCAGATCGCGGACGTAGTCCAAGGCGTCCTGCTCGCCGGAGGCGACATAGTGTGCGGTGCCGGACTTGGCCATGTGCGTGTGCGCACCGCCGAGCTCCTCCATCGTCACGTCTTCACCGGTGACGGTCTTGATCACGTCGGGACCGGTGATGAACATCTGGCTGGTCTGGTCGACCATCACCACGAAGTCGGTCAGCGCCGGGGAGTAGACGTGGCCACCGGCGGCGGCGCCCATGATCAGCGAGATCTGCGGGACGACGCCGGAGGCCAGGATGTTGTTGCGGAAGATCGAGCTGTACAGGCCGAGCGAGACGACACCCTCCTGGATGCGCGCGCCCGCGCCGTCGTTGATCCCGATCAGCGGCCGGCCGGTCTTGATCGCCAACTCCTGCACCTTGACGATCTTTTCGCCGTAGACCTCGCCGAGGCTGCCGCCGAACACCGTGACGTCCTGGCTGAAGATGCAGACGTCGCGGCCGTCGATGGTGCCG
Organism: Mycobacterium sp.; assembly: GCF_049281135.1. Taxonomy (GTDB): domain Bacteria; phylum Actinomycetota; class Actinomycetes; order Mycobacteriales; family Mycobacteriaceae; genus Mycobacterium. Next base: position 10,497 of record NZ_JBAPRN010000562.1, on the reverse strand, counting down.
TAACCGGTGACGACACCGTCACCGAGCGGGCGCCTCTCAGCCAGCCCGAAGTTGGTGCTGCGGTGCCGGGCCAGCGCGTCGAGTTCGACGAACGATCCCTCGTCGAGCAGGGCGTAGATGCGCTCGCGCGCGGTCAGCTTGCCCTTCTCGTGCACCTTGTCGACGGCGGCCTCACCCACCGGGTGCAGAGTCTCCTCGCTCCGCTTGCGCAGTTCGGCGAGCTTGCCCGCGGTGGTGTGAATGTCGATATCGTGCTCAGCTTGCGCCTCGACCGAGGTCTCGGAAGTCATGGCTGTCGATCTTAGCGGTTCCTTAGATTGCGATCTCCACCCCGCACGCGCGGAGCCCTGCGTGTCCAACTATCCGGACTTTTGTTCCGCATGGCCGCCCGAAGGTAATCTTCGTCACTTGTCGACTTAATTGTCCCAAGTGCCGCCGAGCCCCTGCTGAGTACCGATGGATGACTCACTGAGATCGCCCTTGGATCTGGCGACCTTGCGCGACGGGCTGGTCGGGCCCGGCATGCGGTGGCGTCAACTCGATGTCGTCGCCGAAACCGGTTCCACCAACGCCGATCTGCTCGCGCGGGCCGAGGCCGGTGCCGACATCGACGGGTCGGTCTTACTTGCCGAATACCAGAGCGCCGGCCGCGGCCGGCATGGCCGGCAATGGTCGGCGCCGCCGCGGACACAGGTCGCCTTGTCGGTCGGGGTGGCCGGCGGCTCGGTACCCCGGACGGGCTGGGGATGGTTGCCGCTGGCAACCGGGGTCGCGGTGGCCGACGCGCTGGCCGCGCTTGATGTCGAGGCGGGCCTGAAGTGGCCGAACGATGTGTTGGTGGGCGGCGGCAAGCTGGCCGGGATCCTCGCCGAGGTGGCCTCGCCGACGCCGGTGATCGTGCTTGGCCTCGGGCTCAACGTGACGCTGACCGCCGACGAAGCGCCGGACCCGGTGGCCACCTCGCTGCTGATGCTTGGTTCATCGGTTAATGATCGAAATACGTTGGCGCGCAGTATACTTCGCGAGCTGGCAATGCGCATCGACGCGTGGCGGACCGCAGGAGGCGCAGATCCCGCGTTGCTTGCCGACTATCAGCGCTACAGCGTGACGCTAGGCGCGCGGGTCCGGGCCAGCATGCCCGGTGACCGTGAGGTGGTCGGCGTCGCGCGGGCCGTCGACGACACGGGGCGATTGTGTGTCGACACCGGTGGCCAGACGGTGACGATCTCGGCCGGAGACATCACGCACCTGCGCCCCAACGTCTAAAGTGCCAGCGTGGGCTACCCCGACAACGTGCTGGCCGGCGACGAGCAGGTCGTCCTGCACCGCCATCCGCACTGGAAGCGACTTTTCTGGCCGGTCACCGTTCTGATACTGGCGAGTGCGGCGGCATCGTTCGGTTGCGCGGTGGTCAACGGCACCACGTGGGATCCGACCGCAAAGCGGGTCGTCTTCTGGGTCATCGGGGCGATCTGGCTGGTGCTCCTGGGCTGGCTGACGGTCTGGCCGTTCTTGAACTGGCTCACCACACATTTCGTCATCACCGACCGTCGGGTGATGTTCCGGCACGGAGTGTTGAGCCGCAGCGGCATCGACATCCCGCTGGCCCGGATCAACAGCGTCGAATTCCGGCACCGGCTGATCGACCGGATATTGCGCACCGGCACGCTGATCGTTGAGTCAGCGTCCCAAGATCCGTTGGAGTTCTACGACATTCCAGGCGTGGAACAGGTCCACGCGCTGCTGTATCACGAGGTTTTCGACACCCTGGGGTCCGAGGAATCGCCGAGCTGATCCGCCCGGCCCCGGCGCGCCAGCCAAGCTCCCAGCAAGGTGACCGTGCCGTTCGCTTGGACGTCCTCGAAAACTTCGGCGATCCCGCCCGCGGTGAGCGCCGATTCCAGCGCTTGGTCGCCGCTTCGGGCGGATTCGTCAGGGAACACCCAACGCCGGAACGCCCAGAAGCGGAAGGCCATCTGCAGCAGATTGCCGATGAGGTAGGCCGAGACGAAGTCGGCGATGTTCTCGACGGTCAGTGACACCATCGGCACCCGCAGGTCAAGCATGTAGCTGGAAACCCACAGCGGCGCCATGCTCAGCAGCACCCCGACGCCGCTGAACGCGAAGAACAGCAGGGCCTCGTGGTGACGCTCGCGGCCGCCGCGGTCACGGAAGCTCCACTCCCTGTTCAGGATGTACGACGCGATGACCGCGACGATGCCGGCGATGACCTTGGCGGTCACCGGTTTGGGCTCCAGGATCGTCAACTTCAGCGTGTAGAAAATCGCCGAGTCGATGATGAACGTCGTCGCACCGACGATCGCGAACTTGATCAGCTCGTGATGGCGCTCGGCAAAGGGGCGGATCGGCCCCGGCAGTCGGGCGATCGTGGCATCGGCGAAGGACACAATGTCGCAGTGTACGTATTACTGGTTAAGGGTGCTCTGTGACTGCATCACGCGACCCCTCTAGCGGCCATGACACCATGATTGCCGTGCCGAGTACCCCCAACGCTTCGCCCCAGGTCGCCATGGTCGGTGGGGGCCAACTGGCCCGGATGACCCACCAGGCGGCGATCGCGATGGGCCAGAGCCTGCGCGTGCTGGCCGCCGACGCCGCCGACCCCGCCGCCCAGGTCAGTCCCGACGTGGTGATCGGCTCGCACACCGATCTCGAGGCGCTGCGCCGCGTCGCTGCCGGTTGTGCGGCGCTCACCTTCGACCACGAGCATGTGCCCACTGAGCTGCTGAAAAAGCTGGTCGCGGAGGGCGTCAACGTCGCGCCGCCGCCAGAGGCGCTGATACACGCACAGGACAAGCTCGTCATGCGGCGACGGCTGGAAGCCCTGGGTGCGCGGGTGCCGCGTTACGCAGCCGTCGAGCGGCCCGACGACGTCGATGAGTTCGCCCGACGGGTGGACGGGCCGATCGTCGTCAAGGCGGTCCGCGGCGGGTACGACGGTCGTGGCGTGCAGCTGGCCGCCGATCTGGCGCAGGCCCGCGCGATCGCGGGTCAATATTTAGATTCTGGCGTACCGGTATTGGTCGAGGAGCGGGTCGCGTTGCGCCGTGAACTCTCGGCGCTGGTGGCCCGGTCGCCGTTCGGGCAGGGCGCGGCATGGCCGGTGGTCGAGACCGTGCAGCGCGACGGCATCTGCGTGCTGGTGATTGCGCCGGCCCCGGCGCTGCCCGACGACGTCGGCGCGGCGGCGCAGCGCCTGGCGCTGAGCCTGGCCGTCGAACTGGGCGTCGTCGGTGTGCTCGCCGTCGAGCTGTTCGAAACCGTCGATGGAGCGCTGCTGGTCAACGAGCTTGCGATGCGCCCGCACAATTCCGGGCACTGGACCATGGACGGGTCGCGGACCAGCCAGTTCGAGCAGCATCTGCGTGCGGTGCTGGACTATCCGCTCGGCGATACCGACACCATCACCCCAGTGACGGTGATGGCCAACGTGCTGGGTGCGGCGCAAACGCCGACGATGTCGCTCGACGAGCGGTTGCACCACCTGTTCGCGCGGATGCCCGACGCTCGGGTTCATCTCTACGGCAAGGAAGAACGCCCGGGCCGCAAGATCGGGCACATCAATTTTCTCGGCAGCGATGCTGCCGAGTTGGCAAACCTGCGTGAACGCGCGGAGCGCGCGGCACACTGGTTGTCAGACGGGGAATGGACGGACGGATGGGATCCGCATGAGTAGCGACGCCAGGGTCGGCGTGATCATGGGCAGCGACAGCGACTGGTCGGTGATGTCCGACGCCGCCGACGCGCTGGCCGAGTTCGACGTCGCCTACGAGATCGGCGTGTATTCGGCGCACCGCACCCCGCAGCGCATGCTGGACTACGCGCAGCAGGCCGCCGACCGCGGCGTCGAGGTGATAATCGCCGGCGCCGGTGGCGCGGCCCACCTGCCCGGCATGGTGGCTTCGGCCACGTCACTTCCGGTGATCGGCGTCCCGGTGCCACTGGCCAAGCTGGACGGGTTGGACTCGCTGCTGTCGATCGTGCAGATGCCGGCCGGGGTGCCGGTGGCCACGGTGTCGATCGGTGGGGCCCGCAACGCGGGTCTGCTCGCGGTGCGCATTCTGGCGGTGTCGGATCCCGCGCTGCGCGACCGGATTGTGGCTTTCCAGAAGGAGCTGGCGGAGTCGGTGCTGGCCAAGGATGCGGCGCTGCAAAAGCGTCAAGGTAAAGTTACCAGCGAGTAGCTAAGGAGGCTGGGATGGCTGGAAATCCGTCGTTCGATCTGTTCAAGCTGCCTGAGGAGCACGACGAGTTGCGGGCCGCGATCCGCGCGTTGGCGGAAAAAGAGATCGCCCCGCATGCCGCGGACGTGGATCAGCAGCCCCGGTTTCCCGAGGAGGCGTTGCAGGCGCTGAACGCGTCCGGCTTCAACGCCGTACACGTCCCCGAGGAGTACGGCGGTCAGGGTGCGGACTCCGTCGCCGCCTGCATCGTGATCGAAGAAGTGGCGCGCGTCGACGCCTCGGCGTCGTTGATCCCCGCGGTGAACAAGCTGGGCACGATGGGCCTGATCCTGCGCGGTTCGGAGGAGCTGAAGAAGCAGGTGTTGCCGTCGCTGGCCTCCGACGGGGCGATGGCCTCCTACGCGTTGAGCGAGCGCGAAGCCGGCAGCGACGCCGCGTCGATGCGGACCCGGGCCAAGGCCGACGGTGACGACTGGATCATCAACGGCACCAAGGCCTGGATCACCAACGGCGGCAAGTCGACCTGGTACACGGTGATGGCCGTGACCGACCCGGACAAGGGCGCCAACGGGATCTCGGCGTTCATCGTGCACAAGGACGACGAGGGTTTCAGCGTCGGTCCCAAGGAAAAGAAGCTGGGCATCAAGGGATCTCCGACCACCGAGCTGTACTTCGAGAATTGCCGGGTTCCCGGCGACCGGATGATCGGTGAACCCGGCACCGGGTTCAAGACCGCATTGGCCACGCTCGACCACACCCGCCCGACGATCGGCGCGCAGGCTGTCGGCATCGCCCAGGGCGCGGTCGATGCGGCGATCGCTTACACCAAGGACCGCAAGCAGTTTGGTGAGTCGATCAGCACGTTCCAGGCCGTCCAGTTCATGCTGGCCGACATGGCGATGAAGGTCGAGGCGGCCCGGCTGATGGTCTACACCGCGGCCGCCCGGGCCGAGCGCGGCGAGCCGAATCTTGGCTTCATCTCGGCGGCATCGAAATGCTTTGCCTCCGATGTGGCGATGGAAGTCACCACCGACGCTGTACAGCTTTTCGGCGGGGCCGGATTCACCACCGACTTCCCGGTGGAGCGGTTCATGCGCGACGCAAAGATCACTCAAATCTACGAGGGCACCAACCAGATTCAGCGCGTGGTGATGTCACGCGCACTGCTGCGCTGAGAGCGGCGCGAAGCAACTCACGTGGTCGTGAGCAGTCCGCCACATGCCTAGTTGACCTATGTCAATCTGCTGTTGCCGCGCGTCCGAGGGCAGGTGAAGCTACAGTCGAAACGGCATTAGTCCCGTAAATGCGTTTGCTGTGTTCGTGTCTGGACGTGGGCGTGCTCGTGATGAGTGTGCGCAGACAGCCAGCTCAATTCATGGGGTAATTGCCCTGTTTTTGCGACACGGCGCCGCAGGCGCGCAGCGAGGATGGGAGCCAACCTTGCGGGATGGCTTGCTGGAACGCGACGCGCCGCTGGCCCAACTGGGGGCGCTGGCGCGCCGGGTGGCTCGCGGCGGCCCCGGGGAAGTGGTGTTGTTGCGCGGGGAGGCCGGCGTCGGCAAAACCGCACTGCTCGCCAAGTTCGTCGGTCAACTCGATTCCGGACCACGGATCCTACGCGGGTGGTGCGACCCGCTGGGTGCGCCGCGACCGCTGGGGCCGTTGATCGATGCTCTGGCCGGGCTGGATGCCGCGGCGGGGGCCGGGTTGGCCGCGGCCGTCGACTCGGGGGATACCGCACGGATCTACCGACAATTGTTAGCGGCGTTGGGTGACCGCGACCGATGGGTGTGGGTGATCGAGGACGCCCATTGGGCCGACGGGGCCACCCTGGATCTGGTCCGATTCCTGGCGCGACGCATCGCGACGCTGCGGTTGCTGCTGGTGATCTCCTTCCGCGACGACGAACTGGCGGCGACCCATCCGTTGGCTGTCACGTTGGGGGACCTGGCGAACTACGCCGCGGTGAGCCGAATTGCTCTGGAGGCGTTGAGTTTACCCGCGGTGTCGGCATTGGCCGCCGGCAGCGGAGTAAATGCCGAGCGGTTACATGATGTCACCGGCGGTAACCCTTTCTTCGTCACCGAGGTGCTGGCCGCCGGGCCGGATGCGCTCACCCGGAAAGTCCTGCCGCGCAGTATCTCCGAGGCGGTGCATGGCCGGCTCGGGCGGCTGTCGGCCAAGGCGCGTGAAACGGTGCATGCGGTTGCCGTGTGCGGTCCGCGAGCCGATGTCTGCTTGCTGGAGAAAATGTGCGCCGAGGCCCGGACTGCACTGCACGAATGCCTCGACGCCGGCGTCCTGACCGCCGAGGGGGAATTGGTCGGCTTTCGTCACGAACTCGCCCGTCGGGCCACTGTGGCGCAGATTCCCGACTTCGCTCGAATCGAACTGCACCGGCGCGCGCTGACCGCCCTGGCGCAGCCGCCTAACGATCCGAACACGCTGGCGGCATTGGCATTTCACGCCGACGAGGCGGGTGAGATCGAAGCAGCGATCCGCTATGGCATCGCCGCCGCCGAACGGGCGGCTTCGCTCGGCGCCAATCGGGAAGCCGCGAGTCTGTATGCGCTCGCGTTGCGCTGTACCGGCACGGCTGCCGATGAACGCCGAGTTGTCTGGCTGGAGCGACACGCGTTCGCCAGCTATCTGAGCGGACAGGCCGAACCGGCGGTCGCATCGTTGCGCGAGGCGATCACGTTGCGGCGCAAGCTCGGTGATCAGCTCGAAGAGGGCGACGGCCTGCGGTGGCTGTCGCGTCTGCTGCAGCCGCTGGGGCGCGCAGACGAAGCCATCGACGCGGCGCACGCATCGTTGCGATTGCTGGAAGGCCTGGGGCCGTCGCCGCAGCTGGCCTGGTCGCTGGTCAATATGGCGCACATCAGCGCGCTGGCGTTGGATCCGGTCTGCGCCGACTACGCGGCTCGCGCGCACGCCCTCGCTCGCGAATTGCAGGACCCTGCAGTCGATATCCGCGCTCGCGGCTACACGGCCCTGGCCACCGTATTCAGCACCGGCACCGGCTGGGACGAATTGGTTAGCGTATGGCGTGAAGCGCTGTCGACCCAGGGGCTGGAAGAACACGCCGGGGTTCTGGGCGTCCTCATCTACTGGTATGCGGTGCTGCGCTGCGAGTTAGGCCGTGCCGAAGGCTATCTGGCCGAAGCGTCCACCTTCTGCGATGAGCGCGACCTCGGCATGTTCAGCTCGCTGCTGACCGCCGCGTCAACGCTGGCGGCGTTGCACGGCGGAGACTGGGATCGCGCCGCCGTCACGGCCGAGCAGATTGTCACCCGGCCCGAGCTCAGCCCACAGCACCGCATCCTGCCGTTGGTGACGCTTACTCTGCTCCGAGCGCGGCGTGGCCAGCCGCCGACGAGTGCGCTGGTTGGTGAGGCCGCTGCCGACACTCAACCCGGCAACCTGGTCCACCTCGGCGCGGTGTGGGCGGCCCGCGCCGAGGTGGCCTGGTTGGCCGGCGATGACGAGGTGGCCCTCGCCGAGGCGCTGGCCGGCCTGGGGTGCTCCCCCGAACACGCCGATCCATGGCAGAGAGGGCAGCTGCAACGCTGGGTTCGCTTGGCCGGCGGCACAATCGAGACCATCGGCCACGATCCGTCCACGCCGTTCGACTTGGAGATCAGCGGGCAATGGCAGCGCGCTGCCGAAGCGTGGATGGGTCGCGGCTGCTCCTACGATGCGGCGCTGGCGAAACTCGGCGGCGACGTCTCCGCGGTGAAAGAGGCGCTGGCGACTTTTCGCGAGCTTGGTGCCAAGGCGGCGGCCCGCCGCGCCCAGCAGCGGCTGGCCGTGCTGCGCGAGCGTGCTCCGCGCACCCGACAGGCGGACAAGGATTCGGATCCCCACGCGTTGACCGGGCGCCAACGCCAGGTCTTCGACCTGCTTGCCGCCGGGCTCAGCAACCCGGAGATCGCCGCCGAACTGCACATCAGCCCCAAGACGGTTGGCCACCACGTCGAGGCGATCTTAACCAAGCTGGGCGTGCAGAACCGCACCCACGCGGTTGCCTACGCGCTGCAACACCAGGCCGCCCTGCAAGCGAAGTCGTAGCTATGCCGTTGCGCTGGCAACGGTTCCGCTCAGCCCTGCGCTTTCGACACTGAGCAGGCTTTCTGCTTCGTGCTCTTTCCGATACGCCTCGCCGCCGCCGTTCAGCCCGAACAGACGCTTGCTCCACAACAGCCACACCACCGCGACGATGTTGACAGCAAGAGCGAAAAGGCGCAGCGCCGTTATCTTTTCGGTCAGCTCGTAGATTTCCAGCGGAAGGAACACGCTGGTGGCGATCACTGCGAAGTACTCGCCCCACCGTTGCATCAGCCACAACCCGACGGCCTCCACCAGTTCGATCAGCGCGTAGCCCGCAAGACCGGCCGCGATCCACGTCAACGTCGATGACGACAGTGAGAATGCGTGCGAGATCGTGTGAATGATCTTGGAGTTATCCGGATTCCAGCCGATCTGGTTCGCCAACGGCTTGAGCAACGGCAGGTCTTGGTCGAACGCGTGGCGCAACCGCTCGCGTGACCCGTTGACTTTGAACACGCCGGCCGCTACTGCCAGAAAAATCACGCAGCGAAGCGCGCGCTCGATCGCGAGCGCGCGCATCAACGTCCGGTCCCGCAGGAAGCGCCCGCGGGGGATTTCCGGTGCGGTGTTGGCCGGTCCGCTACGCCGCGGTGGGCCTACGACAAAGGTCTCGCAGCGCAAGCAACGCCAGGCTTCTCCGGCCGGGGTGTCGACCGTCAGACGCTCCCGGAGTTCCGGCTCATCGGGAGCGAACGTTGCGTGTCCACGCAGTCCACACGAGCGCAGAGCAAAATCCACCATGAGTTCACGCTACAGCGACTTGTCTCGCCGCCAGCCGTATCGGCTAAGGTGCGGAATCTGTACGGTGACCAGAATGACCAGCAACACACGTGAAGTCGTGCGTAATCAGCTACTGATTGATGCTCTCGGTGGCCCGATCGATCTCAATGCGGTGGATCGGCGTGTCAAACATCAGAGTCCATCGTCCTCGGCGGTAGAGGTGCAGAACGAAACGTTGGATGCCATTCGCGAATGGGTGAGCGACGAGCTATTCAGGATCGGCGCTCCCGTCGGTAAGACGCAACGCTTTGAGGCTTGGCACCATTCGCTCGACCATTCACTGCACAAGATTTCTCACGTGTACGTCAAACACTATGGCGATCCTGAAAAATGGATGTTCTCGGCCTGGCTGTCGCTGACCGGAAAGGGCGAACTGCTCGCACAATCGCTTGAGGAAAACGATCTCGACGGATATCGCCCGAAAGCGACGTGAGCCGCAACGCGCCGTGGGTCAGGTCCGCCACCGACGACGACCTCGAACGGGTCTGCGAGATCGTCAACCACTACATCGAGAAGAGCGTCTTCAACTTTCGGACTGAGCCGCAGACCGTCGAGGAGCTACGTGCTCTGTGGGCGCAACGGCGCCAGCGATTTCCCTGGCTGGTCGCGACCGACGACGACCACGTCATCGGGGTGGCCTACGCGGGGCCGTGGAATGAGCGGGCCGCCTACTGGTGGACCGTCGAATCCACCATCTACGTGGATCCGTCGGCGCACCGGCGCGGGGTTGGTGACGCGCTCTACGCCGAGCTGCTCTACCGGCTGCGCCAGCAGGGATTTCACAGCGCCGTCGCGGTGATCGCGTTGCCCAACGATCCGAGCGTCCGCCTGCACGAGCGGCACGGGTTCGCCCGGGTCGGGCATCTTCTCGAGGCCGGCTACAAACACGACGCCTGGCACGACGTCGGCTTCTGGCAGTGCCTGCTGGCTGACGACTAGCGTGCGCCGAATTGCGCTGTACAGTAATCATTTCCCGCAGAGGGGCACTCGCCACTTTGACTGACGACACTTGTGGCGATGACTGCGAAGTGCTTACGAAATCCACACGAGCGCAGCGCAAATTGACCACGAATGCATGCTGAGGCCATTGGCCGTAATCGGTCTCAGTCGAGATCGGGGTTCCAGGTTCCCGGCAGCATCGGCATTGTCGACTCGCCCCCGAACTGGTCCCGGGTCAGGGTGGCCAACCCGGCCGGCTCGGCACCGCTGGCGCGGGCGGCGCTCCCCGCGAACCCGAGAGGTCCGGCATGGCGGTCCGACGCGGTCACGGACGGCTCCGGCTCCAGGTCCATGTATTCGTAGCCGCGGCCGATCATCGTGGCCTTCGCTCGCCGCCGACGCCGCACTGGCTGTGGTTCGTCGGGAGCTGTTGCGGCCGCCGGGATTTCGGCGCCTTCGGGCG
>NZ_JBAPRN010000561.1:0-8770 GCF_049281135.1 Mycobacterium sp. | reverse complement strand
GGCCGCCGCCGACGAGTACGAGGTCGACGACTACCGGCGGATTTCAGTGCCCCTACGGTCCGGCCCGCGAGCGTGGGTCTACGTATTCGCCGGATAGCGTTCACCGGCCCACACTCCGGCGGAAGGTATGAAAGAGGCATGGTCGAAGAGGCAAAATCGTCAGCCTACGAGGCCCCGCCATCAGGCATCACCCGCCGCAGGCTGCTGACCACCGGCGCGGCGACCACCCTGGTCGGTGCGGGGCTCGGCGCCGGCGGCGTTGCCCTGCTCGGCTTACCAACTCACGGGCCGAGTGTGTGGACTCAGCCGAACCAGCGCGGCGCGCAGCCGGTGGGCGGCCTGCATCTGCAGTTCGGCAAGGATGCCTCCACCGATGTCGTCGTCTCGTGGCACACCACTGATCCGGTGCACAATCCGCGGGTCATGATGGGCACCCCGACCTCTGGCTTCGGCCGAACCGTGCAGGCCGAGACGCGCACCTACCGTGACGCGAAGTCGAACACCGAGGTCCAAGTCCATCACGCGCGGCTCGACAACCTGGCCGCGGACACCGACTACGTCTATGCCGCGGTTCACGACGGCACCAACCCCGAAGTTGGGACCGTCAGGACCGCTCCGACCGGGCGGAAACCATTGCGCTTCACCAGTTTCGGAGACCAGGCCATCCCGACACAGGGCCAATTCACAAGCCCTATCTACGGCATCCACAACCTTGGCTCCCCAGCGGCCGGAGACATCACGACGGCGATCGAGCGTCTCGCTCCACTGTTCAACCTCGTCAACGGCGACCTGTGTTACGCGAACCTCGCCGATGACCGCATTCGCACCTGGTCGGACTGGTTCGACAACAACACGCGCTCGGCCCGCTATCGGCCATGGATGCCGGCGGCGGGCAACCATGAAAACGAATTAGGCAACGGCCCAGTCGGTTACGCCGCCTACCAGACCTACTTCGCCCTGCCCGACTCTGGATCCGACGCCGAGCTCCGTGGGCTGTGGTATTCGTTCACCGCCGGGTCAGTGCGGGTGATCAGCCTCAACAACGACGACATCTGCTTCCAGGACGGCGGCAATTTCTACGTGCACGGCTATTCGGGCGGAGCGCAGAAGCGTTGGCTGGAAAACGAACTCGCCGACGCACGAAAAGATCCGCGAGTCGACTGGGTGGTGGTGTGCATGCACCAGACAGCCGTCTCCACCGGAGATCGCACCAACGGCGCCGACCTGGGTATCCGCCAGGAGTGGCTGCCGCTGTTCGACCGCTACCAGGTCGACCTGGTGGTGTGCGGCCACGAGCATCACTATGAACGCTCGCATCCGATGCGTGGAACGCTGGACAGCGAAACCAGAATGCCGATGCCGGTCGAAACCCGCGCCGGGGTAATCGACACCAGCAAGGGCACCGTGCACCTCGTCATCGGAGGTGGCGGCACCTCGACACCATCGAACACCCTGTTCTTCCCACAGCCCAGATGCCGCGTATTGACCGGCGCCGGGCCGTTCGATCCGGCGATGCGGCGCAAGGCGCCGATCTACGTCGTCGAGGAAGCGCCGTGGTCGGCATTCAGGGATAGCGAAAACCCTTACGGTTTCGTCGCTTTCGACGTCGACCCCGGTCCCCCGGGCGGCAAGACGTCGATCAAGGCGACGCATTACGCCGTCGACGGCCCGTACGGCGCGATCAAGGTGGTCGAGGAATTCACGCTCACTCGGCCTCGCGGCGGCTGAACTTTTCCTACCCTGAGGCGATGACCGCTACCGATCTCCCGCTGGCCGGCAAAGTCGCCTATGTGACGGGCGCTGCCCGTGGCCAGGGTCGGTCGCACTGCGTCAGGCTGGCCAGGGCCGGCGCCGACATCGTCGCCATCGACGCCTGCGCCCCGGTGACCGCGCACAACGGCTATCCGCCGGCGCTTCCAGAAGACCTCGCCGAAACGGTGAACCTCGTCGAGGGTGAGGGCCGCAAGGTTCTGGCCTCGGAGGTCGACGTGCGCGATGCGGCGGGCCAGCAGCGCGTCATCGGCGATGCCATCGAACAATTCGGCCGCCTGGACATCGTCGTCGCCAACGCCGGCGTGCTGAACTGGGGCCGGTTGTGGGAGATTTCGGCCGAGCAGTGGCAGGACACCCTCGACATCAATCTGACCGGGCTGTGGAATACGATCAAAGCGGTGGTACCACCGATGATCGCGGCCGGCAACGGCGGATCGATCATCGCCATCAGTTCAGCGGCGGGCATCAAGGCCGTTCCCGGCTGCGGTCATTACTGCGCCAGCAAGTTCGGTGTGGTCGGGCTGACCAACTCCCTGGCCGTCGAGCTCGGCGAGTTCGGCATCCGGGTCAACTCGGTGCACCCGTACGGCACCGATACGCCGATGGGCAACGACCTCTCGATGTACAAGGTGTTTCAGGACCACCCGGGCTACATTCACAGCTTCTCCCCGGGCGCGCTTCCGACCGAATCATTGGCCGCCCCGGACCTCGTCTCCGACATCGTGGTGTGGCTGGCCGGCGACGCCTCGTCGCTGATCACCGCGGCTCAGATTCCAGCCGACAAAGGGTATTTGAAGATCTGATCGCGATCCTCCGGCGGACCTGCTCAGCCCCTCGGCTGCCCTGGTAATGTCATTACCGGTTTGCGTTAATGGAACTCTCGGAAGGTGCCATATGACGGAATCGGTGGCAGAGTTCGCCGAGCGGGCCCGCGTCTGGCTGGACGACAACATGCCGCGCATCGCCGACCCGAACAATCCGCCGTACGCCGACCGTGGCGAAGAAGACTCCTGGCAGCACGTCCGCCAATTACAGCGACGGCTCTACGACGGCGGCTTCGCCGGGATCTGCTTTCCCACCGAGTACGGCGGGCTCGGACTGGACATCGCCTATCAGAAGGCGTTCGACGATGTCAGTGCCTGCTACGAGCTGCCACTGATCTTGAATGTGCCGACCTTCACCATCTGCTGCCCGACGATCCTCGACACTGGCAGCGAAGAACAGAAACGCCAACATATTTCGGCGGCGCTACGCGGTGACGAGGTGCTCGTGCAGTTACTGTCCGAGCCCAGCGGCGGCTCGGACCTGGCCGGCGTGATCACCCGCGCCGAACGGCGCGGCGACAAGTGGATCATCAACGGCGCCAAGACGTGGAGCACCGGGGCGTTCGCCGCCGACTACGGGCTGCTGCTGGCCAGAACCAACTGGAACGTGCCCAAACACGAAGGCCTGACGATGTTCCTGGCCCGCCTGGACAGCCCGGGCATCACAATGCGCCGGATCAAACAGGTCAACGGGTCGACCGAGTTCTGCGAAGAGTTCTTCGACGACCTCGTACTCAGCGACGATGACGTGGTCGGTGAGGTGGACAAGGGCTGGGAGGTCGCGACGCGCCAGCTCCACCACGAGCGACGGGCCGTTGGCGGCGGCTCGGAGTTCGCCAGCGGCAGCGGCGCCGAGAACAACCAGGAACAATCCCCCGACTATCACGCGATGCTGCGCGCGGCCGGGCTTAACGACAACGAGCGGGCCCGCGGGCTGGCCGGCCGGGCCCTGACGCATCGCGCGGTGTGGGAGCAACTGATCGACCACGTCTACCACGGCGTGCTGGACGGATCCCTCCCCCCGACGGGCGGCACGCTGATCCGGCTCTTCCAGGCCGAGGAAGTGGCGCTCGAGATCGACACGGCGCTGGCAATCACCGGTAGCGCGGGCGTGGTGGACGGGCCCGCCGACTTGATGTTCGTCGGCGAGCGCTACCTGTCCCGACAAACCGCTGCGCTCGGCGGCGGTACAACTGAGATGGCGCGCAACGTCATTGGCGAACGGATACTGGGATTTCCGCGTGAGCATGCCGCCGACCGCGGCGTGCCGTTCAACCAGGTCAAGCACAGTCGAACCTGACGGCGCCTAGCGCCCAGATCGACGGCAGCGTGCGGCCCTCTCGCGATTTGTCGCGCTCGCGTCGATCTCGGCGCGACCCGCCACCAATGCGACACGGGCACCGACGCCGAACTAGGAGAACAGTTCGGGGCGCTCGGCAACGTACTGACCTACCGTTGATGCCGGTAGTCCGGTGATCCTTTCGACATCATCGGTGGCGCGGTCATATCGTCCCGCGCGGTGTAACAGTGCCATGGTGATGAGATGTTGTTCGACGTGTTCGGGTAGGCCTAGCGGCTTGACGACTTCGTGGACCCAGGTTTCGTGCGGAATGTCGGTGCCGCGAATCGGCCGGCCCAATCCCAGCGTGTATTCGACGGCCAGTCCATCGATGTCGAGGCTTGCCGGACCGGTCAATTCGTATATCTCACCGATACGGTCGGTGGGATCTTCGAGTACTACGGCAACGGCACGGGCGACGTCGCTGGTGGCGATCGGTGAAGTTCTCGACTCTCCGAAAGGAAGGACCAACAGGTTGTGCTCCCGGAGCGATGGGGCGGCAAACCACGTGAAGAGCGGATTGTCCAGGAACACCGTCGGCCTAATGTGTACGACCGGGACACCCGACCAGTTCATGACGTGCTCGGCAAGATAATGAAGCCGATGCTGGTGCGACTCGCCCACGCTGGTCAGTGTCATTTGGGACACGGTCATTTGAGACATGTTCGCGATTACTTCAAGGTGGCCGTATTCCCTTGCAGCGTCACAGATTATTGCGGTCGCCTTGAGATAGTCCGCTGAGACGCCCATCGAAAAGAACATCCGATCAGCGCCCGCCATCGCGTCCACCACGTCTGCCGGGTCGGTCAAGTCACCGACGACGACTTCGGCGCCGAGTTCGCGCAGCGGATCGGCCCGCGCGTCGTCGTGGTGAACCAACGCGCGCACCCGGTTCCCGCCTGCTCGCAACAGCTCAATCACCTGTCGGCTGACACCACCGGTGCCGCCGCCGGCGCCGGTGATCAGGTACAAGGGCGTACTCATGCTCGTTCCTTAAGGCGTGCCTTCCCAATGCTTGGCAAGGGGGGTGCCGGCAAATCGCTCGAGCATCAATCGGGAAAACTGCAGCATCGCGCTGCGTGGCCGATGGTTGACGACAACGCGCTGCGTCTGTCCGGTCGCATTGAAGCTGACTAGAACCACGACATACGTGGGCGTGCCGCGGACCAAGCTGGAATAGTCCTCGAGAAAGCCGCTCTCCCCGCTGGGACCCGCGTAGTTGAACTCCTGCTGATCATAGAGTTCCCGGGCGGCGACCAGGATCGTACGAGCATCATCGGCGCCGCTCGCGATGCCGTCCATTGCCGCCGCCTCGAGCGTGACGTCGTCGGCCAAATTGTCCAACCACAGTGGGTAGTAAGGGTTTCCCATGTACGTCATAGGAGGCCTCCCTCGAATTCGTCGTGAGCAGAAATCGTCGCAAGACAGCGCCTGACCGGCCTTGCCGCCGAGTGCCGTCTAGCGGCCGAGGCGTGAAAGCACTTCGCCGACGACGGACTCGGTCGCCACGTCGACCTGTTCTCCCATCGTCAGGTCCTTCACCCCAATCGTTCCCGCGTCGATGTCGCGGTCGCCGGCCACCAACGCGACCCGGGCACCGGATCTGTCGGCGGCCCGCATCGCGGCCTTGAGCCCGCGATCGCCGTAGGACAGGTCCACCCGCACACCAGCCGCGCGCAACTGCCCGGCCAGCACCGCCAGCCGTAGCTTGGCCTGTTCGCCCAGCGGCGCCCCAAACACCTCGCACCGGGCAGTTTGCCCGACATCGTGACCTTCAGCCTGCAATGCCAGCAGCGTGCGGTCGACACCGAGACCGAAACCGATGCCCGACAGGTCCTGCCCGCCGAGCTGGCGCATCAGACCGTCGTAGCGTCCGCCGCCGCCGATCCCCGACTGGGCGCCCAGCCCGTCGTGTACGAATTCGAAGGTGGTCTTGGTGTAGTAGTCCAGGCCACGCACCATCCGCGGGTTGATGACGTAGGGCACGCCCAGTCCGTCCAGGTGAGCCAGGACGGTCGCGAAATGCTGCTTGGCCACATCGGACAAGTGGTCGAGCATCACCGGGGCGTCGGCCGTCATCGCCTTGACTTCCGGCCGCTTGTCGTCGAGCACTCGCAGCGGGTTGATCTCGGCACGTTTTCGCGTTTCCTCGTCAAGGTCGAGCTGAAACAGGAAGTCCTGTAAGAGTTCCCGGTACTGCGGTCGGCAGGTCTCATCGCCCAGCGAGGTGATCTCCAGTCGGAAACCATCGAGGCCGAGCGAGCGGAAACCCGCGTCGGCGACCGCAATGACCTCGGCGTCGAGTGCGGGATCGTCGACGCCGATGGCCTCGACACCGACCTGCTGCAGTTGGCGGTAGCGGCCGGCCTGGGGACGCTCGTAGCGAAAGAACGGGCCCGCGTAACACAGCTTGACCGGCAGCGCGCCGCGGTCCAGACCATGCTCGATCACCGCGCGCACAACCCCGGCGGTGCCCTCCGGCCGAAGTGTCACCGAGCGGTCGCCACGGTCGGCGAAGGTGTACATCTCCTTGGACACCACGTCGGTGGACTCGCCCACGCCACGGGCGAACAACGCGGTGTCCTCGAAGATCGGCAGTTCGATGTCGCTGTATCCGGCGCGGCGAGCGGCGTCCAGCAGCGCAGCGCGGACGGCGACGAACCCCGCCGAATCCGGCGGGACGTAGTCCGGGACGCCCTTAGGGCCTGAAAACGAAGAGAACTCGCTCACGGGCTGAGCCCCTCGATGTAGGGATTGAACTGCCGTTCGGCGCCGATGGTGGTCGAGTTGCCGTGCCCGGGTAGCACTACCGTCTTGTCGTCGAGCACCAACAGCTTGTGGACGATCGAGCGAAGCAGGTCACGGCCGCTGCCGCCGAACAGATCGGTGCGGCCCACCGAGCGCTCGAACAGCGTGTCGCCGGTCAGCACCACATCTTTCCCATCTTTCGCGCCGCTGGCCCGGAACACCACCGAGCCGCGGGTGTGACCCGGGGTGTGGTCGACGGTGACGCTGATCCCGGCCAGGTCGATCTTGTCGCCATCCCGATCCAGTTCGATCACCTGCTTGGGCTCGCGGAAGATCGCGGCGAGTAGCAACTGACCGAGCTTCGGTCCGAAGTCCTTGATCGGATCGGTCAGCATGAACCGGTCCTCGGGATGGATGTAGGCGGGGCACCCGTAGGTGTCGGCCACCTTCTGCGCCGACCAGATGTGGTCGATGTGGCCGTGGGTGAGCAGCACAGCCGCCGGCGTCAGCCGATTCTTGTCCAGGATGCGGCGCAGCTGCCCCATTGCGCTCTGGCCTGGGTCGACGACGATGGCGTCGGCTCCGGGGTGCGGCGCCAGCACGTAGCAGTTGCACTGCAGCAACCCGGCGGGAAATCCGGTGATCAACACGAACTCCAGTTTCCCACCCGAGCGATCGTGGACGGGTCGCGCCACCCTTATTGAGCGTGAGCTGGCACACTCGTCCTGACCAAGCCCGCGATGATGGAGGGATATCGGCGGTGCCGACCAACGAACAGCGACGTGCGAATGCCAAGCGCAAACTGCAGCGGCAGCGGGAACGACGCGCCCAGCAGGCTCGTCGTCGCCGGACTCTGGCCATTGTCGGCGGGTCGGTCGCGGCTGCGGTCGTGGTCGCCGCAATAGTGGTCACCGTCATCCCGACCAACAAGGACCACAACAACAAGCAAGCATCGGCCGCCGGCAGCTCGTCGACCGCCGCAACAGCGGGCCCGGTGTCGGGGCCACCGCTGCCGGCCTTCAAGCCGACCGCCGATCTGGGCGCCAACTGCCAATACCCGCCGTCGCCCGAGCCTGCCGCCAAGCAGGCGAACCCGCCGAGGCAAGGCAAGGTGCCCACCGACCCGGCGCAGGTCAGCGTCAGCATGGTCACCAACCAGGGTCATATCGGCCTGCTGCTCGCGAACAACGAATCACCTTGCACCGTAAACAGTTTCGCCAGTCTTGCACAGCAGAAGTTCTTCGACGGCACCAAATGCCACCGGCTCACCACCGGAGACTCGTCGTCGATTCTGCAGTGCGGTGACCCGAGCGCCGACGGCACGGGTGGCCCCGGTTATCAGTTTGCCAACGAATACCCGACCGACCAGTATCCGGCCGGGGATCCGGCGCTCAAGCAACCCGTCGTATATCCCAGGGGGACACTGGCTATGGCCAACGCCGGACCCGGTACCAACGGCAGCCAGTTCTTTCTGGTGTACAAGGACACGCTGCTGCCGCCCGCATACACCGTCTTCGGCAAGATCCAGCCAGACGGCCTGGCCACCCTGGACAAAATCGCCAAGGGCGGCGTCGCCGGTGGCGGCGCGGACGGCCCGCCCGCGATCCAAGTCACCATCACCTCGGCACAACTGGACTTATGACCATGAAACTCACGCGAATTGCCACCATGCTCGGGATGCTCGTCTTCGCGGTGACGGCGACGTCCTGCACCCATCACAAATCCGGTGACACCGCCGCCACGACGTCATCCAGCGCCGCGGCGACCTCCACTCGTCCCCCCCTCGCTCCGGTGACTGGCCCCGCTCTGCCGCCCTTCTTCCCGTCCCCGGCGGTGGGGGCCAACTGTCAATACCTGCGGTCCAGCGACCCGGCCGCCAAAGCGGCGCCGGCGCCGGCGCCCGGCAAGGCGTCGGCCGATCCCGCGCAGGTCGGGCTGACCGTTGTCACCGATCGCGGGCGGATCGGCCTGCAACTGGCCAACAACGAATCACCCTGCACGGTCAACAGTTTCGTCACGCTGGCCCAGGGGGCGTACTTCGACAACACCGAATGCCACCGGCTGACCACGTCGCGTACCTTGTCGG
>NZ_JBAPRN010000560.1:0-14239 GCF_049281135.1 Mycobacterium sp. | reverse complement strand
CCGACGCGCTGCCGCCGGTGATCGCCGTCGAGCGGCCACGCAACCCAGAGCACGGCGATTACGCCAGCAATCTGGCGCTGCAGGTCGCCAAGAAGGTCGGCGCCAACCCCCGCGAGCTGGCCGGATGGCTGGCCGACGCACTAGCCCAGGCCGACGGCATCACCTCGGCGGAGGTGGCTGGACCCGGCTTCATCAACCTGCGGCTGGACGCCTCGGCGCAGGGCCGGATCGTCAACAACGTCATCGACGCCGGCCACACCTACGGCAACTCCGACACCCAGGCCGGCCATAACATCAACCTCGAGTTCGTCTCGGCCAACCCGACCGGACCCATCCACATCGGTGGCACCCGCTGGGCGGCCGTTGGCGATGCGCTGGGCCGGCTGCTCACCACGCAGGGCGCAGACGTGGTGCGCGAGTACTACTTCAACGACCACGGCGCCCAGATCGACCGGTTCGCCAACTCGCTGATCGCCGCCGCCAAGGGCGAGCCCACCCCGGAAGGCGGCTACGCGGGCAGCTACATCGCCGACATCGCCGCCCAAGTCCTGCAGCAGGCACCGAACGCGCTGAGCCAGCCCGACGCCGAACAGCACGAGATGTTCCGGCGGATCGGCGTCGACTTGATGTTCACCCACATCAAGAAATCGCTGCACGACTTCGGTGTCGACTTCGACGTCTACACCCACGAGGAGTCGATGCACACCAGCGGCCGCGTCGAGCAGGCGATCGCACGATTACGCGAGAACGGCAACATCTACGAGAAGGACGGCGCAACCTGGTTACGCACCAGTGCTTTTGGTGATGACAAGGACCGCGTCGTGATCAAGAGCGACGGCAAGCACGCTTACATCGCCGGCGATCTCGCCTATTACCTGGACAAGCGCGGGCGCGGTTTCGACCTGTGCATCTACATGCTCGGCGCCGACCACCACGGCTACATCTCCCGACTGAAGGCTGCGGCCGAGGCATTCGGCGACGACCCGGCCTCCGTTGAGGTGCTCATCGGCCAGATGGTCAACCTGGTCCGCGACGGGCAGCCGGTGAAGATGAGCAAGCGGGCCGGCACGGTGATCACGCTCGACGATCTGGTCGAGGCGATCGGTGTCGACGCCGCGCGCTATAGCCTGATCCGGTCGTCGGTGGACACCCCGATCGATATCGACCTCGCGCTGTGGTCGTCGGCGTCCAACGAAAACCCGGTCTATTACGTGCAATACGCGCACGCCCGGCTCTCCGCGCTGGCCCGCAACGCCGCCGAGCTGGGCCTGATCCCCGACACCGGCCACCTCGATTTGCTCACCCATGACAAGGAGGGCGCGCTGATTCGTAACCTGGGCGAGTTCCCCAGGGTGCTGAAAACCGCGGCCGGACTGCGTGAACCGCACCGGGTGTGCCGTTACCTCGAAGACCTTGCCGGCGACTACCACCGGTTCTACGACTCATGCCGGGTATTGCCGCAAGGCGACGAGGCGCCCAACGAACTGCACACCGCTCGGCTGGCGTTGTGCCAGGCGACCCGCCAGGTGATCGCCAACGGGCTGGCCATCCTTGGTGTCAGCGCGCCGGAGCGAATGTGAACGCGCACCCGGCCGGACCCCGGCACGCCGAAGAATTCCACCACTCGGGCGTTCCGCCATGCCCATCGAGCACCCACGAATTGCTGGAGTTGGCCCCGAACGTGTGGCCGCGCAACGCCGTTCGCGACGACGACGGAATCGTCAGCGTTGCCGGTGTGTCGCTGACGTCGCTCGCCCAGGAATACGGCACCCCGCTGTTCGTGATCGACGAAGACGACTTCCGGTCGCGGTGCCGCGAAATTGCGGCCGCATTCGGCGGCGGCGCCAACGTGCACTATGCCGGAAAGGCCTTCCTGTCCAGCGAAATAGCACGCTGGATCGACGAGGAAGGGCTGTCACTGGACGTCTGCACCGGCGGCGAACTCGCGGTCGCACTGCACGCTGACTTCCCGCCCGAACGTATCGCGTTGCACGGCAACAACAAATCCCCCGCCGAGCTGACCGCTGCCGTCAAGGCCGGCATCGCTCATGTCGTCGTCGACTCGATGATCGAGATCGAGCGCCTCGACGCCATCGCCGGCGAGGGGGGCATCGTCCAGGATGTGCTGGTACGCGTCACCGTCGGCGTCGAGGCGCACACCCACGAGTTCATCTCCACCGCCCACGAAGACCAGAAGTTCGGGTTGTCGCTGGCCAACGGCACGGCGATGAACGCGGTTCGGCGGGTGTTCGCCAGCGATCACCTCCGACTGGTGGGCCTGCACAGCCACATCGGCTCGCAGATCTTCGACGTCGGAGGCTTCGAAATCGCCGCGCACCGCGTGATCGGTCTGCTGCGCGACGTCGTCGCCGAGTTCGGCGTCGAGAAGACCTCGCAGATCGCCACCGTCGACCTCGGTGGCGGCCTTGGCATCTCGTACCTACCCAACGACGATCCACCACCTGTGGGCGAACTTGCCGACAAGCTCAGCGGCATCGTGCGCAACGAGTCCGCGGCGGTGGGTTTGCCGGTTCCGCGACTCGTGGTCGAACCCGGGCGCGCCATCGCCGGACCCGGGACCATCACGCTTTACGAGGTTGGCACCGTCAAAGACGTCGGCGTCAGCGCAACGGCGCACCGACGTTACGTCAGCGTGGACGGCGGCATGAGCGACAACATCCGCACCTCGCTGTACGGCGCCGATTACGACGTGCGTCTGGTCTCCCGCGCCACCGAAGCGGCGCCGACGATCGCTCGTATCGTCGGAAAGCATTGCGAGAGTGGCGATATCGTGGTTCGCGATACCTGGGTGCCCGATGACATCACGCCGGGCGATCTGGTTGCGGTGGCCGCAACCGGCGCCTACTGCTATTCGTTGTCGAGCCGTTACAACCTGATCGGTCGCCCCGCAGTGGTGGCTGTGCGTGATGGACGGGCCCGTCTGATTCTGCGCAGGGAGACGGTCGACGATCTGTTGAGTCTGGAAGTCAGGTGAAGCGTGAGCCGCGCTGACGATGCGGAACGCAGTGATGAGGAGGAGTGGCGCGCATGAGCAGCGATGAAAAGCCGGTCGGTGTAGCGGTATTGGGGCTGGGCAATGTCGGCAGTGAGGTTGTTCGCATCATCGAGGAGAGCGCTGACGACCTCGCCGCCCGGGTCGGCGCGCCACTGATACTGCGCGGCATCGGCGTACGCCGGGTAGCCGACGACCGCGGTGTGCCCGTCGACCTGCTCACTGACGACATCGACAAGCTCGTCTCCCGCGACGACGTCGACATCGTGATCGAAGTGATGGGGCCGGTCGAGCCGTCGCGCAAAGCGATCCTGTCCGCGCTCGAGCATGGTAAGTCGGTGGTGACGGCGAACAAGGCTCTGCTGTCGGTCTCCACCGGAGAGTTGGCGGAGGCCGCCGAAAACGCCCACGTGGACTTGTATTTCGAGGCCGCCGTGGCCGGCGCGATTCCGGTGATCCGCCCACTGACCCAGTCGCTGGCCGGCGACACGGTGCAGCGGGTGGCCGGCATCGTCAACGGCACCACCAACTACATCCTGTCCGAAATGGACAGCACCGGTGCCGACTACAAGTCGGCTCTGGCCGACGCGAGCGCGCTCGGCTACGCCGAAGCCGACCCCACCGCCGACGTCGAAGGCTTCGACGCCGCGGCGAAGGCCGCCATCCTGGCGTCCATCGCCTTCCACACCCGGGTGACCGCCGACGACGTCTATCGCGAAGGCATCACCAAGATCAGGCCGGAAGATTTCGTGACGGCACGCGCATTGGGCTGCACGATCAAACTGCTGTCGATCTGCGAGCGGATCACCACCGACGATGGGCAACAGCGAGTTTCGGCTCGGGTCTACCCCGCGCTGGTGCCGCTGGAGCACCCGCTCGCGACGGTCAACGGCGCCTTCAACGCCGTAGTGGTCGAGGCTGAGGCCGCGGGCAGGCTGATGTTCTACGGCCAGGGGGCCGGTGGAGCGCCGACCGCTTCTGCGGTGGCCGGCGATCTGGTGATGGCAGCCCGTAACCGGGTACTGGGCAGCCGTGCGCCCAAAGAGTCCAAGTACGCTCAGCTGCCGGTCGCCCCGATGGGCGTGATCGAGACTCGCTATTACGTCAGCATGGACGTCGCGGACAAGCCCGGTGTATTGGCCACGGTCGCGGCCGAATTCGCCAAGCGCGAAGTCAGCATCGCCGAAGTCCGTCAAGAGGGTGTGGTGGGTGAAGGCGGACGCCGCGTCGGCGCTCGCGTCGTCGTGGTGACCCACACCGCCACCGACGCCGCCCTGTCCGAAACCGTTGACGCACTGGCCGAACTCGACGTGGTGCAAGGTGTGGCCAGCGTCCTGCGGCTGGAAGGAACCAACGTATGAGTTCGTCCAAGGCCGCCATCCATCAGCGGTGGCCCGGTCTTATCGAGGCTTACCGGGACCGGTTGCCGGTCGGCGACGACTGGGTTCCCGTCACGCTGTTCGAGGGCGGCACACCGCTGATTCCCGCGCCCCGACTGTCGGCGAAGACCGGGTGCACGGTGCATCTCAAGGTCGAGGGCCTCAATCCCACCGGCTCTTTCAAGGACCGCGGCATGACAATGGCTGTCACCGACGCGGTGGCCCGCGGCCAGCAGGCGGTGATGTGCGCATCGACGGGGAACACGTCGGCGTCGGCGGCCGCGTATGCGGCCCGCGCCGGCATCACCTGCGCGGTGCTGATCCCGCAGGGCAAGATCGCGATGGGCAAGCTTGCGCAGGCCGTCATGCACGGCGCCAAGATCATTCAGATCGACGGCAACTTCGACGACTGCTTGGAGGTCGCCCGCAAGATCGTCGCCGATTTCCCGACGATCGCGTTGGTCAACTCGGTCAACCCGGTTCGCATCGAGGGCCAGAAGACGGCGGCGTTCGAGATCGTCGACGTATTGGGTTATGCACCCGACATTCATGCCCTGCCGGTCGGCAACGCGGGCAACATCACGGCGTACTGGAAGGGCTACACCGAGTACCACGCTGACGGTGTGATCGACAAGCTGCCGCGCATGCTGGGCACCCAGGCCGCCGGCGCGGCGCCGTTGGTGTCCGGCGAACCGGTGCGCAATCCCGAGACCATCGCCACCGCGATCCGCATCGGCTCGCCGGCGTCGTGGGGGCCCGCGGTCGCGGCGCAGCAACAGTCCAACGGGCGTTTCCTGGCCGCCACCGATGACGAGATTCTCGCCGCGTATCACCTGGTGGCGGGTGCCGAGGGCGTCTTCGTCGAGCCGGCTTCGGCGGCCAGCATCGCGGGTCTGCTCAAATCCGTCGACGACGGCTGGGTCAAGCCCGGATCGACCGTGGTCTGTACGGTGACCGGGAACGGCTTGAAGGATCCCGACACCGCGCTGCGGGACATGCCGACGCCTGCACCGGTTCCCGTCGACCCGGTCGCCGTCGTCGCGAAGTTGGGGTTGGTCTAGTGCTTGCTCCCGGGCTGCTGGCCAGTTCGGTGGTCGCGGCCTCCAGTGCCAACCTGGGCCCGGGCTTCGACAGTCTCGGGCTGGCATTGAGTCTCTATGACGAAATCATAGTCGAGACAACCGATTCCGGGCTGGTCGTCGAGGTCGAGGGAGAGGGCGCCGGGGAGCTGCTGCTCGACTCGGGCCATCTGGTGGTCCGCGCCGTCGAGCACGGGCTGAAGGCCGCCGGTGTCGGCGCGTCCGGCCTGAAAGTTCGGTGCCGCAACGCAATCCCACACTCCCGCGGGCTTGGGTCGTCGGCGGCGGCGGTCGTCGGCGGCCTTGCTGCGGTCAATGGTCTTCTCGCACAGGCGGGTTTGACACCGTTGAGCCAGCCCGAGCTGATTCAGTTGTCCTCGGAATTCGAAGGGCATCCCGACAACGCCGCCGCGGCTGTACTGGGTGGCGCGGTCGTCTCGTGGACCGACTCGGGCGTCGGCCCGCCGGCTTACTCGGCGGCGCCGCTGCGGCTGCATCCCGACATCCGCCTGTTCCCGGCCATTCCCACCGAACGCTCGTCGACGGTGGAGGCGCGAGTGCTGCTGCCTACCCAGGTCAGCCACGAGGACGCCCGTTTCAACGTCAGCCGTGCAGCGCTGCTGGTGGTGGCGCTCACCGAGCGGCCTGACCTGCTGATGGTCGCCACCGAAGACGTGCTCCACCAGCCGCACCGCGCGCCTGCGATGCCCTCGTCGGCGGAATTTCTGCGGCTACTGCGTCGTTACGACATGGCGGCTGTGCTTTCCGGCGCTGGTCCGGCGGTGATCGCGCTCAGTACGGCCGCCGATCTGCCTGCAGAGGTGCTCGACTACGCCGCTGCAAACGGGTTCACCGTCGGCGAAATGACGGCGGGCGACGGCGTACGCTGGAGTTCGGGAGTAGCAGTCCCCAGCTAGCGTCCACAGACGCGGCGGAGGGTCTTCTTGCTTCCGGCATCGAAGCAGGTTATCCTCGGAGCCGTCCAGCAATCGCAGCATCTGCATCTGCGTCGACACTAGGACGAATACCAAATTCTTCTCGTGGACGATGGTTCGCCATTGAAACCGCCATTCTTGGCAATCACCGTTGCAGAGTCGATCTTTGGCAGCACTCGGCGAATTGGCCGAATGCCACGAACCCCTGGCTTGATTCGATCAGCCAGGGAGAGAAAGGAAATCCGTGACTGATACGGACCTCGTTACGGCTGGCGACAGCACTGAAAATGACAAGCTGTCCAACCCCGTGACCCCAGATACTTCCAGCGAGAACGACGCCCAATCGAACGCGTCGGATGGCTCGCTGGCCACCATGGTGCTTCCCGAACTGCGCGCGCTGGCCAATCGGTCCGGCGTGAAGGGCACCTCGGGAATGCGCAAAAGCGAACTGATCGCCGCGATCCGGGAAACCCGTCGGGGCGGCCACGCCAACGGCGCGCCGCCCAACGGTGGCGCCGGCGGCGAATCAGAGAACAACCACGACACCAAGGCCGCCAACAACCACAGCGAATCCGCGGTCGAGGACGCACCGCGCACCGATTCCGGCGAGCGGCCATCCTCCGGTGACAACGCGGGGGAGCAGAACAATCGGAACGACAAGAAGCAACAGAACGAGAACGACAAGCCCGCCCGCGACCAGCAGGACAAGTCCGACGACCGCGAGTCGGACAAGGACTCCGACCGTGGTGACCGACAGAACTCCGGCGGACAACAGAACCGCGGCGGCTCGAACCAGAACCAGCAAGACGATGACGGTGACGGCCGCGGCGGTCGCCGAGGCCGCCGATTTCGGGAGCGCAGGCGTCGCGGCGATCGGCCGGGCGACGGTGGCGGCGGCGGTGACACTGAACTTCGCGAAGACGACGTCGTTCAGCCGGTCGCCGGCATCCTCGACGTGCTCGACAACTACGCGTTCGTGCGCACGTCCGGTTATCTCGCCGGCCCGCACGACGTCTACGTGTCGATGAACATGGTGCGTAAGAACGGCTTACGCCGCGGCGACGCGGTGACCGGCGCGGTGCGGGTGCCCAAGGACGGCGAACAGCCCAACCAGCGGCAGAAGTTCAACCCGTTGGTGCGCTTGGACACCATCAACGGTGGGCCGGTCGAAGACGCCAAGAAGCGTCCCGATTTCACCAAGTTGACGCCGTTGTACCCCAACCAGCGGCTGCGGCTGGAAACCACTCCGGACCTGCTGACCACACGGGTCATCGACCTGATCATGCCGATCGGCAAGGGCCAGCGCGCACTGATCGTGTCGCCGCCCAAGGCCGGTAAGACGATGATTCTGCAGAGCATCGCCAACGCGATCACTCAGAACAACCCGGAATGCCACCTGATGGTCGTGCTCATCGACGAGCGGCCTGAAGAGGTCACCGATATGACGCGTTCGGTCAAGGGTGAGGTCATCGCCTCGACGTTCGACCGGCCGCCGTCAGACCACACGTCGGTCGCCGAGTTGGCCATCGAGCGCGCCAAGCGACTCGTGGAACAGGGCAAAGACGTCGTCGTGCTGCTCGACTCGATCACCCGGCTGGGTCGCGCATACAACAACGCGTCGCCCGCGTCCGGCCGCATCCTGTCCGGTGGTGTCGACTCGACCGCGCTCTACCCGCCGAAGCGTTTCCTCGGCGCCGCCCGCAACATCGAGGAGGGCGGATCGTTGACGATTATCGCCACCGCGATGGTCGAGACGGGATCCACTGGTGACACAGTTATTTTCGAGGAGTTCAAGGGGACGGGTAACGCTGAGCTCAAGCTCGACCGCAAGATCTCCGAGCGTCGGGTGTTCCCCGCCGTCGACGTGAACCCATCGGGTACTCGTAAGGACGAATTGCTGCTGTCACCGGACGAGTTCTCGGTCGTGCACAAGCTGCGCCGCGTGCTGTCGGGCCTGGATTCGCACCAAGCAATCGACTTGTTGATGTCGCAACTGCGAAAGACCAAGAACAACTACGAGTTCCTGGTTCAGGTGTCCAAGACGACACCGGGCATGGACAACGACTAAACCGGCGATTAGCACACCGCCTCGGCGGGGCAACATCGCCCGTCCCGCTTTGCAGCCCACGCTGCGGCGGTAACCTGCGCCTGTCGTAAACGACGGGAAAGCGGTGAACCGTGGCGGACACTATCCAGCAGCTGCTTCGTACCCGCACGGGCGACTCCACGCCCGCGGTCAAATACGGCGATCGGGTATGGACCTGGCGTGAGCATCTAGCGGACGCCTCGGCATCCGCCGCCGCATTGATCGGCATCGCCGACCCCAAGCGCCCACTGCACGTCGGCGCGCTGCTGGGCAACACACCCGAGATGCTCACCGCGATGGCGGGGGCCGCACTCGGTGGCTACGTGTTGTGCGGCATCAACGACACCCGGCGCGGCGCGGCGCTGGCCAAAGACATCGTCCGCGCCGACTGCCAAATACTGCTCATCGATCCTGACCATCGCCCGCTGCTCGGCGGACTGGATCTGCCTGGAGTTCGCGTTCTGGACATCAGCGGCGACGAGTGGTCGGGTCTGCTCGCGGCGGCCGGCCCGCTGGTGCCGTATCGCGAGGTCGCCCCGACCGACACGCTCATGATGATCTTCACCTCGGGAACCAGCGGCGAGCCCAAAGCTGTCCAGATAACTCACCTGACCGTTATCTTCGCCGGCGCCAACCTGATCGGCCGTTTCGAGGTCGATTCGTCGGGTGTCTGCTACCTGTCGATGCCGCTCTTTCACTCCAACGCCCTGCTAGCCGGCTGGAGCGTGGCGGTCGGCTCCGGCTCGGCGATGGTGCCCGCAACCTTCTCCGCATCCGGTCTGCTGTCCGACCTACGCCGCTATGGCGCCACCTACATGAACTACGTCGGCAAGCCGTTGGCCTACGTGCTGGCCACTCCCGAGCAGCCCGACGACGCGGACAACCCGCTACTGGTCGCGTTCGGGAACGAGGCCAGCGACCGCGACATTGCCGAATTCAGTAGGCGTTTCGATTGCACGGTCTGGGACGGCTTCGGCTCCAGCGAAGGCGCGATCATCATCACCCGCGAGGACGGCTGCCCGCCCGGCTCACTGGGACAAGGGTTTCCGGGTGTCGGCATCTACAACTCCGAGACACTCGCCGAATGCGCGGTGGCGGAATTCGATGACCACGGCACACTGATCAACCCTGACGACGCGATTGGCGAGTTGTTCAACACTACCGGCGCAGGCCTGTTCGCCGGCTATTACAACGACAAGGAGGCCACCAACGCGCGCTTGCGGAACGGTATGTTCTGGTCCGGCGACCTGGCCTACCGCGACGCCGAGGGGTGGATCTACTTCGCCGGCCGCAGCGGCGACTGGTTGCGGGTCGACGGGGAGAACATGACGACCGCGCCCATCGAGCGCATCCTGCAGCGGCTGCCGGCAGTGAGCCAGGTCGCGGTGTACGCCGTACCCGATGAACAGGTGGGGGACCAGGTGATGGCGGCATTGGTGCTGGTGGGCGGCGCCAAACTGACGCCGGACGACTTCAGCCGATTTCTGGCGAGCCAGCCGGATCTTTCACCCAAGGCCTGGCCGCGGCACGTCTGGATCACCGACAGCCTGCCGAGTACCGCCACCAACAAGATCCTCAAACGGCAGCTGACCGCGCAGGGCAGCACCCCTGGCGGCGGTCTGTTGTGGACGCGGGTCGGCCGCGACACCAGTTACGCCGTCGTCGACCGTTCCAGCAAAGCCCAGGTCAGCGGGGGTTAGCGTCGGCGCCGCCCCGGGAATGCGCGGACGGTGGCAGGCGTTTAGGGACACAGCGGCTGAGCTGGCATAATCAACAGCCGAAGTTCAGGTTCCGGTTCACGTCCTTTCGATGACCAGCACATTGGGCGACCCGGCGACCGACTACTGAAGAGGACACCATGAAAGCTGACATTCATCCCGCCTACGGCGAGACCACCGTGGTCTGCGGTTGCGGAAACACATTCCAGACCCGCAGCACCAAGGAAAACGGCCACATCGTGGTCGAGGTCTGCTCACAATGCCACCCGTTCTACACGGGTAAACAGAAGATTCTGGACAGCGGTGGCCGGGTCGCTCGCTTCGAGCGGCGTTACGGCAAGCGCAAGGCCGGTGCCGAGAAGGAAGCCTCGGCCGACAAGTAGCACGATCGACGCCCGAACTGCCGCGTTCACCGCACAGGACGGGCGTCGTTTTGCGTTCGGAGTTGTCCCGATAGTGAGTCGGCTCGCGCGGGAAGGAGGAGCATGACTCAGGCGATTGACACGCTGGTGGCCGAGCATGCCGACCTCGAGCGTCAGCTGTCCGATCCCGAACTGCACAGCGATCCCGCTAACGCGCGCAAAGTCGGGCGCCGGTTCGCGCAACTGGCCCCGATTGTCGCCACCCACCGCCAGCTCACGTCGGCCCGCGGCGATCTGGAGACGGCACGCGAGCTCACCGTCGATGATGCGTCGTTCGCCGACGAGGTCACCGAGCTGGAAACCCGGGTCGACGAGTTGGAGACCAAGCTCAGCGACATGCTGGCGCCGCGTGACCCGCATGACGCCGATGATGTTGTCCTCGAGGTCAAATCCGGTGAGGGCGGCGAAGAATCGGCGCTCTTCGCCGCGGACCTGGCCAGGATGTACATCCGCTACGCCGAACGGCACGGCTGGAATGTGACGGTCCTGGACGAGACCTACTCGGATCTGGGTGGCTACAAAGACGCGACACTGACGATCGCCAGCAAGGGCGACTCGGCCGACGGTGTGTGGTCACGCCTGAAATTCGAAGGCGGCGTGCATCGCGTGCAGCGGGTACCGGTCACCGAATCCCAAGGCCGCGTACATACTTCGGCAGCGGGCGTGCTGGTCTATCCCGAGCCCGAAGAAGTGGGTGAGGTGCAGATCGAGGAGTCGGACCTGCGCATCGACGTCTACCGGTCGTCCGGCAAGGGCGGCCAGGGCGTCAACACCACCGACTCGGCGGTCCGAATCACCCACCTGCCCACCGGAATTGTCGTCACCTGCCAAAACGAGCGTTCGCAGCTGCAGAACAAGGCGCGCGCGATGCTGGTGCTCGCCGCCCGACTACAGGCGTTGGCCGAAGAACAGGCGTCCGCCGACGCGTCCGCGGACCGGGCCAGCCAGATCCGCACCGTGGACCGTAGCGAACGCATCCGGACCTACAACTTCCCGGAGAACCGGGTGACCGACCATCGCATCGGTTACAAGGCACACAACCTCGATCAACTTCTCGACGGCGACGCCGACGCGCTCTTCGACGCTCTGGCCGCCGCCGACAAGCAGTCCCGGCTGCAGCAGGCATGACAACTCGGCTGCGCTCCGCGATCGACTCCGCGGCGACGCTGCTCGCAGACGCTGGAATCGACTCCGCGCGTTACGACGCCGAGGAATTGGCGGCGCACTTCGCCGGCACCGAGCGCGGCCGGCTGGCACTGCTCGGCCCGCCCGACGACGCGTTCTTCGACCACTACAACGCAGCGGTTGCCGCGCGGTCCCGCCGCGTGCCATTGCAACATCTCACTGGCACCGCTGCGTTCGGGCCATTGACGCTGTCCGTCGGTCCCGGAGTTTTCATCCCGCGGCCGGAAACCGAGGCGATGCTGGAATGGGCGGTCGCGCAGACTCTTCCGGCCAAACCCGTCGTCGTCGACGTCTGCACCGGTTCGGGTGCCCTAGCTCTCGCGCTGGCCCGGCATTGGCCCGACGCGAGGGTGATCGGCCTCGACGACTCCGATGCCGCGCTTGATTACGCGCGCAGAAACGCCGCCGGCACCCCGGTGGAGTTCGTCCGCGCCGACGTCACCGACTCCGGTGTGCTGACCGAGCTGGACGGCCAGGTCGATCTGGTGGTGTCCAACCCGCCCTACGTGCCGGACGGCGCACAGCTCGAACCCGAAGTGACTGACCACGATCCGCCACACGCCGTGTTCGGGGGACCGGATGGCATGGCGGTGATTCCGTCAGTCGTCCGGCTCGCTGGCCGCTTATTGCGGCCCGGTGGCCTGTTCGCCATCGAGCACGACGACACCACATCTTCGATGACTGCTGAAACGATCAGCAGTACAGAGCTTTTCGACGATATGGTGGCCCGAACCGATCTGACCGGACGATCTCGATTCGTGACGGCCCGCGCGAAGGGCGCCCGTTGATGAGCAATGTCATCGACTGCACCGACCCCGAACAACGTTCTCGCGGAATCGCATCGGCGGCCGCGGCCGTCAAAAACGGTGGGCTGGTGGTTCTTCCGACCGACACGGTGTATGGCTTGGGCGCCGACGCTTTTGACAGCGCGGCGGTGGCCGCGCTGCTGGCCGCCAAGGGCCGGGGCCGCGACATGCCGGTTCCGGTGCTGGTCGGCTCGTGGCACACGATCGACGGCTTGGCCCTGTCGGTTTCCAAGGCGATGCGCGACCTGGTCCGCGCGTTCTGGCCCGGTGCGTTGAGTCTGGTGGTTCGGCAGGCGCCATCGGTGCAGTGGGATCTCGGCGACGCTCGGGGGACCGTGATGTTACGCATGCCGTTGCATCCCGTCGCGATCGAATTGCTGCGCGAGGTAGGGCCGATGGCGGTATCCAGCGCCAACGTGTCCGGCCGGCCGCCGGCGGTGGACGCGGAGAACGCCCGCGAGCAGTTGGGCGATCGTGTCGACGTCTATCTCGATGCCGGTCCGTCGGCCCAACAAGCCGCTTCGACGATCCTCGACTTGACCGGTCCGGAACCGCGCATCTTGCGAGCCGGCCCAGTCAGCGCCGCGGCTATCGCCGAGGTGCTCGGCCTGGATGCCGCGAGTTTGTCCGGCTGACCTGGTGGGCGCCTCAGTTCGATCTCAGGGCGGTGCATTACGGTTTTTCGGATGGTCAGCGGTGCCGACAACCTCGCCGGGGGTCTGCTCGCACTGGCTGATCGTGGCGCCGGTGTCCCGTTGCGTGAGCTCGCGCTCGTCGGTCTGACCGCCGCGATCATCACCTACTTCGTGACCGGACCGGTGCGAGTGATGGCGACCCGATTCGGCGCGGTGGCCTACCCGCGCGAACGCGATGTGCATGTGACGCCCACCCCACGGATGGGCGGCCTGGCGATGTACATCGGGGTCGTCGCGGCGGTGTTCCTCGCATCGCAGCTTCCGGCCCTCACCCGCGGCTTCGTCTACTCCACGGGCATGCCCGCGGTGGTGTGGGCGGGTGGGCTGATCATGGGCATCGGCCTGATCGACGACCGCTGGGGGCTCGATGCGCTGACGAAGTTCGCCGGCCAGATCACCGCGGCCAGCGTGCTGGTGACGATGGGGGTCGCCTGGAGCGTTCTCTACATCCCGTTGGGCGGGGTGGGGACCATCGTGCTGGACCAGGCGTCGTCGATCCTGCTCACGCTGGCGCTGACCGTGTCGATCGTCAACGCGATGAACTTCGTCGACGGTCTGGACGGGCTGGCCGCCGGACTAGGACTCATCACCGCGCTGGCGATCTGCATGTTCTCCGTCGGACTGCTGCGCGACCACGGCGGTGACGTGTTGTTCTACCCGCCCGCGGTCATCTCGGTGGTGCTGGCCGGCGCCTGTCTGGGCTTTTTGCCGCACAACTTCCATCCGGCCAAGATCTTCATGGGCGATTCCGGTTCGATGCTGATCGGCCTGATGCTGGCCGCGGCTTCCACGACGGCCGCGGGGCCGATCTCGCAGAACGCCTACGGTGCCCGCGATGTGTTTGCTCTGCTGTCGCCATTCCTTTTGGTTGTGGCGGTCATGTTCGTGCCGATGCTCGACTTGCTGCTGGCGATCGTGCGG
>NZ_JBAPRN010000559.1:0-11263 GCF_049281135.1 Mycobacterium sp. | reverse complement strand
GCCCCAGGCTCAGCCTGCGCCGGAGCCGTCGATTCCGCCGCCGCCGACCAACCCCGCCGGCCCCGCCGCGCAGCCCAACCTGTCCGGCGCGCAGCCCAACCTGTCCGGCGCCGCGCAGGTGCTCAACCAGGAAGCTGTTGCCGCAGCGCTCAACTCGGACATCCCGCCGCGGGATGCCGCCGAGCGCGTCGCGTTCGCGACCTGGGCCATCGTCACCGGCAAGTCACCGGGCGGCATCTTCAACGACCTGCCCAAGCTCGACGACGCCGCCGCCGCCAAGATGGCCGAGCGGTTGTCGGAGCGCGCCGAGGGCACGATCACCGTAGCCGACGTCAAGGCGGCCGAGACCATCGAGCAGCTCGCGACCACCGTGCGCGAATTCCTGGAGGCCGGCCAGATCGACGGCTTCGTCCGCACGCTTCGAGCCAGGCCCGAAGGCTCAACCAAGCCAGCGGTTTTCGTGTTCCACGCCGCGGGCGGATCGACGGTGGTCTACGAGCCGCTGCTGAACCGCCTGCCACCGGACGTCCCGATGTACGGTTTCGAGCGGGTCGAGGGAACCATCGAAGAGCGTGCCGCGCAATACGTTCCGAAGCTGCGCGAGCTGGGCGGCAACGGCCCGTTCATCCTGGCCGGCTGGTCGCTCGGCGGTGCATTGGCCTACGCCTGCGCGATCGGGCTCAAGCAGCAGGGCTGCGAGGTGGCATTCGTCGGCCTGATCGACGCGGTTATGCCCGGTGAGCCGATCCTGCAGACCAAGGAGGAGACCCGCAAGCGTTGGGACCGCTACGCGCGCTTCGCCGAGCGGACCTTCAACGTGCAGGTTCCCGAGATCCCTTACGAGCAGCTCGAAGCGCTCGACGACGAGGGACAGGTGAAGTTCGTGCTGGAAGCCGTCCAGCAGGCCGGTGTGCAGATCCCCGGCGGGATCATCGAGCACCAGCGCACGTCGTATCTGGACCAGCGGGCGATCGACACCGCCGAATACCAGACGTACGACGGCCACGTCACGCTGTACATGGCCGACCGTTACCACGATGACGCGATCACCTTCGAGCCCGCCTACGCGATCCGCAAGCCCGACGGCGGCTGGGGCGACTACGTGGCGGACTTGGAGGTCGTGCCGATCGGCGGCGAGCACATCCAGGCCATCGACGAGCCGATCATCGCCAAAGTCGGTGCGCACATGACCCAGGCGCTCAACAAGATTCACGGCGAGCAGAAAGAAGCCTAAGTGACCACCAAGACCACCGCTGAGTTGCTGGCCGATCTGCGCGAAAGGCTCGAGACGGCCAAAGAACCCGGTGATCCGAAGGCGATCGCGCGGCGCGACAAAAAGGGAATTCCGAGCGCCCGCGCCCGCATTCACGCACTGGTCGACCCCGGCAGCTTCCTGGAGATCGGGGCCCTGGCGCGCACGCCGGGCGACCCGGCTGCGCTCTACGGCGACGGCGTGGTCACCGGCCACGGCCGGATCAACGGCCGGCCTGTCGCAGTCTTCAGTCACGATCAGACGGTGTTCCAGGGCTCGGTGGGCGAGATGTTCGGCCGCAAGGTGGCCAAGCTGATGGAGTGGGTGGCCATGGTCGGTTGCCCGATCATCGGCATCAACGACTCCGCCGGAGCGCGCATCCAGGATGCGGTCACGTCGCTGGCCTGGTACGCCGAGCTGGGCCGCCGGCACGAGTTGCTGCGTGGCCTGGTGCCCGAGATCTCCATCATCTTGGGCAAATGTGCTGGGGGAGCGGTCTATTCACCGATTCAGACCGATCTGGTGGTGGCGGTCCGCGACCAGGGCTACATGTTCGTCACCGGCCCGGACGTCATCAAGGACGTCACCGGTGAGGACGTCACCATGGATGAGCTGGGCGGCGCCGACGCGCAGGCCCGCTACGGCAACATCCACCAGGTGGTCGAGGACGAGGCCGCGGCGTTCCAGTACGTGCGCGACTACCTGAGTTTCCTGCCGGCCAACACGTTTGACGACGCACCGGTGGTCAACCCCGGACTGGAACCCGAGATCACGCCGTCGGACCTCGAGTTGGACGCCATCGTGCCGGACAGTGACAACGCGGCCTACGACATGCACGAGGTTCTGTTGCGCATCTTCGACGACGGCGACGTGTTCGACGTCGGCGCACAGCGTGGCCAGGCGATGATCACCGCGTTCGCCCGGGTCGACGGCCGTCCCCTCGGGGTGATCGCCAACCAGCCGATGTACATGGCGGGGGCGATCGACAACGAGGCTTCAGACAAAGCGGCCGGCTTCATCCGGTTCTGCGACTCCTACAATCTGCCATTGGTTTTCGTGGTCGACACCCCAGGCTTCCTTCCGGGCGTGGAGCAGGAGAAGGGCGGCATCATCAAGCGCGGCGGCCGGTTCCTCAACGCCGTCGTCGAGGCTGACGTACCGAAGGTGACCATCACGATCCGCAAGTCCTACGGCGGCGCGTACGCGGTGATGGGGTCAAAGCAGCTGACCGCCGACCTGAACTTCGCTTGGCCCACCGCGCGCATCGCGGTGATCGGCGCCGACGGTGCGGCGCAGCTGCTGATGAAGCGATTCCCCGACCCGACCACGCCCGAGGCGCAGCAGATCAAGAAAGACTTCATCGAGGGCTACAACCTGAACATGGCGATCCCGTGGATCGCCGCCGAACGTGGCTACATCGACGGAGTCATTCAACCGCACGAGACCAGGCTGCTACTGCGTAAGTCGTTGAACCTCTTGCGCGACAAGCAGATCAACTGGCGTACGAACCGCAAGCACGGCCTGACGCCGATTTAGACCTGCCGGGCGACGATGCGGCCGGGCACCGGCCGAGGTGGGGGCACCTCCCGCTTGCGGGGTAGAGCCGGGCTATCAGACCGACGCGACGAACTCCGACGTGTAGAACTCGGCCGGGCTCTGTGACCTCGGGCTCGGCCGCCGGATGAACACCCAGACCCCGGTCGTGCCGGAGCGAAGGCTGTCGCGCACCGTGGTGTTTCCCACGCCCGCGCCGTCGCTGTCGAGACCGGCCACCGCGACGCCCGGCCCGGGGGCATCGCACGACGCGGTCGAGGCACGCGGAAACTGGATCAGGCTGACGTCGTAGTGGGTGCCCGGCTGACCAGGCTCGGCGAGATACACATCGGCGGTGACGGTGCCACCGTTGACGTGGATGACCGCGGACGCCGTGCCGCGGTCGGTCGACGCAAAATCGGGGATTGGGCTGAAGTCACACGCTCGCAGAATGCTTTGCAAAGGAACGATGGTGCCGGCTTCGGCAGCCGCCGGAGCGGTCGATCCCGCCAGCGCCACGACAACTGGTAATGCACAACGGGCTAGCGTGGAAATCGTCATTGACATTTCGTCAATTATCCGGCCTCGCGAGCCAAACCAACCCCGCGCGACCAGGAGAGATGCCTTACATGCGATGCCCTGGTGTGACCTGCGACACGGCGGTGGCGGCTACCCGACGCCGTCCACGCTGAACCAACACCACCTTGCAGTAGTTCGTATTACCATCTATATTTACGTGGTACTACGAACTAGTTAATCGAGCCGCGGAAGGACGGTCATGTACGCAGCGGTTGTTACCTCATTCGACGCACCGCCGGCTTACCTGGAATTCCCGAGCCCGGTACCAGGCGGTTCGGACCAGGTGCTGGTCGACGTGATCGCTTCCGGGCTGCATCGCAGGGTCCGCTCGCAGGCGGATGGCTCGCACTACACCAGCACCGGCGAGTTGCCGCTGGTTCCCGGCGTCGACGGGGTGGCACGCCTTCCCGACGGGACGTTGCGTTACTTCGCACTGGGTGACACCGCGTCCGGCGCTATGGCCGAACAGACCGTCATCGACCTGCGGCAGAGCTTCGAGTTGCCCGGCGGCACCGACCCCGTACGGGTGGCGGCGGCGATGAACCCGGCGATGTCATCGTGGGTTGCGCTGCGGCGCCGGACCGGCTTTCGGGCCGGCAAGTCCGTGCTGGTCCTCGGCGCTACCGGTAGTTCCGGGCAGATGGCCGTGCAGGTAGCCAAACAGCTTGGCGCCGGCCGGGTCGTCGCGGCCGGCCGCAACCCGGAGCGGCTGGCGGGCCTGCCAGAGCTCGGCGCCGATGCCGTCGTGTCCCTCGGCGACAGCGCGAAGCTCGCGGCGGCTGCCGCCGATGTCGACGTCGTTATCGACTATTTGTGGGGACCGGCCACAGCCGACGCGATGATCGCGATCGCCACCCATCGCAGCAACGACCATCAACCGCTGACCTGGATCGAGATCGGCTCGGTCGCCGGTGCGACTGCCGAAATCCCGTCCGCCGCGCTGCGGGCGCTGCCGCTACAGATAGTCGGTAGCGGACAAGGTTCGGTATCCACTCGCGACATCCTGGCCGAGTTGCCCGCGATCGCCGAAGCGATCACCAGCGGCGCGCTGCGCATCGACGCGCGAAAAGTCCCGTTGCGTGACGTGACGTCGGCCTGGCAGGACATCGACGGCTCCGAACGGATCGTCTTCATACCATAAAACTGGGCGGCAACAGCGAAAGCCGTTGCCGCCCAGGGTGAGTTACGTTCTAGCGTGCCGACTTCTGACGAGCCTCGGCTGCCTTCTCCGCGGCACGCGCGGAGGTTGCCTCAGCTTCCTTCTTGGCCACATTGCGCTGGGCCTCGGCCTTCTCTTGCTGCGCACGGCCCTCTTTGCGCAGATCCTCGTGGTTCACCACGATGCCGATGATTTCTTTGGCCTTGCCTTTGACGTCCTCGACAATGCCCTTGATGGCCGCTTCGGGTCCGCTGGTCACAGGTCACTCCTTTTCGCTCGTGGATGGGGATGTTCAAGGCCTACCCGCCGCCGACCGGATCGGAACGTGATGGCCGTCACCACGCGTCATCCGCGCCCATGCCGGTGCCGGCCAGGGGGACAGGACCATTTCACATTGAAGGCATATGCGCTATCAATCCGTGTGGATCCGGGCTAGTGATATCGCCCGTGCACTCAAACTGAAAAGAGAGACGCGCCGCTCCTCGGTGACTGAGGATGCTAGTGATCCTTCTGAGGTCTGCCGCCGGCCAGGGCTTGCTTGCCCGGCTCCTCCTCGGGACGCTATGCGTCCCGCATCGTCGCCGAGCTAGGGCTTGATTGCCCGGCTCCTCCTCGGGACGCTATGCGTCCCGCATCGTCGCCGCGCTACGGCTTGATCCTGATCTTGCCCGGCGACCACCAGCCGAAATGGGTGGCTGTGCCGAGATCCAACTCGGCGGGCGGAGCATCGACCAGGGTGTCGAACTTGCGCAGGGAGCCCCAATCGCGGCCCCAGTCATGGGACAGGTAGGTGGACATGACGTGCGCCCGCAACAACAGGTCGGTGATGCCCAGCAGGCCACCGTTGACGCCGTCCTGCCAGGTGTCGGTGTCCTGTTTCTTGGCGTTGTAGTCCGGGGTGATGCGGAACTTCGGGATCTCGGTGACGCCGTAGACGTGCAACATCGGCTGTTGGCAGGGGAAGGCCAGTCCGACCGCCCAGTCCATCAGCACCGGTTGCTTCGAGCCGATGTACTCCTGCAGCGAGCGCAGCTCGGGCACCCGCGGCGGAGTCACCGCGATCCAGTCGTCCGGCGTCAGGGACAGGTCCTCGGCGACCACCCGCACCGCGACTGCGTCGGCGGGCATCTGGGAGCGTGCGAAGCGCAGATTCCGCCACACCTTCGGCTGCTCGCCGTAGAGGTCATAGGGCGTCAGGCGGCCGGCGGGCAGCACGGAGCCGCCGGGACCGGGCTTGCCGAATTCCAGCACCACCGTCTGTCCGTTGGTGTGGTGGTGCAGGATGCTGTTGCCCTCGATCTTGCCCGCGGCGGTCACCACCACCAGCGGATGGCCGTCGTCTGCGGACGGTAGCTGGTACCACGCCGAGGCCAGCTTGCTCTGCTGTTGCGCGCCGGTGGTATAACTGCCTGCCAGCGGAACCCGTTGCGGGTCAAGGCCGTAGGGCAGCGGCACCGTCGAGCCGTTGATGCCCGGTGTTTTCAGCTTGGTCGGCGCATCCCAGTCGTAGTCGGTACCCGGCTGCGGCACTGACGTCTCCTTGACCGACTCGGCCAGGGTTCGGTCCGGTACGCCGTTGGGCGTGAATCCCGTTGGGCTGACACCACCCAGCGGGCCCAACGGACCGTAATTGTCCGGCTCCCCAGTTTTGAGCGGCGCCATGAAGCCGGCGTTGCTGTCCGGCTCGACCAGTACGTCGTCGGCCAGACCGCAACCTCCGCTGAATTCGCGCAGGTTGTCCCAGGCGTTCGAATAGGTCGGGTACTGCCGCACGATGCCGGCCACCATCGAGCCGATGAACACCACCGCCATGAAGCCCGCCGCGACGGGGATAGGCGCCGCGGTCAGCGCACGCGCCAGCCGACCCTCGCCGTGGCTGGTGTCCACGAAGTGCAGCCAGGCCGCGTACACAGCGGTAATCACGAACAGCGCGAAAAAGATTGTGCTGATTGAGATTCCGCCGACCTTCGGCATGGAGCTGTTGAACGGCACCCCATAGCTGGACACGTACCACCAACCGTTGGTGGTGGCGAAGCACAGCGCCAACACGAACATCACCGCGGCCAGGAACGCCATCCGGTTGCGCGACCAGTGCAGCACTTTCGGTGACACCAGCACCGTCGTCAGCGCGGCCATAGCCGCGCCCACCGCGGCGAAGAGCCCGAAGTGGTGCACCCACTTGGTCGGGGTGAACATCAGGAAGAACATGGTGCCGAAGATGACACCCATCAGGCGCCACGCCGGCCCGCGGGCCACTCCTGGAACTCGCTTGCGCCGCAACATGATGAACACGGCCGTGAAAAGGCACAACGCCGTGATCAGGAAGCCGAACCGGCGCGACATCGACCCGTCGACGGTGGGCAGGATCAGGTAGTAGTAGCGCAGGTTTTCGGTGTACCAGGCCTGGCTGGGGCCGATCGAGGTGCGAATCCTGGTGGCTTCCAACACTGTTGACAGCGTCTGGTCGGCGAACACCACGGTGAGGATGACCGTGCCAGCGGCCAGCATGGGTGCCACCAACGGCAACGTGCCGACCAGGCGGTGACGGCGGACCAAGATGCGCAGGATCGGACGGCCACCGGCGATCAATGCGGCCACGGCGATCAACCCGGTGGGCTGAACGCCGAGCGTGAATGCGGCCGTGACGACGGCCAGCGCGGCGGGCGTCAGTCGGCTGTAGCGCATCGAGCGTTCGATCAGCACGTAGGTGATCAGCGAACCGACGGCGATGATCGGCTCGGGCCGCAGACCGTTGTCGAACGGCATCCACGCGGTCAGCAGGACCAAGCCCGCCGCCCAGTTGGCCGCCTTGCTCGATGTCACGGCCGGCCCCAACCGGGGCAGCACCTCACGTGACAGCAGCAGCCAGCACACCAGGCCCGCGATCAGATCTGGCAGCCGCATCCACAGGCTGGCGTCGCTGACGTGGGTCATCAGAGCCAGCAAGTTGTAGTACCAGCCGAACGGGTCCTCCGGGCTGCCGAACCAGCGGAAGTAGTTGGACATGTAACCGGCGCGGTCGGCGACCCGCGCCATGCCAAGGATGTACCCGTCGTCGGAGGAGTTCGCCCCGATCACATGCCACAGCAGGAAGCCGAACGTCACCGTGGCGTCCGCCAGGGTGAACGTGCGCCAGTTCGCCGGAATGAGCCGGCGCATCCGGTGACCGTCGAGCTGGTCCAGTCGCCACAGGGCGACCAGCGAGACGATGGTGGACAGGATGGCGCCCACCATCGCCAGCAGCTTCAACGTTGTTGGGGTGGTGGAGAACCTGGTGTCGACGGTCGCGGAGAACTTCAACCCGGGTGGCGCGGGACCGGTCAGGTCGGTGAAGACCCCGACGATTTGCGGACGCAGGTTGGGGTCGGCGAAACCTCCGGACTGGGGCTTGCCCGCGGCATCTGTCAGCCCGACAAAGGTGGCGAAAGTTCCGGCGAGCGTTGAGGTTATCTCGATCCGCCGGCACTGTGCGGACTCCGCTTGCTCACGCGAGACGCTGGCAATGACCACGTTGCGGTCGGTGACGTCGACGCGCTTGCCGTTGACCACGACGAACAGCGCATTGAGCGCCGCATCCTTGCCCTTCTTCGGTGCCGTACTGAACACGACACCGCCGTCGGCCGGCAGGCCGCGCACCACGGCACACGGCACGGTGGCCGTGACGTCGACCGGAGATAGCGAAATCAACGGTGCTGTAACGCTATTCAGTTGACCCTGCTGCGGCCAATTGAGCATCGCCGTCGTCTGCACGACCGGTAGCAACGGTGTGGCCACCGACAGCACGAAGCCGATCAGTCCGGCGATCGTGGCGACCCACCGCGTCGTCCGGACGTCACGGCCGGCGGCGACGTCTGCTTGTTTTTCGATGACCTGGCTCATGGCAGTGCCCGAATCGGACCTTGGCGGCTCCAGCCGTTCACGGTCATCACACCCTGTTCGATGACGGCATTCGGCGCCTGATCGCTCGGCACCAGCGGGTAGTACTGCTCGACCGATCCCCAATCGCGATACCAGTCGCCGCGCAGGTAGGTCGAGATCGTCGAGGTCTGCAGCAGCACCTGGGTGAACAGGAACGGACCGCCGGTCGCGCTGGCCTCCCAACCGTTCGACGACGACGCTGTCTGTTTGTGGTCGGGCAGGATGCGGTAATCCGGAAGCTCGGCCACCCCAAGGTGTTCGGAGAACGGCCGCTGACACGAGAAGTTGGCCGCGGTCGCGATGTCCATCAGCACGGGTTTCTGCGACCCGATCAGTTGTTGCAGCGTTTCCAGCACCGGCACCCGAGGCGGCGTGAACGCGAACCACTGATCTTGGCTGAGGTTCGGGTCGTAGGCGACGATGCGTGCCACGTTCGCCTCCGGTGGTGCCCAGGTCAGTGGAAAGCGCAGATTGCGCCAGGCCGGTTCGGGTCCGATGTCGATGGGCTGCACCTCCCCGAGCGGCTGGGTGGTCCCGTCGGGCCGAGAGATTCCCCACTGCAATTTCAGCGACTGTCCGTAGGTGAAGGTGCCGTCCTCCTTGTACGACCAGATGGCCCCGGCCGCCGATATCACCACGATCGGCCGGTCGGCGGTTCGCGGCGGCAACTGGTACCAGGCAGAGGTGGCAGTGGCCGCCAAGGTGTTCTCGCCGTAGCTGCCCATCACCGGCGTGCGGGCCGGGTCGAGGCCGAACGGCAGTACCACGTTCGACCCGTTCATCCCAACTGGGCCTTTCCCACCGGCCGTGCCTGCAGAGTCACTCATGGCGGCGTTGGGCTTGTTCGGTGACGCGTCGGAATTCACCACCCCTGG
The DNA here is from genome assembly GCF_049281135.1 of Mycobacterium sp. Lineage (GTDB taxonomy): Bacteria > Actinomycetota > Actinomycetes > Mycobacteriales > Mycobacteriaceae > Mycobacterium. The sequence continues at coordinate 1,947 of NZ_JBAPRN010000559.1, read as the reverse complement.
TTTGGTCACCACCGGGTACGACCTCAGGTCATCACCCACCCCGTCGGGTTTGAAGCCCACCGGGTTGACGCCCCCGAGCGGACCGTCGGGCCCGAACGTCTGCCCCGGAACCGGTTGCAGCAGGCCAACATTGGGGTCGGGCTCGGTCAGCACGTCGTCGCCCATGGCGCAACTGGTGGGCGAGAGCGCCGAACTGATCGCAGCGAGATTGGCCTTGCCGGTGGTGTAGAGCGGATAGCGGAACACCGCGCCCTTGGCCAGCGATGCGACCTCACCGACGACCATGATCGTCGCGACCACCAGCAGTGGAGTCGACGCCAGCACCCGGTTACGCCGGTTGTCCGTCACTTCGGTGTGGCCGGCGTAGTCCATCCGGAAGTGCTGCCACGCGGCGAGCAGTCCGGTGATGATCGACAGCGTCAAAAAGATCGACGTCACCGGGTGGCTGGCGATCACCGGCTGGATGTCCCACCACGGCACGCCGTAGTTGCCGACGTAGAACCAGCCGTTGACGCCCGACGTCGCCACCGCCAGCACGAACAGCAGGGCCGTCACGTACAGCGTGAGGTTGCGGCGGTTGTGCAGCCCGATCCGGGCCAGCGCGAAGGCGGTCACCGCCCCGAGTGCGCCGGCCAGTCCCGCGAACGCACCGAACTGAATCGCCCACTTCGTCGGAGTGAAGGTCAAGAGCAGCAGGCCGAACGCGGTAGTGCCGACCAATCGCCACGCCGGGCCGCTGGCCACCCCGGGGATCCGACCGCGGCGCAGCAAGATGACCAGCATCCCGAACAGGCACAGCAGCAGAACCAGCACGGCGAACCGCCGCGCCATCGACCCGTCCGGGTTGGATTCCACCGTAAGGAAGTAATAGCGCAGCCAGTCCTGATACCAGGCGATCGTCGGTCCGACCTTGTATTTGATCCGAGCCGACTCGGCGACAGTGGCCAGCGTCTGCGACCGGAACACCACGACGGTGATCAGCGACAGCGACGCGGCCAGCACCGCCAACGGTGCGAGCAGGCCGTCAGTTGCCCTGCGCCGCATGATGATCTGCGCGATCGGCCGCGCGCCGGTCAGCAAGGCGGCGATCGCGATCAGGCCCTGTGGCGCCACCGTCGCGGTCAACATCGCCACGACGATCGCCACCGCCGCCGGCACCAGCCGACGGGTCGCGATCGCGGTCTCCACCAGCATCCAGGTGGCGATCACGCCCAGCGCGATCAGCGGCTCGGGCCGCAGGCCGTTGTTGAACGGCAGCCAGGCCGCGAGGAACACCGCGCCCGCGGTCCACACCGCCACCCGGTTGCTCGCCAGCCCACCCTTACCGGGGCCCAGACGCCGCAACACGTAGCGGCGGATGATCAGCCAGCAGCCGATCCCGGCCAGCGTGGCGGGCAGCCGCATCCATACGCCCGCGGTGCTGACCGATGCCAGCTGGGCCAGGACCGATTGGTACCAGTCGAAGGGCGCCTCGGTCGTCCCGAAGTACCGGTAGTAGTTGGCCACGTAGCCGGCCTGCCCGGAGACGCGGACCATGGTCAGGTTGTAGCCGTCGTCCGACGACGTGGCGCCGATGACATGCCAGAGCAGCAGCGTGGCGACCACCCCGGCGTCGGCCAGCCAAGTCGCGATACCTGCCTGAAACAAATGCCGCCAGTTGCGTCGCGTCCGGTGTCCCGATTGCCGGTCCAGGACGCCCAGCGCGACGATCGAGGCCAGCACCGCCAGCCCGCCCAGGGCCAGCACGGCCCGCTTCAGCATCGTGGGGGCGACGATGAAGCGGGTGTCGACGTCGATGCGGGCCGACAACCCCGGCTGCGTGGCCACCGCCAAGTCGGTGAAGATCCCGCCGACCGCAGGCTTCTTCTCCGGCGCCAGCTTGCCGGTCGCGCCGGGGATCCCGACGAAGTCCGCGCCGGCGCCGCCGGCGTCCGCCCAGATGTGCAG
>NZ_JBAPRN010000558.1:0-2366 GCF_049281135.1 Mycobacterium sp. | reverse complement strand
GGCAGGTAGGCAAAGAACGGACGGTCCCCATTTTTGGGGTCGGCGGACCGCTCGCGGAAGTATCGCAGCAGCGTGTCGGCGTAGAAGTCCGACGAATAGAAGTCGTCTGGGACGGTGACGAACTGATCGTCCTCGGTGTACCGCGACATCATTGGTATGAAGTCGCCGGGAACATTGCTGTAATGGCTTGCACCGCCGGGCAATAGCGCGAACGACCGGTCGAATCCACGGGACCACGGCGACGTGTCGATGGTGTTGCCCAGATGCCATTTGCCGGCCATCAGGGTCAGGTAGCCGGCGTCCCGTAGCAATTCGGGCAAGGCGACCACCCGATCGTTCAGGTGTCCCTCGTAGCCGGGCTGTCCCCGGAACTGCGGAGCAACCTCGAGCATGGTGCCGATGCCCGCGATGTGGTGATCGGTGCCGGTCAGCAGCATCGACCGGGTCGGCGAGCAGGCCGGCGCCGAGTGGAAATCGGTCAACCGGATGCCCGCGTGGGCCAGCTGGTCCAGATTGGGGGTCTCGATCTCGCCGCCGAACGCGCCGATATCGGAGAACCCGAGGTCATCTGCCACGATCACCAGGAAATTAGGCCTTGTCACGGGGAAGCATCCTGTCAGGTCCATGGGCCGAAGGGAACGGTCCGCCTACCGCCGATTCGATACCGCCCGGCCGAGGCTAATAGGCTGGGCCCATGATCGGTCTCACTCGCGTCGAAGACGTGTTGACCATTGAGTTGCAGCGTCCCGAACGACGGAATGCGCTCAACTCCCAGCTGGTCGAGGAGTTGCGCGAGTCGGTGGAGAAGGCCGTCGGCGAGGATGTCCGTGTCATCGTGCTGACCGGGCAGGGCACCGTGTTCTGCGCCGGCGCCGACCTCAGCGGTGACGCGTTCGCCGCCGACTATCCCGACCGCCTCATCGAACTGCACAAGGTGCTGGACGCCGCGCCGATTCCAGTGATCGGCGCGATCAACGGGCCCGCGATCGGCGCCGGTCTCCAGCTGGCCATGCAGTGCGATCTTCGAGTCGTCGCGCCCGAGGCGTTCCTCCAGTTCCCGACGTCGAAATATGGTCTGGCACTGGATAACTGGAGTATCCACCGGCTCTCGTCGCTGGTCGGCCACGGCCGGGCCCGGGCCATGCTGCTGGCCGCGGAGAAGCTGAGCGCCGAGACCGCGCTGCAGACCGGGATGGCCAACCGGATCGGGACGCTGGCCGACGCGCAGGCGTGGGCCGCCGATATCGCCGGCCTGGCTCCGCTGGCGTTGCAGCACGCCAAGCGGGTGCTCAACGACGACGGCTCCATCGAAGAGCCGTCGCCGGCGCAGAAGGAACTTTTCGACAAAGCGTGGGGTAGCCAAGACGTGATCGAGGCGCAGGTCGCACGGGTGGAGAAGCGACCGCCGAAATTCCAGGGGGCGTAACGGATGTTGAGCGCAGCACTGCGACTGGCAGCGGGCACAGTCTCGCTCGCGACGGGCGGGTGGGTGTTGCGTGCCCTGCACGGTGCACCGGCCGCGCTCGGAGCTCAACCGTCTGACATTCGCGCAGTCGCCGACCGGTCGCCGAACTTCCACGACGGTGTCTTCGTCAACCTGGAACCTCCGTCAATGAATATCAGCCCCGATCAAGGGCGATCGTTGTTGTGGGAGATCGTCACCGGTCTCGAGGACGCTCGGCCTTCGGCGGAGATTCCGTTGGACACCCCCGAGCTGCGAGCCTTCGATGCTCCCGCCGGCCAGATCGCGGTCAGCTGGTTCGGCCACTCGACCACGCTGCTGGAGATCGACGGATACCGCGTTCTCACCGACCCGGTGTGGAGCGAACGCTGCTCGCCGTCGGACGTCATCGGGCCGGGGCGTATGCATCCGCCGCCGGTGCCGCTGGATGCGCTGCCGGCGCTGGACGCGATCGTGATCAGTCACGACCATTACGACCACCTCGACATCGACACGATCCTCGCACTGGCCCGCAGCCAGTGGGCGCCGTTCGTGGTTCCCCTCGGTGTCGGTGCGCACCTGCGGGAGTGGGGCATTCCCGACGAGCGTGTCATCGAACTCGACTGGAACGAGCAGACGAAAATCGATGAGCTCACGCTGATCTGCACACCGGCCCGGCATTTCTCCGGCCGCTTCCTGAACCGCTTCAACACCCTGTGGGCGTCGTGGGCGATCATCGGCCCCTCGCACCGGGCATACTTCGGCGGCGACACCGGCTACACCAAGAGCTTCGCCGAAATCGGCGCCGATCACGGACCGTTCGACGTGACGCTGCTACCCGTCGGGGCCTACAACAGAGTGGCCCGGGACGTTCACATGGATCCCGAAGAGGCGGTTCAGGCGCACCTGGACGTTCGCGGCGGGC
>NZ_JBAPRN010000557.1:0-2588 GCF_049281135.1 Mycobacterium sp. | reverse complement strand
ACTTAATTTCGCTGGGTCCGGCGGTTAACTCGACTATCCGGCGCCATGAGACTCAGAACGTCGGCCAAGGCGCGTAGATCTGCGCCCAGCGGGTCGTATATTCCGTAGGCCGCAAATCTGCGCGTTTGCGCTGATGTTTTGCCGTTCGTCGGATCGCATGCTGGCTAGCATGAGCGAAATCGATCCACACGCCGACATGCCCCTGATGGACTGGAGTCAGCTAGACGTGAGCGGGCTGTTACCCACAGGAACCGTGACGTTGCTGTTAGCTGACGTTGAGGGTTCCACGCGGCTCTGGGAGAGCCAGCCCGACCAGATGACAGCTGCGTTCGCGCGGCTGGATGATGCACGATCGGATCTGATCGCCGCTCATAGTGGGATGCGGCCGGTGGAGCAAGGCGAGGGCGACAGTTTCGTCGTGGCATTCGCGCGAGCCAGCGACGCGGTGTGCTGTGCGCTGGAACTGCAGCGCGCCCCGCTGGCGCCGATCCGATTGCGCATCGGTGTGCATACCGGTGAGGTGCAGCTGCGCGATGAAGGCAATTACATCGGCCCCACCATTAACCGAACGGCGCGGCTGCGCGATCTCGGGCATGGCGGCCAGATTCTGTTGTCGGGCACGACCGAGGCGTTGGTTGTGGACATGCTCCCGGCCGACGCATGGTTGACCGATCTGGGCGCTCATGAATTGCGCGGTGTTCCCCGCCCAGAACGGGTCGTGCAACTATGTCATCCGGATCTGTGTAACGAATTTCCGCCGTTACGTACGCTAAAAAACGTTGCAGTGCAGCATCTCCCGATGGCATTGACGAGTTTCGTGGGCCGTGAAGCGGAGTTGACTCATATACTTGAGGTATTAAGCGGGAACCGGTTGGTGACGCTGACAGGTGCTGGCGGAGCGGGCAAAACTCGGTTGGCAATCCAGATCGCGGGCCAGCTTTCGGGCGAATTCGGCGATGGGGTTTGGTATGTGGATCTGGCGCCGATCACCGACCCTGAACTGGTGCCGGTCACAGTGGCCCGCGCCCTCGGGCTGCCCGACCAGCCCGGACGCTCCACCATGGACACCCTGACCCGGTTTATCGCCGATCGGCAAATGTTAATCGTGTTGGACAACTGCGAGCACTTGCTGGATGCGAGTGCAGCGCTGGTCGATGCGCTACTCGCCGCGGCTGCAGGGTTGACGCTGTTGGCGACTAGCCGGGAGCCGATCGGGGTGGCCGGCGAAGTGAGCTGGCGGGTGCCGTCATTGTCACTGGCCGACGAAGCCATCGATCTATTCATCGACCGGGCCCGACGCACTCGGCCGGACTTCGCCGTCAGCGACGACAACGCGCCAGTCGTGGCCGAGATCTGCACCCGCCTCGACGGTTTGCCGCTGGCGATCGAGCTTGCCGCCGCACGGGTCCGTGCCCTGTCGTTGAGCGAGATCCTCGACAGCCTCCATGACCGGTTCCGGTTACTGACCGGCGGAGCGCGCACCGCGGTGCGCCGCCAGCAGACCCTGCGCGCCTCGGTCGACTGGTCACACGCGCTGCTGACCGAACCCGAACGAGTGCTGTTCCGCAGGCTGGCCGCATTCCTGGGGGGCTTCGACTTCGCCGCCGCCCAAACGGTCGCGGGCGGCGGCGACGTACAGCGCTACCAAGTGCTCGACCAGCTCACACTGCTGGTCGACAAATCGCTGGTGGTCGCCGACGACAGCGGGGGCCGGACTCGCTACCGGCTGCTGGAGACGGTGCGCCAATACGCGGCCGAAAAACTAGGCGAGTCCGGCGAGGCCGACGCCGTGCGGGCGCGCCACCGCGACCACTACACGGCGATGGCCGCCGTGCTTGACGCGCCGGCAGGAAGTGATCATGACCAGCGCCTCGAGCAGGCCAACATCGAGATCGACAACCTGCGCGCCGCGTTCGGGTGGAGCCGGGAAAACTCTGACCTCGAGGCGGCGTTGGCGCTGGCGTCGTCGCTGCAATCGCTATGGGTGTCGCGGGGCCGCCTCCGAGAAGGGGTGACCTGGTTCGACGCCGCGCTGACCGACCTCGACGCGCACCTCCCCGCGGTGACGGCCGCGGTGCGTGCCCGGGCGCTCGCCGACAAGGCCGTTCTCGATACTTATTTAGGTGCCACCGACCGCCGGGACCAGGCCGAACAGGCCGTGGCGATTGCGCGAGACGTCGATGACCCGGCCCTGCTAGCCAGGACACTGACCGCCTGCGGGTTTACCGCCAACCTGGGCTATGACGTCGAGTTGGCCCGGGCGTGCTTCGCCGAGGCGATCGGCCTGGCCCGTGCCGTGGACGATCAGTGGCGGCTAAGCCAGATCCTCGCCGAGCAGGCGCGAGGCGCCCATATCGCGGGTGATTGGCTCGGGATACGCGCAGCTGGCGAGGAAGGACGCGACCTCGCCGACGCAATCGGCGACCGGTTTAACTCGCGTGTGTGCCGCTTTTACCTCGCGGTGGTGCACTGGTTCAGCGGCGATTTAGCCAGATCCGCCGCCCAGTTCGGCGAGGTGGCCGCCGAGGCCGAGGCAGCACACGACGAGATCTGGAGGGTGAGCAGCCTCGGGGGTCAGAGCATTGCAC
>NZ_JBAPRN010000556.1:0-1595 GCF_049281135.1 Mycobacterium sp. | reverse complement strand
GTTCGGTCTGGTCGTACCGAAGCATTATCACCTCGGCGGTGACCACCCGATCTTCAACGTCGGCGTCGGTGTGCTGGCCTATACCTTCGGGCTGCGGCACGCCTTCGACGCCGACCACATCGCCGCCGTCGACAACACCACCCGCAAGCTGCTCGCTGACAACGCTGACCGGGAAGCCCACGGTGAGCCCCGGCAGCGCAAGCCGCTCTCGGTCGGTTTCTGGTTCTCTCTCGGACACTCCACGATCGTGTTCGCGTTGGCATTGCTGCTCTCAGTCGGTGTCAAGACTCTGGCCGGCCAGGTCGAGAACGACGACTCGGGGCTGCACTCGGCGACCGGCATCATCGGCGCCTCGGTGTCAGGAATCTTCCTGTGGATACTGGGGATTCTCAACCTGGTCGTGCTGTTCGGGATCATCGGGGTCTTCCGCCGGATGCGCACCGGGCAGTTCGATGAAGCCGAACTCGAGGAGCACCTGAACAAGCGCGGCTTCATGAACCGCTTCCTGGGCGGGCTGACGAAGTCGGTGCGCGAGCCCTGGCACATCTACCCGATCGGGGTGCTGTTCGGGCTCGGGTTCGACACCGCCACCGAGGTCGGACTGCTCGTGCTGGCCGGCGGGGCTGCGGCGTTCAATCTGCCGTTCTACTCGATCTTGATCCTGCCGATCCTGTTCGCGGCCGGGATGTGTCTCATGGACACCATCGATGGGGTGTTCATGAACGCCGCCTACGGCTGGGCGTTCATGAAGCCGGTCCGCAAGGTCTTCTACAACATCACCATCACTACTGTGTCCGTCGCGGTGGCGCTGATCATCGGCACTATCGAACTGATCGGCGTCCTGGCCGACCAGGCCAACATCACCACCGGGCCCATCAACGCGATCGCCAGCATCCCCTTGGACTACGCCGGATATGCGATCGTCGGGTTGTTCTTCCTGGCCTGGATCACCGCGCTGTTCGTCTGGCGATATGGCCGCATAGAGGAACGCTGGTCGGCCGACCTGCGCTCCTCCCCCGCTACCGCCGAGTGACCGCCCTGGTGTGAGCACTAATCACTGCAGGCAGTGATCACCGAGTCGTTGGGGCGCTGCTCACCCAGCAATGGCGGCTGGAGCGGCGCCCCGAGCCGTCGCTGCTGGCCGTCGGTGCAACCCGCGTGCAACGCCCGAGATGGCCGGCATGGTCGCGAGGCTTCTCTGCGCGACTACCGTATACCCGCACTTGAAGCACGAGTCGCGTGTCCGGTGACACGGAACGAAAGCGGGCCCCGCATCGATGCGGGGCCCGAATTCGTTGCCTTATGTGGGCGATACTGGGATTGAACCAGTGGCCTCTTCCGTGTCAAGGAAGCGCTCTCCCACTGAGCTAATCGCCCCAACTTTGCGCTAGCTGCGTTGGGTGAGCATTTTTGTGTCAACGTTTTCCGCCCAGCGTTGGTGGCGTTGGTCGGTCGCGACGCCGTTGGTTACGGGCATCTCCCTGGTTGGTGACGTTGGTTGCGACGGTTGCGTGCGGTCCTGGCGTTGCACGACCGTTGCACGCAGCCGCTTCGACGCGACCGCCATGGCGTCGACCTGAAGCCCAGTCCGCAGA
>NZ_JBAPRN010000555.1:0-2254 GCF_049281135.1 Mycobacterium sp. | reverse complement strand
TCCGCGCTCGGTGGCGGAGCGGCGGCCACCCGGCTACGCGCCGCGATTCTCGCGCTGGCGCAGCATCGCGGGCCGAACTCCAGCATCTGCCCGTCGGATGCCGCGCGCGCCGTCGGCGGCCCCAGCTGGCGCGAGCTGATGGCTCAAAGCCGCAGCATCGCATTCGCGTTGGCGCGCGACGGCGATGTCGAAATCACCCAGCGCGGTGCGGTCGTCGATCCGGATCAGCCGTCACGCGGACCGGTCCGCATCCGGGTAGCGCCAGCCTGACGGCCCCGACAAGGTTTGAAATCCGCCGAAGTGGTGTACAGAGACTTGCTACTTCGTTCCAGGAAAGGCCGGAAGATGAAGGCAATGGCGCCAGCCGCGATAGCGATCGCCGCAGTTTTGTTCAGTGGATGCTCTGCGTCGCAGATCATCAACACCGGTGGTGACACCAAGTGCAAGGACTTCACCACGCAGGACGAGAAGAAGCAGAACGATGAGGTCAGCAAGATGCTCAAGGACAAGAGCGGCGCCGACCCGTCCAATCTGGAGATCACCGCGACCCGGCTATCGGCGGCGACCTACTGCCAGACGCTCGGCAAGCCGGACAGCAAGATCTCCGAGGCGCCGCACGGCTGACCGGGAATCGGTGGCGCCGACGGCTTACTCGTCGCCGGCTTGCAGCACCACGGTCGCCCGCGCGGCTACCCTAACGGTGTCGCCAGCGGTAATCGGATCGCGATCAACGGGATTCGTCGCTTCGGCGGTGTCGACAACGGGGAGCCACGTTGGGCCGAATTCGCCTGGCGGCAAGGTGAATTCGATCGGCTCGTGGTGGGCATTGAAACACAGAAAAAACGAGTCGTCGGTAACCCGCTGCCCGCGAGCATCGAGGTCGGGAATGCCATGGCCGTTCAGGTAGACCGCCACTGATTTGCCGAAGCCCGAGTCCCAGTCGTCGTCTGTCATTTCGGAGCCGTCTGGCCGGAACCAGGAGATGTCCGGTTGTCCTTCGACGCCCCGCCGGCGGACCGGCGCCCCTTTGAAGAATCGGCGGCGCCGGAACACCGGATGCGCAGCGCGCAGAGCGGATACCGATCGGGTGAACTCCAGCAACTCGGTGTCCGCTTTGTCCCAATGCACCCAGGTGAGCTCGTTGTCTTGGCAGAAGCCGTTGTTGTTGCCGTTCTGTGTGCGGCCGAGCTCGTCGCCGTGCGAGATCATCGGAACCCCCTGCGACAGCAGCGTTGTCGCCAGGAAGTTGCGCTGCTGGTGAGCACGGAGCGCGTTGATCTCGGGATCGTCGGTCGGACCTTCCGCGCCGCAGTTCCATGACTGGTTGTTGCTTTCGCCGTCGTTGTTGTCTTCGCCGTTGGCGTCGTTGTGTTTTTCGTTGTAGGACACCAGGTCCCGTAGCGTGAAGCCGTCGTGAGCGGTGACGAAGTTAATGGAAGCCACCGGGCGCCGGGCGGTGGACTCGTAGAGATCGGCCGAGCCGGTCAGCCGGGAGGCGAACTCGCCCAGCGTCGCGGCCTCCCCGCGCCAGTAGTCGCGAACGGTGTCGCGGAACTTGCCGTTCCACTCCGTCCACTGCGGCGGGAAATTGCCGACCTGATAGCCGCCCGGGCCGACATCCCACGGCTCGGCGATCAGCTTGACCTGACTGACGACCGGATCCTGTTGCACGAGTTCGAAAAACGCCGACAGCCGGTCGACGTCGTAGAACTCACGGGCGAGTGTGGAGGCCAGGTCGAAGCGGAATCCGTCGACGTGCATTTCGGTCACCCAGTACCGCAGCGAATCCATGATCAGCTGCAGTGTGTGTGGATGCCCGACGTTGAGGCTGTTGCCGGTTCCGGTGTAGTCCATGTAGTACTGCTGATCGTCGTCGACCAAGCGGTAGTACGCGGCGTTGTCGACACCGCGCATCGACAAGGTGGGGCCGAGGTGGTTGCCTTCGGCGGTGTGGTTGTACACCACGTCCAGGACGACTTCGATGTCCTCTTCATGCAGAGCGCGGACCATGGTCTTGAACTCCTGCACCTGGCCGCCGGGCGTGGTGCTGGACGCGTACTTGGAATCGGGAGCCAGGAAGCCGATTGTGTTGTAGCCCCAGTAGTTTGACAGTCCCTTGTCCACCAGCGTGGAGTCGTTGGCGAAGTGGTGCACCGGCATCAGCTCGATGGCGGTGATTCCGAGCTTGGCGAAATGCTCGAGCATGGCGGGGTGGGCCACAGCTGCGTAGGTGCCACGCTGGTGGTCGGGGATG
>NZ_JBAPRN010000554.1:0-6684 GCF_049281135.1 Mycobacterium sp. | reverse complement strand
TTCTTGAGGCTGTCGGTGCCGCCGAAAAGCGTGGTGAAGTTCGTGGAGTCGACGAGGACGATGTCGCCGGCGCGCTGGCCCGACGGCGGCATCCAGATCAGGGCGTTGAATTCGGTGTTTCCCGCCGCGGTGAAGGGATGATGCCTGTTGGGATCGATCCGTTGACGACCCAGCACCCGCACCGAGTCGCTCTCCGGTGCGGTGAGTTCGTAGTGCGGCAGGTGGGGATGGAAGTTGAACGTGGTGACGTTGTCGAGCAAGTGCGCGGCGTCCAGGTCGCGGACCGCGGTCAGGGGTGCGATCTGCTTGGTGCCCTCGACAACGGCGGGACGCAGCCCCCAGGTGTTGTGCACCGGGACCTCGAGGGCGAGCATCAGTGAGCGGGTGTATTGCCCGAACCGTTGTTGACGAGGCACAAGTGGGTCGCCGTGGTGCTGGTATTCCACCTGACGCTGGGCAAAATCGTCGGTGAAGCCGACGTCGTGGTGCGGGGCCAGTAACAGGCACGTGCCTTCTCGTTTCAGCCATTCCCGGATGGCGCTGACTTCCTCCGGAGCCGCTTCCTGCGCGGACAGGATATGGTCCAGCCCGAAGACCATGAGGGTGTCGGTGTCGGCCAGGATCCGCTCATCGATGGGGAGCTGGTAGCCCGCCTGGTCGATGCGCTGGAAGACGGCGACTGGGTGACCGGTGGCTTCGCCAGCCAGGTCCTGGAAAGCCAGCGCTGAGCGGTGGAAAAGTTCCAGGGTGCCCGCGATGCCCTGGAGGAAGTGCGACTTGTCGTATTCCGTTGTCTCGTAGCTCGGCCATAAGGCGTTGCGGACTTCGGTCATGGTGGAGAAGCGGTTGTACATCGCGGCCGGGTCGCGCTGGGCTTCCCACGGGTAACTCCAGCTCCAATAGATGCTGATACGCCGATGACCTGGAGTGTGCTTGCGCGGGACATGGGTTTGGTTGTAGGTGCGCGGAGCGGGCAGCGTGCTCATGATCGTGCCTCTTGACTGTCGAGCGTCGCCAGGTAGCGGAGGGCTGCTAGCCCCGGCAGGAAAAAGTAGGCCCCGCCCTTCAAGGTGGTGAAGGCCGGCAGGCCTTTGAGGACTTTGCGGATCGGCCTGTTGGGGATTTTGAATTCCATTGTGCCGTCCTGTGTCCCGCAGATGGGGTCATGCTCGTTGCCGAGTTCGTGGAACGTGCGGTCGTTGATCCACACGTTCTGCGCGAACTCGAATTGGCGAACCAGGCTGGCACAGATGATGAATGCGGCAATACCGCGATCCACCCCGTCGTCGGGCGCACCCTCGGGCAATGCCGGCCCGTAGGTGGCACCGCGGCGAATTATCCTGTGCCGGTTCATGTTGTGCGCAGTGTCGCGCGGGTTGAGGCGTCTCGCGTGCGATCCCAGCGGGCAAGCGTACCCGTGCGGATCCATCTCCTTATAGTTAAAGTCGTTGTTGCGCATAGGGTCCGCGCCCAGCTCGGGATCGTCCTTATCCGGTGCCAGCACCAGCGGTGCACCGCTGCGCCAGCGGCCCATGAACTTCGCGGCGAGCAATTCCTGATCGCCCGGCGTGTCGGCGTGCTCGAGCAGATAGTCACGGAAAAGTCCTACGTGCTCCTGCAACCGCCGGTAGGCCATGTAGCTTCCATTGCGGCACAGTACTTCTGGCTGCGGCAGATCTGGCGACCCGTGCTCGTCGGGATAGCCGAGGATGAACTCGCCCGGCTTCAGCGGCGCCCCCGACCCCGGCGTCGGCTGTTCACCCGAGCCCTCGATCACCGGCTGCGACAACCTGTCGCGGAACCCGAAGTGATCATGTGCGTAATTGAACGGCGGCGTCGCGTTCAAATCCAACACCGACAGGCTGCGCACACCCTCGCACCGGGCTACCAGCTCGTCGTGCACCCCGGTGGCGCGCGCATGTTCAGCTTCATCACGCGCGAACAGGATCGCGATAGCGTGTAAGTCGGCGCCTGCCAGACCGCCCACCCAGTTGTCGGGGTGCGCGGCCCCGGTATCACCCAGGATGTCTGCCCGAGCCGCCATCCCCTGGCGAAACGCCTCCGGGAAAGTCGCCAGCGATTCCTCGGGAACCCCGAGGGCTCGCAAGCCATTCCAGGTGACTGCCAGCGTGACCCACCGCTTCGTGCTGTCCATCGAGGCTTGCGCCGCGGTGGCCGATTCGACCACGGGGATCAGCTCGGACAGCCACGCCCGACCCCCCGCCGGGTTGCCAAATGTCAGAAACTCATAGCGGCCCGTCATCGCCGGCGTGCGGGTCAGCAGAATGTGCTGAATGTCGTCCAACTCAAGCATTGGTGCACGCTTCGATACGGATCACTGCATCTGGTCAAGCATGTCGGAAAACGCCGCTTTGAGCCGAAGGGCCTTTTTGATCTCGTCGGCGGTGACGTACGGGTACTCCCCGTACTCCAGGAAACTGGGGCACTGATGCTCACGAACGAACTTGACGAAGGCGTCCGGATTCTCTTTCCAGTCCTCGGGGAATCCCTCGAGATTGGTGAATACCGTAGTGATCCCGGTCTGGCTGAACAGCGCCACCGCATCCTCGGTGTATTTGTCGAAATCGGTGTCAAAGATGCCCTGGTACTGAAAATGCAGCCCCGAGCCGACGTCGAACAATACCCACCGCAAGTAGTGCAGCCGCAGCGGCGCGAGCACGTCGGGACTCCCGGCAATCGCTTCTTCGATCTGCTTGCCGTACGCGCGGACGGCCTCTTCGCGCCCCTCTTTGACCTTCGCGATGATCGAAAAGCCATAGCAGGCAGGAGTTCTCGGATAGATCGGACCGTAGCGGCCCCGCTCGAGCTCAAAGTACCCGTCCTTGGGAATGGCCGTCGCCGCTGGCTTGCTCCAGTCATGATCGCTCGTCGGCATTTCGGACTCCCCTCTGCGCTATCCGTGCGAACACTACGCCCCGATCACGCCCCCGGACCATTTCGTCGGCGGCCATTCGGACCAGGCGACGACTGTTGCGTCGAGCCTCACGTGGCGGCGCGAGAACAGGCGCACAGGCGACGCTTACGGAGCGCCGCAGCGGCGAAGCCGTCGCCGGAATTTTGTCCGCCGGCCATGATCTCCAGCTAGCCATCCAAGCCATCTGCGAAGCGTCCGATTTAACCGCCGATTCGGAGGAGGGCAAGATTTCGGCGGCCACGGCTCATGCCGCACTCGATGACGTCGGCGACCAACCGCAGCGCGCCCTGCTCGGCATCGCCACCGCATTCAACGTCGGCCGAATCACAATCGTTGACACCGACTGCGGAAAATATGCGACCGTACGCCGCGAGCCTGGGGACTTGCACGCGAAAGCTCAACGAGGATATTTTCGCTCTGGTCACAGCCGCCCCCGACAACCTTTCCCCGGTGCAAACCTGGCGCAACAAGCGCATGTGCGCCGAGGTCAAAAAGCGACTTGGGGCGGAGTATTTCAAGTACCCGGCTGAATTCGGCTAGCGACCTCCGCCATCGCCCCATCAAGTGCCGTCACGGTTTGCCGCTGTAGCCCTGAGGTAGCAGGTGGCCGTCATAGGTCCTGGGGGCTGGCGCGCGCATCCCAGGGGTTTGCGGGCAGTGCTCTTGGGCGTGGCTTATGCCGTTGCCCATCGAAGGGCACACCGTTTTGCCGTTGTCGGCATGGGCCGGCGCCGCCAAGGCAATCGTGGCAGCCGCGATGCAGGTAACTATCGTTTTGTTGATCATGTAATCCACAACGCAGCCCGCAGGGGCAGCTATCAGAACAGGACAAATCCCGGACGGGAAAACCCCATTTCTTGATGGTTTCTTGACGCGACCGCGCACGACCTCACCGGGGTTCGTCGTTGTTTTGTGCCGACCTTGGTCTTGGTGCGGTTCGACGTTGCCGTCCCAGAGTTCGACGAAGCGTGGGCTCTGCGCCGCGAGTTCGCGGATTAGTCGCTTCAACCGTGGATCGGCGGGGTATCGGGCTGCGGTCAGGCGCAGGTCGGCAACGAGTCGGGCCTGCTGGTCGGCCCGCTCCTCGGGGGTCTGGACGGTGCGGTTGCCTGGGCCGATGAGGTGGCGCCAGATGCTGTTGCGTTCGATTCCCGCCAGTTCGTGGTCGGACCCATCAGCGCGTCGTAGGGTGCGTTGGCGGTGATGAGTGTCCAGGTGGCGTCGTAGACGGCAACGGGGGTGTTGGAAAGGCGGTCGAGTGGGCGTTGCACGCCTGGCGACATGCGCGACGACACCGAGTCAAGTCCCGGGGTGATGTGTCCGGCCAGCCGGAACAGCAGGTCGCGCTCCCCTCGCACCTTTTGCTGCCAGTGATTCCGGCTGAGTGGTCGCTCAGTCCTCGGTGGTCAGCATCGCCAGACGTCGACTGGCCAACTCGTCCAAGCTGGCCTTGCCGGCTCCGACACATAGCAACCACAGCAGCAGCGCTACCAGCAGCCACTCCGGTGCATAGAACAAGTTGCTGAGGAAGTCCCAGAGAGCCGGATACTTCTCCGCCAGATTCGGGCCGATGTCTGTGATCAGGGCGCCGACCATGTCCCCTGCCAGTATCAGAGACACCAGCCGGGTGGCCAGGCCCAGCATCAGCGCCGCACCACCAACAAGTTCCACGACGGCCGTAACCGGGGCGAGCACCTGTGCAGCTGGAATGCCCAGGCGGACAAACATCGTTGTGAATTTCCCTAGATCATCGAGCTTGATCACCGCGCCGCTGAAGAACATGAACCCGACAGTGACCCGCAGCACGAAGTTCGGGAGCCAGCCGAGGTTGTCCAGCGCGTCGGTAGTACGACGGTAAGCCGGGCCGAAACGTGTTGCAACGACGCGAGATTCGCCGGCCATCACGTACTTAGCGCAACTGAGCGTCGGGGTTCGCGGTGTGCCACTGCTCCTCGAGGTGGGTCACCCGGCGGTTCTCCACGACGATCCATAGCGCGCCGGCGACCGCTCCGAGCACGGCGATGAGCACCGTGGTGGTGAGCCATTCGTACCGTCGGTAGGCGGCGGCTGCCGCCGTGCAGATCATCCCGAATGCCGACACGGCCAGCAGGATCAACCCCGGCCAGAAGAAGTTGTCCTTCATGGCGATACCAGCGTGCGGTTGCGTGGTCCGAGAATGATCTGTCGGATCGTGATGAGTGTCGCCCATCACGTCTCCCTCCGTCGTCGGACGAGATAACCAAATGCTACTCACCCTGCGCACTCACCGAAATGCCGAATTCGGCCCAGGCCGTCGGCACGTCGGTTTGGTCAAGCCGGGCCGGCGCCTTGGCGGCCTAACAGCTCGGGCAGTGAAACTGCCCCGATCGTTGTCACCAGCCACACCACAAGCGTGGTGGCCACCCAGGACGCCATGCCGCGAACAGTGAGCCCGTGCGTCATTGCCGTGGCGAGGATCAACGCGAAAACGGTCAATGCCAGGCCGGTGCCCCCAAGAAGTAGCGCCGCATACCCATGTGGCAACTTCAAGATCAACAACGACAGCGCCGCTTGCGCCACCGAGAACACCACCACGGCGACGATGAACCCCGACGCCGACAACGAAACTCCGGGAATAACCCACGCGGCCACCAGCAGTCCGATCGCCCACGATCCCAGAAGCAAAACGGCACGCAACAGGATTTGCCTCATAGCACTAAGCGTAGGTCTCGAGACTGTGCTCATGAAAGACCGATTAGAGAGCCGCACCCGAACGAGTCAGCTGCCGCCGTGCAGGCCGTCCCGGATGTCTTGCAGGTTGTTGTTGATCCCCTTCAGATCGCCTTCGATGGTCTGCAGGTTGGTCAGCGACTTCTGGTAGGTCTGCTGCGCCTGGTCCGAGGCTGTCGATTCGAACTGCGGGCAGTAAGTGATGACGGCAGCGGTGACGAAATCGGCGCTTTGACTGGCATCCCAAACCGTCGACTGCTGCACGAAGTGCGTCGCGTCGGCGACGTTGGGTTGTCGCCCCAGGAAATCGCACACCGCGTGGCCCTGGGTAGTGACGTAGTCGTGGCTGGGAACAGGCATGCCCTCGCGTTGCAACGTGTCGATCAACGCCTGCTCCGCGATGTCGGTTGTCGAAACGGGCTTAGGCGGCGGAATGAATGGCGCCGGTGCCTGAGCCACCGGGCTGGCTTGCGCATCGGACGGCGGGGTCGGCGTCGGCTGGGGCGTCTGGTGGCGGTGGTGAAGGGCGAACATCACGGCGACGACGGCGGCGATGGTGATCAGGGACAGCGGGACCGCGGCGCGCAGCGCCAGGCGCAGCAGCAGACTCCGCCGTCGGGGAGGCGGGCGATTGTCGGCTTCGTCAGCGGGCAAACAGATTTCATCGAGAATCGCAAGGTCACACAGCGCATCCGCCGGATGGCCCAGGCGCTCGTCAAGAAGCGCGTCGAGTTGGCGGCTGGACGGCCGTCCGCCGCGCTCGCGAATGGAGCGCAGCTCGGCCGCCACGCGCCTCAATTCGGAGTCGATCGTCTCGCGATCGCGCATCTTCTGAGCTTAGAACTAGTTGGCACATCGACTCACGGTGAATGCCGTATCTGCTCGCAAAGCATGGGGAATTCGTCCCATATTTGCCTGCATTCGGGCACAGTGGAGCCTCTACTCGGGGAGGTCGCGGTGAGCCCTCAGCGGCAATTCGGCATGCTGTGCATCGGCGCCTCGCTGGCGTTGACGTCAGCGCCAACGGCGTGGGCGGACGA